>JAGWMQ010000061.1 GCA_028873125.1 Verrucomicrobiota bacterium | reverse complement strand
TTCGGAAGACGTCGTCGGGCACCTCGACGGCCTCGGGATACTTTTTCAGCCGCACCAGCGACGCGAAGGGGTGGCCGCTCCAGAGATAGAGCGTGTTAAAACGGTTCCCGACCAGGAAGTCCAGATACTCCGTCCACATCTGCTTGTCATAGAACCAGGGGAACAAAGCCGGCATGTACGGGTACTCATAGACACGGCGGCCTGGCAGGATGCGGGTCTTCTGCATCCCGACACAGGTGCCGCGCAGGCGCATCACCGGCGCGTCGTGGAAGTAGAGTTTGTCCGGTAGTCCGTCGGCCGCACGTATTCGCCGGGCCAGTTCCAGACAACCGTAGAGCGCGCCGCTGTCATCATCACCCAGGATGGTGAAGTCTTCATCGGCCGTCTGATGTTTCAGCGTGAAGCCTTCGTCCGCGATTCCCGGTGGCGGCAGCAGGGTGATCCAGATCCTCCGGCCCGGAGTTTCTCCCGACCGGATAATTTTCGCATCCGTTCCGACCGCCTTGAGTGCCGCGGCCAGCCGTTCAGCTCCAAACACGACGCGCGGCGCAGCGTTCGACGGCGCAACAATAAAAATGCTTTCCGCGCGGGCGGGGAGCAAAAGAAAGAACACGCAGGCGATCAAGAAGGGGAAGGCGGGGAACCCGCCTTCGTTTTGACGCCCCCGGGGCGAGGGCCTTGCTGAAGGCGGCCTGACTCGAAACACGGTTAAGAGCAAAGTCGAAGGTTTCACGAAATTCATTTGCTGATGAGCCAGACCACTCCCGGCGGCAAGCTGACGGTGTGTCCACCCTGAACCATGCCGGGTTGCGGCGCAACCCGTCCGGTCCGTGGGTCAACCACGCACACTTGGAAGGAACCGGATTCTCGTGACAAGTCCAATTCATGGAGGGCCCGGTCCGAGGACCAGACCAAATACTGTTTCCCGGTCTGGCGCAACACGCGCTGCATTTCATTCGACGCGACGGGCCAGGGGCTCATTTGCGGGATGGCGGAAAGCAGGCGCTCGTCGGTCGTCTGCGGCAGGTCCGGCAGGGAGCCGCCGGCGCAGACGAAGGCCCATGACCCTTGAAAGCCGACGTCTTCGCCGCAGGCAATGATGGCTTGGGTGGGGCAGCGCGGCCGGTATTCGGCCGCCATCGCGGCCAAGTCCGCGTCCGTGGGCGGGCCGCCTTTCCACCGCCGTTCAAACTGGCGCGGGGAGAGATTTTCGCCGCCTCCTGGCGCGAACGGGCCTTTGTTCGTTTTCCACCAATAGCGAAAACAAATCACGTTGACGATGGCGCTGCGTTTGGGATCAGCCAGAATGGCGTCCTGCACATCCTTCGTGCAACAGAGCGCCAGCAGCGCCTTATGCCCGGTTGCGCGTTCCCATTCGCCAATCGTGTCCAGCCAGAATTGCATGAAGCTCAACGGCCCGGTGAATTCGCCGCCGGTGAATTGAATCACATTCGCGTTGTTGGTGAAATTATTCAGACATTGGCGGATGTAGGCGCGATGCAGGGCGCAGCGGACGGGATGGGTCACGTCGTAAAATTGCCGCGCCATGAAGATGCGCTTGTCGCCGGCAAACGGCGGCGGTTCGGGAAAGCCGGTGTGATTGATATTGTTGACCGTCCGCCACGGGCAATCCACCCAGTGCGCCCCGGCCTCGAGGATGTTGTGTTGAAAATAATCCTCGTTGAACAGAACCAACCCGCGCCGGTCGCAAATTTCGGCAAACTGTCGGAGCCGGCGCCAATACCACGGGTTGTATTGGGTCAGATCGTACTTGCTCAAGCCGTCCCACGCCGTGCCGATGCCGCTGCGCGCGAAGGGCTGCTCGTAAAAGGGCGGCCAGACACCGCCGTTCATTTCGCGCGTGCGCTCGTGGCCCTCGCGGCGGCGGTCGTACCAGAGGCCATAATGATAATCCAGCGCCGCCTCGCCCCGCGCGACCATGCCGTCGGCGACCGCATTCAAATCGTCGGTCAACCCCGGCCCGTCGCGTCCGGGCGCGAACCGCGTCAAGTTGACGCCGAACCTCGCCGCTTCGTTGGGCCGGATGTTGCCGCGCCACCAGTTCACCTGCGCGCAGCGGCCGATGAGCAGCCGGCCGTTGCAAACCAGCCAGCCGTTGGTGAGGGAAATTGTCGAGTTGGGAGTTGGGAGTCGGGAGTTGGGAGTTGGGATGAGATCAACGCTGGTCGCGTGGCCCGGTTCGCAGGGAATGGGATCGCGCTGAGACGCCGCCGCGATGTAATTTGAGAGTTGCGGCCCCGGTTGGTTGGACTCCGTGGTGAGTTTCGCGGCCTCCCGGACCGACGGATTGCTCGAGCCGTTGCCGGACCGCGACATGAGCGGGATGCGCGCGGCGGCGGCCGGGCCGAGCCGGTCCGCCACCTGTGCGACGTAAAGGCTGTCCGGCTTGATGAATTCGTTGGAATGCCGCCAGATGCCGTCGCCGTTGAATTCGCCCCAGGAGCCGAAGGCCCAATTTTGCGCTGCGGGTGGATTTTCGCAGGTGATTTGGGCCGCGTCGCATTGCCACAACACACAGTTTGCGGCGGCCCAGCCGGCGCCCTGCGCCTGGTCGTGCCGGTTGCCCAAGGTCAGGCCATTGCCGTCAATCCGCACGTTGTCGTAGAGCACGCCCGAGGCCCAACTTTCAATCGGCCCGCTGTCGCGCAACGCCTCGTAATCCTCGCATTGCACAAAAGCATTGGGCCCCGGGGCGCAGTAGCCGGCGGAAAAATCGTGTCGCCCGTGCTCGGCCCAGCACCGCAGGAACAATGTCATCTGACCCATCGTGAAAAACGTGTTCCGCCGGTACCCGCCGTCTTCCGAGACCGGGGCGAACGACAGGCAATCCTCGATGGTCACCCATTTGCAGCTTTCGTAAACAGCCGCGAGCGAGCCGGCGAAGTGCTCCGCCGTGATCTGCCGGACCCAGGCGTTGTCCGTGTTTTCCATGGTGATGGCCATCCACGAATGACTTTCATCCTTGGGATTGTCCGGGTTGCAGGCGGACTCCAGCCGCAGGTTTTCCACGCCCACGTCGTGGATGCGGCCGGGCCAGGAATAGGTTTCCACATAACCGCCGCCAAATTTGGTTTCGAGGGCGGTCGTGATCGGCGCGTCCACCGTCACACGATTGCCATCAATCGCCGTGACGACCCGGTCCCAAACCAGGTTCCGGCTGCCGGGATGCCAGACCAGCCGCCAATCGCCGAAGCCGCCGCCAAATTGCGTCATGCCCAGTCGCTCAATCCATGCCCGGGTGCAGGGTCGGATGACGTCAATCGTGTCGCCGACTTTCAGTCCTTTTGCATCCTTGAGATGAAAACTCGTCGCGCCGACAGGGACATAGCCGTCCGAGATTTGCCACAGTGGATTGGTTTGAACAGTGCAATCATCCCGACCAACGATGCGTATGAGCGTGCGACGGCCATTCCCCGCGGCAACCAGCACGCTGCCGTTCGTGCCCATGCCCTGGCCGCGCAACACCACGCCGGAACGGGTGAGGTGCAGACCGCCATCCACCTCGTGACGGCCTTTCAGCAGCAGCACGGCGCCGCGCAGGCCGTTGGCATCCGGCGGCAACGCGGCGACGTAATCAATTGCTTTCTGAATTCGTTTCGTTTCGTCACCCGGCGCCGGCCGGACGACGATTTTGACCGGCGCGTCGGGAATCGGCCGGTTTCCGCCGGCGTAGCCGCAGTGGGAAAGATCCGGGATGCGGTTGCCCCGTTCGTCCGGGTAATAAACCAGGCGCCCGTTCCTGCCAACGGAAATGACGGGGGACAATTTTGCCGGCGCGGCGCTTGCGGCCAGAACCGTTCCAAGAAAAATTAAAAGGAAGAACTTTTTCACGGGAGCGTTCCGGTCAACCTGGCCAATTGATCTGCGTGGGCAATTTCCTTTCCTTCGGCCAGCACCGTCAACCCCCGGCCGCGATGGAAGTGTTCGCCGGTTTTGTCCCAGATGATTGTCAGGTCATGGTCGTGATATCTCACACCGTCGAGGCAGAACCAATTCCAAACGCCCTCGGGCAACAGTGGATCCACTTCCAGGACGTCATCCGCGCGCGGCACGAGTCCGACCACGCCGGTGATCAGCAGGTCGGCGAACGTGGAGTGGTTGTAGTAACGGCTGCGTCCGCCCTTGCCGTTGATCCATTGCCCGGTGGTCTCGTCGAGGTATTCGCCGATGTAGGGCTTGCCGCCGGCGTGCTGGCTTTTGACGTAGGTGAGAAAGGCGTCGTAATAGTCACGGCGGGTGACGGTGTGTTGCGGATAGTCGCGGAGGACGCAGGCCAAGGCGGTGAGGGTTTGCGAGGTGGCGAAGGGCCAGACCGCGCCGTCCCATTCGCAATGGCCGTAGCCGTGGGAGTGGAACTGCGGGCTGCGCCGCTCGGCTGTGGTGATGCCGTAAGGCGCCTGGAAACCTTTGGGGTCGGTCAATTGCGCCCAGGCCGCTTCGTAACCGTGGCCCGGCTCGGGCAGTTCGAAATACCACGGGATGAAACCGATCTCCTCGCGCACGTTGGAAAGTTGTCCGCCCTCGAGTCGGACTTCAAAAAATTTGTCCCTGTCGTTCCATAAATTCCGTTCCAGGAGCCTTCTCAATTGCGCGGCCTTGGCGTCGAATTCCCCGGCGATTTGTTTGTTGCCGGCCAGTCGGGCGATGGCGGCGATGGCGCGGGCGTTGCCGAACATGTAGCTGTTGATGGTCGGCCGCAGATTTTTGTTGTGGCGGGAGCCGCTGATGGATTCTTCCATCCCGTCGCGGACGTCGTATTGCCAGAAGAGTCCGCCGGGCGTCAGATGCTCCGGTTCCCAGCGACGGTAATCGGCGACAAAATCGCACAGCAAATTGGCAAGGAACGTCTTGTCGCCGGTCACCAGGTACCGCTCGTAAACGGCCCACTCAAACCAACTGCTGTATTTGTGAAAATGCTGCTCCGGCCGCCCGTGGTCGCCGCGGAGCCAGAATAGGATGTAATCGTCGAGATGGGTTTGATTGTGGAGCCAGCGCCCCTCCATCAGGTGATGGCCGACGGCGCAACTGATGGTGTCGTAGGCGCCCGCCCAGGACACGGGCGTCAAAAATTCAGTGAGCACAAAACCCTGCGGCGTCCGGACCAGGTGTTTCCGAAATGACCACCAGCGGAAATAATACATTTCCTCGACTTCCCGGTCGGGGCACGCGAAAAACGGTATTTCCCGCCGGAGCCAGTTCCAGGAATCCGCGTTGGGAATGGCGTTGGTGACATTTTCGTCCTCCATGGAATTAAAACATGCGACGTAATGTGCAAACGCGGACGGGTTGAGGACGTCACAAAGGGCGGCGTTCAATTTTGGGCCGAAAATCATCAGGGCCAGGGCAATTTGAACTGGCGGCGCCGCTCTCATTCCAGTTCCAGTTTGGACAAATCCGCTTCGATTTTCTTCATCCGCGCCTTGACCAATTTGCGCTCGCCGCCGCGAAAACGGTGGAACGGTTCGGCCATGAAATCGTCGCAGATGCCGAGGCACTTCAGCGCGCATTTGATGCCCTTGATGACCGCCGACGGATGCCGGCCGACGTGATAGAGCGAATGGCCGACCCATCGCACCTGCCTTTGGAGTTGCCGCGCGCGCCAGGTCGCCGCGCTGGAAGGCCACACAAAGCCGGACATAAAGCTTCGGAAACAAGTTTGCCCCGCCGTTCACGCCGCCACCCCCGCCGAGCCGCAGCCCCTCGAGCAGTTTTCCCTCCGGACCGATGAGAAGGGTCCACTCCGGACGCTGTTTTGAAAGAGCAACCACTTTTTTGAAATAACTCAAATCGCCGGAGCTGTCCTTGAGGCCGATGACGCGAGGATTGTCCAGGGCGCGGCGGACGGTTCCCAATTCGTAGGAGACCTTCGTCAGCGATGGCATGTTGTAGAGCAGGAGCGGCAACGGCAGTTCAGGAACAAGATGCTCCAGCCACTCCTGCAGTTCGGGCTGGCCTTCAGGCATGTAATAGGGCGGGCCGGTGACAACCGCGTCGGCGCCGCACTCCGCCGCGTGGCGCGACAGGCCCACGGACTCGACGAAGGCGGTGTCGGTGACGCCGACCAGAACCGGCACGCGATGGTTCACCTGGCGGCAGACCCGCTCGACCAGTTCGCGGCGCAGGCGGTAACCCAGGCTCGGTCCCTCGCCGGTGGTGCCCAGGATGAACAGGCCGTTCACGCCGCCGGCCAGGACGTGTTCGATGAGCCGCTCGAGTCCTGGCAAGTCCAGCCGATCGCGGTCGCGCAACGGCGTGACCAGCGGCGGCACGATTCCGGTCAATGGCAGTTTCATCTTGTTCTCCCACCGATGCACCCGCGGAAGGCCGCCGGCGACCCGCGCCCGGAACTTCTCATTTGGCCGGCGCCTGAAAATCCGCGGCAGTCAACGTGTTGACGTTGCTATGCGGATCGCCCCAATCAATTTTGCGGTTCGGGTCCAGACCGTCGAGGTATTTGTCCATGACGGTGTAGCCGTCGCCCTTCAAATCTTCGGAAGCCAGCGCCACGTCGTTGGTGTTCAAATGATACTTGATCTTCCACCACAGGGGAATGCCGTCCGTGCGCAAATCTTTGGCCGCCTCGCCCTCGTATTCGGGATAACCGCCGACCTGGCTGATGTCGGTGATGATGCCGTTGCCGGCGATGCCGATGTCGTTTTTGGGCAGACCCTTTCGGTGCGGCGGCGTGAATTCCCGGCCTTCACTCCAGACCTTCCCGGTTCTGACCTCTTGGATGATGCGCTGGTCCACCGCGTCTCGCCGCGGCAGGGTGTCGCCCGCTTTGGCCAACACGGATTCATAAGCGACCTGCGCCGATTGAATCCTCACCGGCGGCATCGGGAACGGTTTGTCCACGCGGACCTGAGCGATGATCTGCCTGAGCCGGGCCGCGTTGTCTATCATACCCTTGGCGATGGCGCCGTCGGGCAACTCGTTCGGCGCCACGTTGAATTGCACGCCGCCGTCCCAGTTGTCCGCAGTCACCTTGGGATACCCTTCCACGATATTGCCGGCCACGTACGCCTTGCCCCAACGGCTCACCGGATGGGATTTGCTCCAGCTTTGAGCCGGTTCCAAAATGCGCCAGCGCACCGGGTTGTCCAGCGTCGCCGGACCGGGTTTGTAGTAATTATTGATCACGTTAATCCGACTGTTCTTGTCGCCGCCGTCCACCGAGCGATGACGCCAATTGAACAACACGTTGTTGACGAAATTGAAATCGTAAGTCATGGCGATGCTGGGGTTGCGGCCCGTGTTGCAGGCGAAGAGATTGTGGTCGAACAGGGTGTTTCGCCCGCCCCAATCGCCGCCAAAGGCGTGGTTGTAAGTGTTGAGCGCCTCGCTGCTGATGCACCATTGGATGGTAACATTGACACTGGGAAGCTTGAGCGCCGGACCGCCCATAGCCGGCTTATACATGTGGCGATAGGTGTCCAGGTTTTGGTCTTCGCCCCAACTTGCCGAACAATGGTCAATGATGATGTTGCCGACGGGATTGCCATAGTGGCAGCCATGGCGGTTGAAGATGTCGGTATTGCCGCGCCGGAAGCGGACGTAGCGAATCACAACGTCATGGGCGTCATCCACGATGCCTTGGTCCGCAATGCAAATCCCATCGCCCGGGGCCGTCTGACCGGCAATCGTGATGTAAGGCGCCTCGATGTAAATGGGCATCTTGAGATGAATGATGCCCGCGACGTTGAAGACGACGATGCGTGGCCCGGCGGCTTCGCAGGCTTGGCGAAACGATCCCGGACCGTTGTCATTCAGGTTGGTCACGACATAAATCTTTCCGCCGCGCCCGCCGAAACTGAATGCTCCGCCGCCTTCGGCTCCGGGAAAGGCGGGCACCTTGGCTTGAGGCAGGTCCTCCGGCTTGGCCGCCCAGGGAATGAACGGTTTCCCCCGCTTGGCCCATTCCTGCATTTCGGGCTGGATGCGCCGGCGGACTTCCTGCTGGTGCTGCTTGAATTCCTGCTGGCGGCGCAGGTCCGCGCCGGCGGGCACCGGCCAGCTTTCGCGCGCGGGACTCGCACAGACCCCGATCAGAACCCACCCCAGGACGGCTGCCGCTTTGGCAATTGATGTCCGGTGTAACAGAACAACTCTCTTCTCCATAAAAAACAAGCCCCAAGTCGTTTGCTGCCGGCGCCGCCTGTCGTTTGTAAAACACGAGCCGGGGCCAAGTTTCAACTCAACCCCGGCTCGGCAAACAAACCCAAGGGCGCCAATTCCTCTAGCAGTTCGTTTAGGGATAGACCAGCCGGTAAAACACGACGTTGTTGCCGAGGACATTGGTGATGGACATCGAGGTCACCGTTGAGGTTCCATTGATGCGGACCCAGTTGGTGCTCAGGCCGACGCTTAACGGGTTTTGTTGCGTCTCCAAGACCCAGCCCAGTTGAGACGGCGACCAGGACAGGTTTGCCACCACGGCGCCGGAAACGACCTCGAAACTGTTCGTCAGCGGCGCGACGGGCGTGGCGACGACCCCGATGTAGCCGTTCGGCCAGAGCTGGCTCAAATCCCAGGACAATCCGGGCCCCGGCGTCGGGGGTTCGATGATCGGGAAGGCGTTGGTGGAGGCCCCGGTGTTGAAAATCTGATCGCCGCCGAAGTCGTTGTCGAAAAGGTTAAACACCTGTCCGGCGGCAAAAGGCGTCGCGCTCACGTTGGTGATCAACAGCGTGCAGCCATCCTGTGACTGGTATTTCTGGCTGGGACCGAAATCCACGTGATCCGGGCGCACCACCGTGTTGGACGACGCGCCCGGGTCCGCTTTCAAAATGGTGGTCGAGCCGGCATTGAGACTCAACCGTCCGGGATACGTGCCCACGCCGTCGGATGCGACCGTTGTCGTGCCGATGCCGTCGCCGCCGGGGATGAACAGCGCGCCCGGCAGAATGTTCAAACGGAGCAAGGTGATGCTGCCCGCGCCAGTGTCTTCCAGCGTGCCATACATTTGGACGGTGCCGCCGCCGGCCACGCCGGAGTCGCTGATGTTGCCGTTATTCAACAGCAAGGCGTTGACGTTCACCGTCGCCGTCGGCCCCACGCCGTTCATCGTGCCGTCGTTCTCCAGGAACGAACCCGATTCGAGGGTGAACGGCCCGTCGAGAGTGCTCAAATTGGTGAACACGCCGCCGGCCTGCACATCCACCAGGCCATTGATGGTGCCTGAATTGACGACCAACCCGGCGCAAACCACCCCGGCGCTGACCGTGCCCGAGTAGTTCATCATCGCGCTCGAGGCAATGACGGCGGAATTGATGATTCCGGCCCCGGTCAAGAGGCCTTGATTGAGCGCCACCGTCAATGTCGTGTTGGCTTCGATGTCCAGGGAAGCGGCGCCGCTCTTGGTCAGCGTGGCGCTTCCGGAAATGGTCCCGGAGCCGCCGAGAGTGTAATTCAAGGAGCTGTTGTTCATGCTGACGCTGGTGGGAATGAGGTTCGCCGCCGCGAGATTAACCGTGCTGGGGACTCCGGCGCCGTCGTCAAATGAAACGTTGTCCAGGTCGGCGAAGTTGGTTTGCAATCCGGTGTTCAAGTCCAGCCAGTTCTTGGTGGTCGTGTCCCAGTCGGAATTGACGTAGCCGCGCCAGACCAGGGATTTCGGCGCGCCCGCGGAGATATACACGTCAATCGTGCTGCCGGGGCCGTTGTTGATGATGGCCCCGCTGTATCCCGAGGGCAGGCTGACGCCAAAGGTCGGCGTTCCGGCGGCGTATTGGATGAGCGGCACCTGGGCCGGAAGCGTCAGGTTGGTGACGCCCGCAATGGCGATGGTGGCGGCGCCCGAGGTGACCAGGTTGGTGGTGTAAACGTAAGGCGTCGTGTTGGTGCCGTTCAGAAACAGCGTCAACGCGCCGCCATTTTCGACGGTCAAGCCCGTCAAATACTTGTCAGCGCCGGCAATCGTGTTGGAGACAACGAGGTTGCCGCCATTGATGGTGATGGTGTTGTTTTCGGACAGCTTGGTGACGCCGCCGACGCGAATGACGTTGGCCACGACGGTGCCGCCCGCGTTGACCGTAATCTGGCCGTAACCGGCCGACGCGTTGGCCGTGGAGGAGCTGTTGTTGGTGGCGTCCGCCGTGGTGTAGCCCAGATCAATCGCATCGTTCGCCCGGAAGACGCCATTGCTGTCCACCACCAGGATGCCCTGGCAATAATCCTCGTTGTTGCCATAGTTGTTGCCCTCGCCTTGATAGCCGAGAATAACCTGGTTGGCATCGAACGTGCCGGCGCCCATGTCCATCTCGGCGCGGGCGTATCCGCCGTTGGCGTTGGTCCGGTCGCGCGCGAGATAGAGACGGTCCACCAGGGCGTCCACCGTGCCTCCGGTGAAATCCACAATGGCTTTGGTGGAACTGCCGGAGGAGTCTTCGCCGGAATTGTCCGCGATGGCGAACATGGCCAGGCGATCGCTCAGGCCGTTGGGACCGCGGAAAACCGCGATGGGATTGTCCGCGGTGAACGCGGAGTTAAACGCCGCCGCCCCGGAGCTTTGATCCATCGCCACCCCGGATCCCGCGAAGCAGATGCTGTTCATCTCGAACAAATTTGAAATGCCGAACCAGGTGTGATGCCTTTGAGTGCTGCCGCCGCGGCCGGTGTTGTTTCCGATGATCATCGAGTATTGATGAAACGCCGGGTTGGTCCAATTGTCCGGGTCGCCGGAGAAATTCAGGTGCACAATGTTCGTGCGCGCCCAATGGACTTCGGGCACAGGCAGGCGCCGCGGCAAAGCGGAGCCGCTGTATCCATTGTCGGCCATGTTGTCGTAGTTGGGGTAGGCGCGGTAGTCATCGAAATGCATTTGACGCAGATCGGCGATAAATGTGCCCAGACTGCTCAGGTCCAACAGCGGCGTCTGATTCTCAATGGCAAAAGTGTCTAGGTCCGCGTTCTGGTTGCTCAGGACCAGGGTGCCCTCGTCTCCCGTGAACGTAAGCTCCCATTTCTGGTAGGCGTCTGAAGCGTCCCTCAACCCCGCCGAAAATCCATTGGTGCCGGTTACGGAAAGCGTGGCGCCCGGGTTGATCCCGATATTATCCCGACTGGTGTTTCCCGACGTGATGGCCTGACGGAAGGAGCCGATCTCCATGTCGCCGGAAATCAAAATGTTTGTGGTCGTGTCGCTGCTGCCCAAGCTGCCGGCGTCCGTGATCACCACGTCGCCAGTGGGACCGGGCACGTTTCCGCCGTTCCAATTCCCAGCATCGGCGAGATCTGCCGAGACGCCGTTGGTGGAATCCTGGCCGCTCCAAATATGCGCCACTTGCAAGGTCAGCCACAGGGTGTCCGTCGCCGCGCCCCCGGTGTTGAGACTGAAGGGATAGATTCCTTCCGCGACGTTGGTGGTATTGACCCACAGCAGGACATTCGTGGTGACGGCGGCGACGTTGGTGGAAATGACCGGCGTGATTTCCGCGAGGGCATTGCCGTTTGTGTCCGTGAAGGCGAACGACAGTCCGGCGGGAATGGCCGGCGGGGCCGTGGCGCTTAACGTGATGGGGTTGATGACCCAATTGCCATTGGCATCCACCGAATTCAGGCCATTGGTGGTGACCGTGATCGCGCAGGAAATTTCGGTTGAACCGTTGTCATTGACCGGCACGGTGGCTCGCACCGGCTGGCCGACCACGGTAACCTGTTGCGCCCGGAGCGAAGCCGCCAACGCAGCCAGCACCAATCCGAAGGTGGCAAGCTTGGCGTTTACCGGCAAAACGGTTCTTAATCCGGGGCCTCGGCTGAATTCGCGGCGGTTGCCGTGATGGGGGTGTCGTTCGTTCATGGTCGTTGCGTTTTGGTTGGGCGTTTGGGTGTCTGGTTGAGGTTTGCTCGGGGTGGCATCTTCTGTTAAAGCCGGCTTTGGGTTCGCGTGGCGTGGTGTCGTCTGGCGCGGAAATAGGCTCATTTGTAGGGCATGTGGTCATCCATCCATTCGTAGTCCCGGCTGACGCCCAGATTCACGCTTCCCCAAGGCGTGCTGCTGCTGTTGGCGCCATAACTCTTCATCAACACCGGATAAATAGTCTTGTTGATGCCACTCCGCTCGACCCACTTGTGGATTTGTGAATGGCCGTCGGCGAAGGAAAAACTGCCGGCGTCGTCGTGATAGCTGGCGGGGAGATCGCGCCAGCGCTCCTGGCCCGGCGGGGCGCCCGGGTTGAACATGAAGGCCGCGTCGTTGATGCTGTCGGCTTGTTCGTCCAGGATCACAAAGACATCGGACGGATGCAGCAAATCCTCCATCTTGTCGGCGTCGGTCTTGGCTCCATAGGAACTGCTCGCCGAACCATAGTACTGCCGGTTGCCCGGGCTGGTGCCTTCGACGGTCGGACCGGAATTGCCTCCGCCCATCGCCCCGTTCATGGCATAACTGCGGACCCGCGGCCCCGGATTCGCGGCGGACTGGTAGCGGTCTGCCGGACATTTGTAAATCCGGGTGGACTTGACGTAAGGCCCCAGCAGGGCTCCCCGACCCACCAGCAGTTCTGTGTTGGTGTTGTCCGAGTTGGCCGTCCAATCCATGCTCCCGCCCACCCAGGATTTATAGGGCACCAGCCGGTCATTGTTGTCCCCGGCGTACATGATCCATCCGAGCATCAATTGCTTGGTGTTGGACATGCATTGGGTCCCCTGCGCCTTCTGCTTCGCCAGGGCCAGCGCCGGCAGGAGCATCGCGGCCAGGATGGCAATGATCGCAATCACCACCAGCAATTCAATCAGGGTAAAACCTCGCGCGCGGGAATGCCCTTCCGGACTTTTCATTGCGGCGCCGGCGGCGCCTGGCAGCCGGAATGACCCGTTTCGGGACTTGTGCATATTACATTAGTGAGAATTCTATGTTACAATAGCGATCTCGCTGGTAAACGGGGAATGTAAAAAGTGTCAAATCATTTGCTAAAAATGACAGGACCCGTCCTCGCGTGGCGGGTGGCGGGAGGGCGCCGCGCGGCCCGCGTGGCACCGTTGCCGGTCCGATTTTTTTGGGCCGCTCCGGAGTCCATCCGCAAACCACGGGAGCCGAGCGCGAGCGGACGTTTTTGTCGCGACGCGCTACCTCGGCCAGAGGCCGTTCACGATGGGATGAAGCTGGAGTTTTTGCGGATCAATCACCACGTATTTGATCCGCTTGCGTTTCCAGGTGTAGGTGACGCGCACCAGCCCGTCACGGGTTTGAATGACCGCCGGATACGGGAACTCCCGGCCGGGTTCGTCCTCCAGCGTCAATGCCGCCTCCCAATGCGCGCCGTCCCGGGAGACCGCCACGTTGAGCGGGCTGCGTCCCTTGTCGGCGCGGGTGCGGGTGGCATGATTGTACACCAGGAGCTGCCGGCCGTCCCGCAGCGTTACCGCGTCAATGCCCGAATTCGGATTGGGCAGCGAAGTCAAGGTCATCCGCCCCCACGTCTGGCCGTTGTCGTGGGACCAGATTTGGAAAATTTTTCCCTGCAAGGTCCGGCCGACGGCCTGAAGCGTTTCGCCGCCGTGAAACAGGATGCTGGGCTGGATGGCGGCGATGGTTTTGCCGTCGTTCACGGGCGGGCTTGCCGTCCAGGTTGTCCCCAAATCGCCGGTGCGCTCGAAATGCACCCGCCAGCCGTCCCGACCTTCGGTGCTTGAGCCGCACAGGATGTCGCCGTCGGCAAGTTGCACCGGCTTGTTCTTGATCGGTCCCAGGATTCCGTCCGGCAGGCGATGCGGCGTGCTCCAGGTTTTGCCGTCGTCTGCGGAGGTCATCATCACGCCCCACCACGTGGCTGGACTGGGGCCGACCTTGTAAAAGAGCAGCAACGGGCCGGTCCGCGGCTGGAAGAGCACCGGGTTCCAGCAGGGATAGCGTTTCGTCGGCGAGGCGACGCCGTCTGCGACCTCCACCGGCGCGGTCCAGCGGCCATCCAGGTCGCGCGCGAGCCAGATCCCCACGTCCGGATTCCGCTCGCGCGTGCCGCCGAACCACGCCGCCACCAGAGCGGATTGGGTTTCGGCGATGGTCGAGGCATGACAGGACGGAAACGGCGCGTTGGTGAAAATGAATTCGGATTTCATCAGGCCCGGTGCTCCGGCATTGACCCCCCAGGGCCCAAGCAGCGCCGTCGCGAGCGCGGCGCTCCAAGCCGGGCGCCATCGGCGCGCGCCGGCGAAGGTTCCGAATTGTCGAATCATCATCGGGCTCCAGGATAGACGAAACCAACCGGAGATAAAACCGTTTAACGGCGCCTGTCAGAAAACGCAAGAGTTTTGCCGGGATTCACATTCTCGACACCGCAAGGCCGCGGAGATATTCTCACCCGATGAGCCAAACTGACCGGACCCGGATGGCCGCCGGGCAAGCCGTCCGCCTGCTGCTGGCGATCGCCTTCGCTCTGCTTCTGCTGGCCATGGCCTTCGCCTTCGCTCCCGCCGCCTTGGGGGCGGTGACCGTTGCGCACTTGCGTTGCGAGTCGCTGAAGAATCCACTGGGCATTGACGCCGTGCAACCGCGACTGAGTTGGATGCTCAATTCCAACGACCGAGACCAAGGACAGACCGCCTGGCGGGTCTTGGTTGCCAGCAGCCCGGCGAAGCTCAAGGCGGGCAACGGGGATCTGTGGGACAGCGGCAAGGTGGCCTCCGACCAATCCATCCAGGTGCCCTATGCGGGCAAGCCGCTCGTGTCCAACGAGCAGTGCTTCTGGAAGGTCCGGGTTTGGGACCGGGGCGGCAAAGAGAGCGCGTGGAGCAGCCCGGCGGAATGGAGCATGGGGCTGCTTGAGCCTGCCGACTGGCATGCCAAATGGATCGGTCTCGACGGCGTGACGGTCACCAATTACCTCACCGGCGCCCGTTGGATTTGGTTTCCTGAAGGCGAGCCGGAAAAGTCCGCGCCGCCGGGTGAACGATATTTCCGCCGCGTGGTGGTGATTCCGTCCGACCGCGAGATTCAGCGCGCCAGCTTTGTCTATGCGGGCGACAATGAATGCCGAGGCTGGCTCAACGGCCGCGACCTGGGCGCCCGCGCCGGCTACCATTCCGTCAAGTATAATGATGTTACGTATCGCCTCCAGCCGGGCACCAACGTCATCGCGCTCACCGGTGACAACAAAGGCACGAATGCGAACCCGGCGGGCGTGGTCGGATTGCTGACGGTGAAATTTGCCCACGGCCCGCCGCTGCTCGTCCCCACCGACGGACGTTGGGAGGCTTCCGACCACAACCCCACCAACTGGAACACGCCCGACTTCGAGGACTCCGCCTGGACATCGGCCAAGGTCCTCGGCCCGGTCGGCATGGCGCCTTGGGGCAACGTCCGCATCCCCGAATCGCGCCGCCAGCCCGCGCGCTGGCTGCGGAAAGGATTCAGCATCGGGAAGAAAATTCAACGCGCCACGGTTTCCTTTTGCGGGTTGGGCTGGTCGGAATTGTATTTGAATGGCCGGAAAGTGGGCGATGCGGTCCTGTCGCCGGCGTTCGCGCAATACAACAAGCGCGTGTTTTATGTCACGTATGACGTCACAAAACAACTGCGGCGCGGCGCCAACGCCATGGGCGTGGTGCTGGGCAACGGGCGGTATTACGCGGACCGCAGCCGGGTTTTCACGGGCACGGTGAATTTCGGCTGGCCCAAATTGCTGTTGCAGCTCCGGGTGGAATGTGGAGACGGCTCGGTCACGAACATTGTCAGCGACGGCTCCTGGATGTTGACGACCAACGGGCCGATTGTCGCCAACAACGATTATGACGGCGAGGATTACGACGCCCGCAAGGAATTTCCCGGCTGGACCCGGCCGGGATTTGACGCCTCAACGTGGCGGTCGGCGCAAATGGTCAAGGCCCCCGCCGGCGCGGTCTCGGCGCAAATGATTGAACCCGTCCGTGTCACCGGCATGCTCAAGCCCGTGGCGATGACCGAGCCGAAACCGGGCGTGTATGTCTATGACATGGGCCAGAACATGGTCGGCTGGGCGCGGCTGAAGGTCAAAGGCCCCGCCGGCACCCGCGTGAGACTTCGCTTTGCCGAGGTTCTCGAGCCGGACGGCACCCTTTATCGGGCAAACCTGCGCGGCGCGCGGGCCACGGACCTGTACACGTTGAAAGGGCGGGGGACGGAAATCTGGGAGCCGCGCTTTACTTTTCATGGGTTCCGGTACGTCGAAGTCACCGGTTTCCCGGGCAAGCCGGGTCTGGATTCCATCGAGGGCCGGATCGTGAACGATGATCTTTCGACCAACGGGGTTTTCGAGTGTTCCAATCCGTTGCTCAACCGGATCTATCGGGCCGTCGTCTGGGGCGTGCGCGGCAATTATCACAGCATCCCGACGGACTGTCCGCAGCGCGACGAGCGGCAGGGCTGGCTCGGCGACCGGTCGGAGGAATCGAGGGGCGAAAGCTACCTGTTCGACACCGACGCGCTCTACGCCAAATGGCTCCAGGACATGGCGGATGCCCAGCGGCCCGGCGGCAGCGTGCCGGACGTGGCTCCCGCCTACTGGCCGATCTATTCCGACGACGTCGTCTGGCCCAGCACTTCCATCATCGTCCCGCAAATGCTGCGCCAACAGTTCGGTGACACGCGCGTCATGGCGCGGCATTTCGCCTGCGTGAAGAAGTGGATGGACTACATGGCGCGGCGCTATCTCACCAACGGCATCATCGCCAAGGACAGTTACGGCGATTGGTGCGTGCCGCCGAGGAATTCCACGACGATCATCAGCAAAGATCCCAGCCGCCACACGGCCGGGGCATTGCTGGCGACCGCCTATTTTTACCACGATTGCCGCCTGATGGAAGGGGACGCGGATTGGCTCGGCAAAACCGGGGACGCCGGACATTTTCATGCGTTGGCCGAAACGCTGAAGACGGCGTTCAACAAGCGGATTCTCAACCGCAAACTCGGCCAATACGACAATGGCAGCGAGACCTCCTGCGTGCTGCCGCTGGCGTTCGGCATGGTGCCCGACGACATGCGCCGGCGCATTTTCGAGCATCTGGTGGACAAGATTGTGAACGAGGGCCATGGGCACGTTGGCACCGGCTTGGTCGGCGGCCAGTACTTGATGCGTGTGTTGACAGACAACGGCCGGCCCGACCTGGCGTTCACCATCGCCACGCAGCAAACCTATCCGAGTTGGGGTTACATGGTGGAGCACGGGGCAACCACCATCTGGGAACTGTGGAACGGCAACACCGCCGATCCCGAAATGAATTCGCACAACCACGTCATGCTCGTCGGCGACCTCGTGACCTGGCTCTACGAAGACCTCGCCGGGATCAAATCCGATCCGGCCGCACCCGGCTTCAAACACATCATCATGAAACCCCATCCGGTTGGCGGATTAACCTTCGTCGGGGCCGCGCATCTCTCGCCCTACGGCATGATCGTCAGCGAGTGGCGCCGGAACCGGGCCAATTTCGACTGGCACATCACGGTCCCGGTGAACGCTACCGCCACGGTGTATGTGCCGGCAAAAGGTATCAACCGCGTTTATGAAGGCGGCATGTTCGCCGCCAACGTCCGCGACATAAAATTCCGCGGCATGGAAGGCGGCTATGCGGTTTTGAATGTCGGCAGCGGGAAATACCACTTCGCCAGTGAATCATTTTTACGGTGAAACATCCTTCAGCGGTTGGCTGGTGATCAAGCCGATGCCGCGTCCGCCGGTGATGACGCCTTTCACGCCGGGCACCGCGCAGTAGAACAGGTAAAACGTGTCATTTTTCGGGTTGTACACCAGGGAAACCTTGTGGGCGTAGGCCTTGTCCAGACCGGAGGGATTGCCTCCGCCCTGGTAGAGGGGGATGGAGTCGGAGGTCCAATGCATCAGGTCGCGCGAAAACGCGATCATGATGCTCGCCGTGCCGTGGCCGACGCCGAAGTAGAACATTGTCCAGTGGTCGCCATCTCGATACACCTTCGGGTCGGAACAGATCGCCGCGTCGTAACCGCCGGGCCGGTCGCGAATGACCGGGTTGGCTGGATAACGCATCCAGTGCAGCAAGTCGGTGGAAAAAGCGATGCCGGTCTGCTCCAGGTGCCCGTGCGCCGCGTTGTAGAAATCAAAGAAGCGGCCTTTGTATTCCAGGAGCCACGGCTGGTAAATGCAACTTTTTTCCCAGGTGCCGCAATCGGAGCCAAAAACTGACAGTATCGGCTGGTCCTTCGCCGGCTGCCAGGTCAGACCGTCGTTGCTCTCCGCCACGCCCTCGCTGCCGGGCCGCAGTTCGTAGCCGCCCTGGCGCGGATAGGCGCCGTAGAGCGTCCAGAATTTTCCATGCCATTTCTTGAGCAGCCGCGGCGCCTTCAGGTCGTAGGATTGCAACAGGAATCCGCCGATGGTGCGGCCGCCGTGGTCGAAGGCGCCTTCGGGTCCGTAGCCCATCGCCAGCCGGTAATGGCCCCAATGAACCAGGTCGTCACTCTCGGCGACATAGGACTGGTAGCCGGCGCCGTCAAAAGCAATGAAGCTCATGTGCCATTGGTCGTCGCCGGGAATCTGATACACCGTGGGAACATCCGTGCCGATGATGCGCGTTGCGCCCGGCAGCGGCGGACTCGACGGAATCACATGAGTCGGCCAGTAATGCCAATGGCGAAAGGGCGCCGACCACCGGGCCAAAGTGGCCGTGTCCAGAGACTGGCAGGGATTGGCCGTGGCGTTCGTGGCTTCCGCGCCGAAGGCGGCCGCCGTCGAAACCAAGACCGTCATCGCCGCCGGCGCGATGGCGAGGGCCCTTGAGAAATTATTTTCCGGCAGATTCAAGACCCGGTTTGGTCGCGGAAAAAAACGATGGTCAGCCCGGTTGCTGCAATTCATGGCGCGATGGGTATCGTGACGGGTCTAGGTTTTGGGCCGCCGGCGTAGCGGATGCGCAGGGCCATGTATGCTCGGCCGGGCAAGGCGACTGTGCGGCCGGCCTGATCTTCAAAGGTGTACTGGTCTTTGCGTTTCACAATGAAGAGGTCTTTCACCGGCGTGACGGTCATTCCCCAGGTGTCAATGACGTCCACGTGGAACTGCATGCCGTTGGAGAGTCCCTCCCGGGGCAACGCGAACGGCCAGGCCGTCGGCTTCTGGTGGCCGAAGTAGAGCAGGTAGTATTCTCCCGGAGTCCCACCCATGTTTGTGTTGTGATATTTGTCAATGGGGTCAAGCCCGCAGCCCGGCACGCTTTCCAGGATCTTGCGCAGGAACGCGATGCGCGGCGGACTTTGGCCGCGCAACACGCCGCCATAGGAGAGCCAGGTGTCGTTGGCATTGAGATAACTTTCGCCATGTCCCACGTAGGTTCCGGCCACGATGCCGCACCAGATGCGGTGGACCATCTGTTGGGCCGTGAGGTCGCCCCACCGAAAAGGTTCGTCCCCCTCGTAGCCGACCTCGTCAAAGACCACCGGCTTGCGCCAGACATCGCGGTAAAGCGCGGCGCGCCCCGGATCCTCCACCGCCGAGCCGTTCTGGATGCTGGCGTGCGTCACCCAGGGGTGGCTGTTGTCGTAGATGAAATAGCCGTTGTGAACCGAGCGCAGGTGGTGATACGGATCGGCCCGCTGAACCATCTGGAAATAGCGGTCCCAATCGGCCGTGGTCTTGGTGCGCAGAAAATCGTATTCGTTGGCCAGCGACCACCAGACGTTGCGGTATGCCGAGAGGCGGGCGACGAGGTAACGCACATAACGCCCGTCGGTGGCCCGGTCCATCGTGTCGAAGCCCCACGACTTGCCGTAAGGATTGAACAGGATGACATCGGCCTGGATGCCGAGGTCGCGAAGCTGTCCCACCCGTTTTTCCAGGTGCCGGAAGAACGCCGGGTTGAACCGCGCATAATCCCAGTCGCTGCGCGGTTTGCCTTCAAAGGGAAACAGCGTCGGCGGCACGGCGCCCTTGAAATCCACGTCCTGCGGGAAGACAAGGAAGCGCAGCTTGTTGAAGGGCGAGGCCGCCAGCGTCTTCAGTGTTTGCTTCTGCCAGTCATCGGGCGCCTGCAACCAGTTGTAGCAGGTGGTGCCGAACGGGTAAAACGGCGTTCCGTCGGCGTAGGCAAAATGATAGGTGCCGTGGACGCGGACCGGCCCATGATCATCGCCCTTGGCCGGGGTGACAGTGAATGAGCCGGTGCGTTTGGTCAAGGGCCAGCGGTTGGCGCGCGTTTCGTAACGCCAGGCTCCGGGCTTGTCGGGCATGAACCGCACCCGATAAATGCCGCCGCCATCGTAAAAGCCCGGCGCCTCCACGGTCTTGGAACCGTCGCTGAACGCCGCGGAAAGTCGCACGTCGAGGAACGGATTGCCGTTGGTCGGCCCGCGCATGGAGATCGTATAAATGTCCCATTGCTCCACGGTATTGGTCTGCGCGGCAGCCCCCGAGACGGCGGCCAAACCCGGCGTCAGCAGCAGCGCCTTGGCCAGGCGGGCAAGGAGACGGACGGGGGAGTTTCTCATGGCATCTCTGGTTGTTGTTCCCAATCTCGCCAGCGACTGGCAAAGTTATAGGCGCCTGCAGCCGCTTCGCAAACAAGAAACTGACCGTCGCGGCCCACGACCCGGAGACCATCGGCCTTTTCGGCTGGCGCGCCGCCTTCGGTCACGGCCGTGCCCGGCTCGCTCGGCACGCACACGCGCGCGCTCGTGTTGGCGGGAATGCGGACGGTCCAGTTGAGCCCGCCACCGGCCTGCCGCCATTCGCTCATGATTTCGCCGTGCATCGAGCGGTAACGGGCGCGGACGAAGTCCAGTTCTTTGGCGACGAAAGGCCGCAGGCAAAACCGTTGGAAACCGGGCGCATCGGGATCGAGTTCGATCCCGGCGACCTGCCGGAACAGCCATTCGCCCACCGAGCCGAGCGAATAATGATTGAAGGAATTCATTCGCGGATCGTAGAAACCATCTTCCCGCGTCCAGCCGTTCCATCGTTCCCAGATCGTAGTCGCGCCGTGTTTGACCGGATACAGCCACGACGGATAATCATCGCGGAGCAGCAGGCGGTACGCGACCCCGGCATGGCCGGCGAGCGTGAGCTGCGGATTGAGATGACTGACACCGATGAACCCTGTGCTCAGATGCCAGTCCAGTGACCGGATGTTCCCGACCAGATGTCCGGCGGCGCGAGCGCGCGCGTTTTCCGGGAGCAGATTGAAGGCCAACGCCAGCAGATAGGCGGTCTGGGTCTCGACCTTCAAGCGGCCGTCTTCCCGCAGAAATTCCTTTTGAAACGCCGTGCGCACCTTTTCGAACATCGCCTGGAAACGTCCCGTCTCCCCGTCGCGCCCGAGTTCGCGGGCCATGCGGGACATCTTGGCCGCGTCGTCCGCCCAGTAGGCCGTGGCCAGCAGGTTTTTCATTGGCGAATGCGTCCGGAACGTGGTGTCGGCCGGGAGGCAGAGCCAATCGCCGTAGTTGTTGCCCAGTTCGCGTGTGCGCAGGCCGTCAGGGTTGGCGCGCTCGAGGTAATTGAGCCACGCGACCATGGCCGCCCAGTGGCGCTCCAGGATGCGGCGGTCGCCATAGACCCGCCAGAGCGTCCACGGCACGACGATGCCGGCGTCGGCCCAGCCGGCGGCGCCGCACAAACCGTTCAGTCCGGCGAAGTTTTCGTCTTCGCGCAACCGCGGCGCCGTGTCGGGAAAAATCCCTTCCGGCGTCTGGGCGTCTTCCACGTCGGTCATCCACTTCGTAAAAAACGCCGCGACGTCCATGTTGTAGGTCGAGGTGCGGAGAAACACTTGCGCGTCGCCCGTCCAACCCAGGCGTTCGTCGCGCTGCGGGCAATCGGTGGGAACGGAGAGAAAATTGCCGCGCTGCGACCACAGGCCGTTCATCCAGAGCCGGTTCACGCCGGCGTGGGAGCATTCAAAGCGGCCGGCGTCGGGCGTGGCGGAGCGGACGACGCAGCCGCTGACCATGTCCCGGCCCGGCGCGGACCGCAGCCCGGTCAGTTCGACAAATTGAAATCCGTGAAACGTGAAATGGGGCTCCCAAGTTTCCTCGACGTCTCCACGGCAGATGTAAACATCGGTGGCCTTGGCGCGGCGGAGGTTCTCGGTGTAAAGCGTGCCGTCGGGATTCAGCCGCTCGCCGTGCCGGACCTGGACGCGGGTGCCTGGCAAAACGTTTTTCAAGCGCAGACGCACCCAGCCGGCGATGTTCTGTCCAAGATCACAA
>JAGWMQ010000060.1 GCA_028873125.1 Verrucomicrobiota bacterium | reverse complement strand
TCGCGCTGGTAGTCGCGGGATTGGCTTGGGAGGAGCTGGACCCGCCAAAGAAACGAGTTGCTGGAGGAAACCAACCACGCACGTATCGGCGACCTGCAAGCTCATGGTCATGGAGAAACAGTCTCATGCGGGGCAGTGCTCCATCGTTTTTTGCAGGGTCAATCCTGTGACCTTGAAACCGGCGCGCTGGGCTTGGATTACGTGGCCGCGGCGCTTGGTCATGAACTCGATGCCGCGGCACCTGTTTTCGCGCGCGATCAATTCGGCGCCGATCATCCAAAGCCAATCGTCGTTGTCGCCGGGCTGGCCGATGAACATCGAGGCATTCACGACCAGGAAATTCTGGTCTGAGATGTGCCACACATACCGATACCGTGGCCGGCCGTCACTGTGTGTCTCTGTGACCCGATACCAGCCTTGATCAACGCCGCGTTGAATCCACGCGCCGTCCTCGCCTTCCATACTGCGCGCCAGAATCTGATCGCTTTCCGCCAGTTGTTCGGGCGATTCGGCCGGCAGGAATTCCAGAAGCTGTGCCAGGCTCATCAGCTTTCTGGGAATCTTCCACGATATGGATTGTGGATCAGCCATCAGTGTTTACGGAGTTTGAGGAGGACGATCAGCCCCAGGAGCGCCAGGAAACCTCCGCCCAACGTGACATAAAGCAGCGTGTTGCTACCGAGGATGTTGACATCGTAGCCCGTCTGACTGGCGCCGCTGGTGTTGGTGTTTCCCTTTTTGCCGCCGCCGCCGCCGCCCAGACCCAGTAATCCAAGGATTGATCCCATGAGCTATTTCCTCCCTCCCAGGACGATCACAATCAGGCCCAGGAACAACAGGAACCCACCGCCCAAGATTATCCAGAGCAAATAATTGCCGCCGCCAATATTGACCTTGTAGCCGCTCTGGCTCGCGGAGCTTTGGTTGCTGTTCCCATAGCTGCCGCCCAAGAGGCTGCCGGCCAACATTCCGATGAGAGGCATGATTCAAATTTTCCAGATGATCAACACCAGGACCGCCGTGACCAGGCCACCGATCAGCCAGGGGACGATGGTCTGCGTCTGCGCCACCTTGGCCCCCTGGGTGAAAACTGTTTGGGCGGTATTCATGCCTTAGCCTCGTTCGCTGATTGAGCCTTCGCCCGGAAGATTCAGCGTGCGAGTCACGGTTATCCGCGCTCCGGGATTGTTTTGAGCCTGCACTGGCGGGTTCTTGCCCGCATTGATCGCCCCCAGCTTGGCAGCGGAAGCTCGATTAATCGGAGTTGTGTTGTGTTGCATTGTTGAGTTTGACGGCAGCACCGGAGAAGTATCAGTCGGTATCGACGTCGAACTGCCTTTTTGAGGCAACGGCGTCGGTTGTGTGCTAGACGTGTTGCTGGCCACGGTTTGTCAACTTCGGATGACCGTTACCTTAGCTCCTGGATTAGCTTGCGCCTGCGCGGGCCGATTTTTCCCGGCCAGTATCGCGCCTAATTTTGCGGCGGAGATGCGGGTTATCGGGGACCTCAACAAAACCGGATTTTGGTTTGACGGCAGCTGCGGGTTGTTAGAGGTGCTAGAGGTGTTAGCCATACTTACTTTCTGACCAGGGATAGCACGATGATGAGCGCGACAATCGCGCCTCCGCCGATCAAGAGATAAGTGATCAGGCTGCTGCCGCTGCTGGTCGTTGTTGCCGGCGCCGCGGTGGCGGAGGATTTTCCGCCTTTCAGGGCGCTGATGATGTTGCCGGCCCCGGTAGTGGCTGCGTTGAGCCAACCCAGGAGGCCGCTGTTATTTGTCGAATTGTCGTTCATTTCAGGATATCTTGGCCGGTGCCCAATTGCTGCCGCGGAACAAGTCCAGGAGCGAGTCAAACCAGCTCGGGCTGGCGGGCGTGGCGCTGGCTTTGGGCGCCGCGGCTGGGCTGGTGGACGCTGTGAACCCGGAATTTGGCATCACCGCGCCCGTGGCGACTTGTTGCGTCAGATTGGTGGCCGGCGGCGTGGGATTGTTGGCCGTCTGGGCCGGCGTGTCGGTGGCTGCCACAAAGGCGTTAACCCCTGCTTGCAGGGCTTTGATGTAGTCAGCCGCATTCACGACGGATCAGATTGCAGATTGATCCCGCTCGATCACTCGGGTGGACCGGTGCGTTCGATCGTTACTGGCAGATTGCCGGCTGCCGCCGCGTTATATTCCAGATGCAGCGTCATTTCGTTCAGCCCTTGCGCCAGCAAGGCGTTGTTGATCGGGTCATCATAATCAAATACCAAATCCCACCGTGGCGTGGCCGACGTATCCGGATTCAATTCGCGGCCTTTGAGACTGGCCCGGTTTTCCAGATAGTCAATCAAGTCGCGGATCAAAACTCCATTGGCGGTGAACTTCAGTTTGTTCACATAATGCGGTGTCCCTTCCACGGTGGGGAAGATGTGCAGCGCATTAATAAATTCCTTCTTGTCGAGCTGGTTGAAGTCCTGGATCGTGCCCAACGCCGGCAGATCCTGGCGCAGCCACTTGACAATGCCGCCCAAAACGCCGGTCAGATCGTCGAACTCATAAACGCCGCCTAGCGTCGGCGAGGCGATGCCCGAGGGGATGTCCACTTCCATTTGGAAGCTGGACATCGATTTCGTTTCGGCGTTCCAAGCCGTTAATGGGACCTCGGAATTGTTCTTGCGCCAGGGTTCTGCAAACCAGATCGGCAGCCTGGTCACAATGGCATCGCCGGTGCCGGAACTCTGAGAGGCAAAGGCGCTGCCATACAGACCGTAGATCGCATCCGCTTCGATGGGCGTGAACGTGCGCTGCACATTGCCGTTTATTTTGATTCTTATATCGCCGGTCAACGCTGACAATGGCGCGCCGCCACCGCCCGTGGCAGTATTGCCGAATTCAAGCCATAGGACGTGATAGCGGACGCCGAGATCGAGGTTGAACGTTGCCGTCCGACCGCTGGCCACCGCCATTGGCGTGGGCAGAAGATGAGTGCGTAACATGATTGTGTTCGAGTTGTGGGTTATTCAGGCGCCAACGATCATCTGCCGGATGCTTGTCGGCAGAAGCTTGAACGTGACGAAAATCGCGGCTACGGCGATCCCGAAAATGATGAGGTAGCCCTTGACTTCTTTGTGCATGATGAGATTGCCCGTTAGGGCCGTGGACTGTGGAGCTTCGGATGGCGTCATCAGCGCGATCAGCCGGAGACACCGGCCCGAATCGCGGTTTCGAACGCCGAAGCGTTTGCGCTTTCACACTCGCACGGCGCGCTTGGAACTCGAGTGCCATTTGGTGCCAATCTGTATTCAATTCGCGCGAGACGGTTACATTGCGCCGAAATGTTGATCAAACTGTCCCCCGATGGGGCGCCTGGCGGAGACGGCCCAGAGCCGGCCGCCAGGCAAACAAAACCCGATGAACCTCCCGCCACTCCGCCGGCGGCCCCTCCTCCGGCGGCGGAAATCGTAGTCAAAGCGCCGAAATCCGAACGCGAACTCGAGCTGGAGAAAGAATTGGATGAGGAACGCGCCGGCCGCAAAAAGGACCAAGTCCGAGTCAGCGAACTTGAGGATGAGAATCACCGACTCAAAGAGATTCCCAGACCAGAGCCGGCCAGACGCAAGAAATCTTCCGGACCGATTTCGCATTTTCTGGGATGGGAGGAGGATTGATTGTGGCCTTTCCGACGGAAGCTCCCGCCGACGCTCAACGAGCAACTGCTCGCCCAATGGCGCCGCCATACGCGCCGGGACCTGCGCCAGCTCCAGATGCTCCAGACGGCGGCTCTACTGGCAGATCTCATTTCCCGCTGGGCAACCTTTTTCGGGGACGCAAGCGCAAAGATGGCCTGCCCGCCGGCTCCGGAGCCGCCGCGGCGGCGGACAAGGAACGCGAACGCCAACGCAAAAATAAGGAACGGGCCGCCAAACGGGCCGCCGAACCGCCGCCGGTTCTTCCGCCGACTATGGCGGCATCCGGCCAACCGTTTGCGCCCGGCGATGATCCGGGCCGCGCGGTGGATGGTCATGCGATCCCTATCACTTTTCTGCCGTCTGATGCTGCGCCTGGCGAGGCTGCGCCGATCCTCTGGGTAGCCGGAGACCTGGCGCCGGTGCTCCAAGATGCGATCCCTCTGGCTGAGGAGATTCTGCATGACGGCAAGCTGAAAAAGCTCCGCACAGCGAAGCTCGATCCGATAGTGATCCGGGAAATTGAACGCGATCTGCGGTGGCCGGAGCGTAGCAAACAGATGCTCCAGGCGACCAGCGCCAAGCTGGGCGCCAAATGGCTCAATCAATTCGGGGTGTCCGCAACGCACAAAGATGAGGTGAATTTCGGTATCGCCCTACTGGTCATCATGCGCTGTGAAGCGCAAGTCAACCGCCGGATTGACGCGCTCATTGCCGCGGTAGAGAAGACCGCCTCCGCCAAGCCCGCGCCGGCCGTTCCTCCCGCGGCGCCCCTGATCCTGGCCGAAATCATCAAAACGCCGGCGCCGCCTCCAAATGCGCCCCCGGTAGTAACCGCGAAAAAATAACCTATGCACTACAAAAATGGCCGCGAGGCTAAAAACGGCGACAAAGTCCTTTTGTTGCCTTCCTATGGAACTCCAGCTGTTGGCATCCTTTTTGATGCTAAACTGAACGGCGGGAACGATTGCAATGGTTTCCTCGCTTGCATGAAATCCTTTGGTCAGATCCACAGCGCTGATTTGAAATATTGCCTGCATCTGGATGACGTGGCAGCGGCTACGATTCCTGATTCAAGCAAATGAGATCGTGTGGATGAGCCGCGCAACACACTGATCGTGGGCATGACCGGCGCGGGCAAGACCACGTTCGCTCTGCGCTACCTGGTCAACATCCAGCCGGCCTGTCGGTTTTTGTTTGATGAATCTTTTCGCTGGTCCCGCCGGCTTCCCTTCCGGCCTTGTTTTGATTTCGCAGAATGTGAAAAAGCCCTGGCCTCGCGCTGGGTCATGTTCAATCCGCTGCGATTGTATCCTGACAATTACGCCGCGGCCTTCGATGCTTTTTGCCAATGGGTTTTCTCTGTCTCCACACGCGGGCCCGGTCCAAAAATCCTAGGCGTCCAGGAACTCTGGCAGTGGGCGGACAGCCGCACGATCCCGCGGGCCTTCCGGCTCTGTTGCCAGGCGGGCCGGGAATATGGCATCCAACTCGTGCTCGACACGCAGGAGCCGCACCGCGTCAATTCCTCGGTGATCGGCCAGACCACGGAACTGGTTTGTTTCCGGCTCCAGGAGCCAAAGGCATGGGATTGCATCAGGAAACTTGGAGCCTATGAGCCCTGGGTGAAGGATTTGCCCCTCGGAGAATTCGTCGCCTTGAACCGGCTTTCGCTAGGCACGCTACGCGGGAAGGTGTTCTAGCCGATCCTTTCGACTGGCCGGCTGGTCAGTTTGGTGAAATCCCGGCGATTGGATGTGAAAATTTTTTCGGCCTGGCCCTTGTCCGCCGCCATGGCATGGAGGGCGTCGTAAATCTTGTCGCCGGTCAATCCGTTATCCACCACGCGATCCAAAGCCGCGAGATAATCCGAATCATCCAGCACGACAAATTCAAACCGAGCCAAGTTGGTCTGCATGGCTTTGCGCACATCTCGCGGCGGAAATCCCAGACGGTGGGTCAGTGAATTGAAACATTCGGCCAGGGCGTGTGGCGTGGTGATGGGGTTTTCACTGGCCGCCACAAGCTGCCGCGCCGCGTCCGCAAAGGGTCCAGTTCCGCAGAGAAAGACGAGCGCCGGCGTGTCAAAGTATTCTCTCACTGGCCGCGGTCCAGGTTGGCCGACAACGCGGCAGACTCCATTTCCTCATAGGACAGCGGCACATCGAAATACAGCAACCCGGTTGCCGAGTCCTTGATCAAATGACCGGACCGATGGCTGGCGGTCGGCACCAGCTTGCGCACAACCGCGCCGTCGCCGGACATTTGCCAGTCAATCTGGTCTCCCGGCTCAATCTGGAGCCGGTCGGCGATGTCCGCCGGCACGGTCGTTTGACGCCTGTCCCGAACAATGGTTGCACTCACAGTGCGATTTTCGCACACGCCCATCGGAGAATCAAGGCATTTCCCCGGACAATTCCCCGGACAAAATCAGGACAGCGCCGAGGCCGCGCTGCCCATTACCCGGACAGATCGGCGGACAATTCGGCGGACGCATTCCCCGGACAATTTACCCGGATAATCGCCCGGACAACCGGATTTTGAGATTAAAACCAGGACAATTACCCGGATCAAGGCCGGCGGATCCGTCCAGCTATTTCGGCTCGCTCGAGGTCCTCGAGTCGCCATAGCGGGCCGACAAAACGCACTGGACGCGGGAATCTGCCCGTGCGTAGATGTCGATACAGGCTGGATTTGGTGAATCCATACCTCAGGCACACATCTTTAACATGCAGCCTGGGCTGGGCCAGGAGGACGCGTTCCAATCGCATGACGAAGGCGATCAGTTCGCGGAGAGTTTCCGGTTTCTTCACGACATACCCGGTTTTCAGCAACATCCGCGCCAGGGCTAAGCTGGACCACGACGTTTGGCCCAGCCTAGCGACCGTTGGCAGTTTTCAGGGTTCCAAATTGGTGATCCGATCGAATGGTGGAGATGCCCGTTCCAAAGATACTTTTGGCAGCCGGCCATTGGTGCTGCTAAAGAGTGCCCATCGCAAATTCGGACGGAAAAGCAGGACCGCCGTTTGGAGGACAATCTCCCGGACCATATCGTCCGGGGTCATAAGCCAATGCGGCTCATCCGTGGGTTCGATCCGTAACACGAGGAAAACCGGGTTGATTTTCAATTCGGGAGAAAATTATGAACCTCAAAAAGCAGTGTCAAATTAGTTCTTTGAAAGGCTTGCACTGCCTGGCAATCTAATTTTCATCCAACCCCCAATCTGATTTGTCGAGGTCCGCGCAATGTTTCAGCAACGCTTTTTCAGCGGCTAAACCGCCAGCATCCACAACGATTTTTAGCGTCATCGAAAGTCTCATTAATCTAAAAATCGGCAGAGGATGTGATAGCGGACCATCCAACAGTTCATTGAATTTTTCGTCACTCATATGGCATCTTTCGAGTTACCTAGCAGCTTGTTCTTTGGGAGCGGCAGCCTGTATTGACGACGAGTTAAGCGGCAAATACACGCCGAGCAAAGATCCCAATCGATCCAATGACACGCCTCACCGGTGGCTTTGTGAACGCAAGTGTTCATATTCGTGCAACCGCATTTTCGGCATTTTCGTTTCATAATCCAGACTTGGCATATCCGTTCTCGAACGACGACCGGCTCCAAAGTTGGCGGGCAAAACGTGATCCGCGAGCTCCCACACTTGCCGCAATAATGGCCCGTCAGATTCTCGACCACGTGATCGCAAAGCCCTTCGCAGGTTTTGCAATACCAAAAGCCCTGGTTCAGGGCCTCGAGATCAATCAATCCCTCCCTTCGGGGCTTTGGCGGCGGCGCGTTACGTATGTTCTGTATTTTGTTCATTGTCATTGTTCCTTTCATTTTGCCAGTGGCGTCATTGTCCCTGGTAAATTTTTTCACCTGTGTCTGTCCGCATCAAGACTTGAATCGTTTCCGCGGTCATAGCATGGCCTCACCTGGTTTTGCGGCGATTTCGCCGTGCATCCAATCCTTTATCTCCCGAATGCGTTGCCGATAGGCAATCACGATGTCTTTCCGGTTGGATGAAAGTTGCCTGGCGTTTTCCAGACGAAAGATTTTTTCTTTGAGGTTTTCGATTACGTCCTTGCCCCATTGATTTCTCAAGCGCGGCACCATCTTCATGTCTAAAGCCTCGAATTTCGGAAATGGTGTGTGTGAAACGGCCCGGGCGGATGCGCCAGCGCCACACTCCCTGGCTCCAATAACTCCTTTACTCCCAGGAGTCTCCTTATTGTCACCGTCGCTGACGGTCGAACAAACCGGTGAATTCCGGAGTGTCTGCCCGTGAGAACCGGTTTCACCTCCCGTGAAAACCGGGGTAGTCACCCGTGAGTCACCCCCAAAATCACCGGTGAGTGGCGGTATGTGTTCCCGGTTTTCACGGTTTCTCTGACCGCGAGAACCCGGAACACTTACCGTGAGTGGCGGTTTTGCTTCCGGCGACTCACCGGTATTTGCCCCATTTTTCGCGGTTTCGTCGTTTTCGGGAACAAAACCGTCAGTGGCGGTTTTGTCCGCCCGCGCCCTGAGCCGGGCGTATTCGGGCGAAAAAACGTCCGGTCGCTGCGTGACACCGGAGATGGCAATACACCAGACTGGCCACCCGCGCTCGATCCAAATCCAACCAGTGTCCTCCAGTTTTTTGAGCCAGCTTGACAGCGTATCTTCATCGTGCCCGTAACGACGGTTCAGATCTCGGAGCGTCGTCCACAGCTTGCCCCGCGCATTTCCGCCGAAGCATTCCATGAACGAATCATCCGAGATGCGGTCGAACAGCCACTTGGCACCCACGTTGCGTTTGAGCCGGAGGTCTTTGGAGCACATCCGCCGGAGCTTGGGCATCATCGAGCGGGTTGATTCCTCGGCGATTTCATCCGGTGTCTTCGGCCGTGCCAACTCGAATACTTTGCTGTTCGTGTCGCTCATGAAGCCCTCCGATGTGTGGAATTGCCATTGAAGGTTCTCGCCAGGCGGCGACTGCGGAGCGCAATCACGCACGACAGTTCCTGATCCAGCGCCTCATTGATCAACTTTAGCCACTCTTCCGGCGTCTGCGATTGGACCTTCTTGCAGATTTTTCTATTTGTATCATTCACAAAAAAGTGAGGTAGAGGTCGAAGATCGTTCAGTGCCCCAGAAGGTGCCTGATTTTGACCGGCGTGTCGTCTGGATACAGTTGCGGTGACTGCCGGACTTTTCCAATGGGTTTGATCCCAAGGATGCGCAGATACGTATAAAGTGTCGCGCGGGTCATCGGTTTCACCGGCTGCAACGTTTCGATGATTTCTTTGATCGTCATGCTTTTGCCCTTGGTTCTTCGCCGGCGGGATTGCCGGTCAAGTTGCACAATTATTTCAAATGTGCACAATGTTGTCAACTACAATCTTGACAAGTTTAAACATCTGTTGGAGAATGGTTCTGTAAACAGCCAACCACGGAGGTTCTATGAACGGGAAATATGGCATCCCAAGAGGGGTGCGTATAACTCAACGGAACTGTGATCGGCTGGAAATTGCGCGAAAACTTGGTTTTTCCGCATCCAGAATAATCAATGAGATGCTGGACAGGTATCTTCCGGATTATCTGGATGCAAAAACCAAGGAATTGCGCGAAGCACTTGCGGTGCGTGGTCTGGCATCTTCAACCGAGGAGGTTGTATGAACCGGACCGATCAGGATGAGGTTGTTACATTCAATCCCTTTCCGGATAACCGCAAACGTTTGGAATGGGCAGTGAGAAAGCTTGGATTGCCTAAAAACCAAGTGGTTAATGAGGTGCTTTTGAAGCATCTCAGGAATTACTTGATGGAAAAAGCAATTGAAAAGGCTAGAGACAAAAATCTCACCCTCACTGACCTTCTGAACAGCCCCGATCCGATTCCGTGAACGGTGGGGCAACGGTGGCGTGAACTGGAGCCAGTTGTCAGATTCGAACTGACGACCGACGGTTTACAAAACCGTTGCTCTGCCACTGAGCTAAACTGGCCGGAAGCCCGGCGCCAGTTTCGAGCGCGCGCATCCCGATGGCAAGCCATTTCGTGGTGGGCTGAAAGCGTCCGCGCCGGCGCCGGCGGTTTCCCGCTCCTGCCTTCCGCGGTCCGCCTTTTCAGGCCATCGTCCCATGGCCAACAGGATGCCGTGCAATAGCGCCCAGGGATTCGGCGGACAGCCTGGAATGTAAACGTCCACGGGAATCACGGCGTCCACCGCGCCGCGCGTGGCGTAGTTCACGCCGAAAATGCCGCCGCTGCAGCCGCACGCGCCCACGGCCACCACCAGGCGCGGCTCGGGCACGGCGGCGTAGGTTCTCTTCAAGGCCAGTTCCATGTTGCGGGTGACCGGGCCGGTCACCAGCAGCAGGTCGGCGTGCCGCGGCGAGGCCACGAAGTGGATCCCGAACCGCTCGATGTCATAGACCGGCCCGTTCAGGCTCACGATCTCCATTTCACAGCCATTGCAGGAGCCGGCGTCCACCTGGCGGATGTGCAACGAACGGCCAAACATCTCCTTGGCCCGCTCCTTGATTTTCTGGCCGAGGACCTCCAAGGATTCGCTTTGCGCGGGGGTGGCGTGCGCCGGCGGCGAAATCATCCCTCCATGACTGCCGTCGGGATGCAAATTGTAAACGGCGCGGGTCTCCAGGTCTTCGCGACGCCGTGTGGCGCATTCGCAAACGCTGGTCATGCGAATGGCCTCGTCCACGTCCGCGCACAGACCACAAAAAGTACACTTAGCCAGATCGATCCGGACCGTGCGCCGGCCGTTTTCATCCTGATACGAAATCGCGCCGGTCGGGCAGGCGGCCGCCGCAGGACGCGCATCCTTCCAGTTTGCCCATTCAATTTCCGGCCGGCCGCGCGCGCGCGCGGCAATCACCGGCGGCGCCGCCGGCTAACGCGCGGTCACCACCCCGGTCTTCAGACTCTTGCCGAGAACTTCGAACATAGACTTTATGAATTAAATCATCGAGCCGTGGGGGCGTCGCCGCGGTGGAAAATGACCGCCCCTCCGCCCGGCGCCACTCGCTTCATCGGTCCGTCCCCGAATACGACAGGTTGAAACTTTTGTTCACCACCGGAAAATCCGGGATGATGTTGCCCAGGATCGCCTCGCTCAAGGCCGGCCAGTTCTGCAGGGACGGGTCCTTGACTTTGCAGCGCGCCAGTCGGCCGCCGGGCGCGGCGCGGATCCAGTGAAAAATTTCGCCGCGCCAGCCTTCGACCCAGCCGAGCGCCGTCGCGCCGGGCGGCGGTTCACCGACCTCAACCCGTGTCGGGCCGTCAGGCAGCTTCGCCGCAAATTGTTCCAGGAGCGAAAGGGATTCGCGCGCCTCGGCGATGCGCACCCGCATCCGGTGCTCCACGTCACCGGCCTGGTAGAGCGGCACGTGGATTTTCACCGCCTCGTAGGCGGCATGCGGGAAGTCGCGGCGCAGATCACGGTCCAGACCGGAAGCGCGCCCGGCGATGCCGGAGACGCCCAGATCGCGCGCGACCTCGGGCTTGAGCACGCCGGTCCCTTTCAGTCGGTCGAGCGTCGAGGCGGAGCTTTCGATGAGTTGGACGACGGATTCAAATTCCGGCCGCAGAGCGGCGGCGAATTGCCGGAGCGATTGGATTTGTCCGGCGTCGAAATCGAACCGCACGCCGCCCAGGCAGGCCATGCCGCGCAAAAGACGGTTTCCGGTCAGCGATTCGTTGAGCCGCAGCACGCGCTCCTTGAGCCGCAGACAATGCATGTTGACGGTGACGAACGCCACGTCCGTGCAAATGGCGCCGATGTCGCCGAGGTGATTGTGCAGGCGCTCCAGTTCCAGGCAGATCGAGCGCAAAAAGCGCGCGCGCGGCGGCGCCTCGGTGTCCGCCGCCCGCTCCACGGCGTGGCAAAAGGCGGTCGCATGGGCGAAACCCGAGTCGCCGGAAATGCTTTCCGCCAGCCGGACGCAGTGCGGCAGCGGCAGATTTTCAAATAATTTTTCCGTGCCCTTGTGCGTGTAAAACAGCCGCAGTTGCAGATACAGGACCGGCTCGCCCGCGACGCTGAACAAAAAGTGACCCGGCTCGATGACGCCCGCGTGGACCGGACCGACGGGCACTTGAAAAACCCCCTCGCCCTCGACCTCGCGGAATTTGTGCCGCGCGCCCTGAAACGGCGGCAGTTCCGTCCGCAGATCAAAATCCTTCCGGAGCGGATAGACTTCCGGCCAGTCGTCGTGCAGCGCGCAGCGGCGCGGGTTCGGATGGCCGATCAATTTCAGCCCGAACCAATCCTGGATTTCGCGTTCCTGCCAGTTGACGGCGGGAATGGCGTTGGTGAGCGAGGCGAACTCCGGCTTTTCCGGTGGGACCGGCACGCGCAACAGGACGAAGCCGCGCGCCGCGTCGAGCGCGAACACATAAAATAAATGAAACGCGCCCTCGCCGGCGCGCGCGTCGTCGGCGAACAGGCTGACGAGGCGCGCCTGCCACCGGCGGCAGAGATGCGCGGTGAACCCGGCGACCAGATCCATTTGCGCGTGAATGTAGATTTCGTCCGCGCGCGGCGCGCGAACCGCGTCGAGACGGCCCTTGAAGCGCTTGTTCAGGTCGTCAAGAACGGGAAGCAATGCAGTCGAGACGGTCATGTCGCGCCTCCGAGGATTTGGACGGTTTTTTGCACGAGCCGAAACAACCGATTGGGAATCCAGAAGCCAAGCGCGACAACCGGCGCGGCGAGGAGCGCCATCGCGCCCAGTTTCCATGGACACTCGGTGAAGCGCTGAAGCGGTGAAGCGGCGCAGGAGGTGTCAGCCGGCGGCTCGCCAAGATTCATTCTGGCCATGTGCATGAGAAAGCCGGCGAAAATTGCCACCAGCCCGGCGATGAACAGGAATGCCGTCCAACCTCGGCCATCCGCCAGCGCCGCGCTCAACGTGGTGAACTCGCTTTGAAAAATACTGAAGGGCGGCGTGCCGGTGAGGGCGAGCAAAAAGAATCCGCCGGTCCACGGCAGCGTTCCGAACAGGGCGAGGGAGATGCCGATGCTGCCGATGATGATGTATTTCCAGCCGGCTTCGAACGACGTCTTTTGGTTGTAAAAGGTGACGAGCAAAACGGACGCCAGGGTCGCGCCTTCGATGGCCACCCACATGATGCCGAGATTGTCCGCCAGCGGCACCAGCAGCATCGCGGCGACGAACAGCGGCGTGAGCACGTAATAGCGCCGCACTTGGGCGTCGGAAATGCGCGCGGCGCGAACGTCGTCGCGAAAATAGCCGATGGAATAAATCGAGCCGGCCAGCGCCATAAATACCGTCAGCAGCAGAACCAGCGCGCTCAGGGCGTCGGCGCGCAGGGAGCCGTGCAGCGCCGAAACCACGCCATTTGCCAGCGCCTCCGCGCCGGTTTGCAGCGCCAGCGGCACCAGCGCGGCGAAGGCCAGCAGGTTGATCCACTCCCAGGATTGGCGCGCGGACGTGGCCAGACAAAGCAGGCCGGCCCCGATCGGAACGAGCAGCAGAAGCACCAGCGTCACGGCCTTCCTCCGATGATTCCGGCGGCCTGGTGAATTCCCCGCAGCAGCGGCGCGGGCAGCCAGACGCTGAACAGCAGGAGTCCGCCTAGCAGCAGCACCATGGCCAGCGCGCCGTCGAATGGCCTGCCGCTGTGGGCCTGTCCGGTTTTGGGTTCGCCCGGCAGGATGCGCGCCAGTTGCTGCAGCACGCCGCAAAACGACGCGATGAGCGCCGCCAGAATCAGCACGCTCACGGTGATTTGACCCGCCGCCAGGCCGCCGCTGATGACGGTGAGTTCGCTGAAAAACAATCCGAACGGCGGCAGACCCACCGCGGCGACCGCCCCCAGCCCCATCAACAGGCCCGTCACCGGCAGCATTTTGACGACCCCGGAGCCGATGGCGCGAAATTGGAGCGAGTGAAAGGTCTGGTGGATGTTGCCCGCCGCGAAAAACAGCACCGGCTTGGCCAGCGCGTGATAGCCCATGTGCAGCAGCGCGCCGAAAATGGTGAGCGGCGTGTTGAGCGCCACGCCGGTGCAAATGAGGCCGACGTGTTCAAGGCTTGAATAGGCCAGCATCCGCTTGAGGTTGCGCTGGACCAGGATGAACGGCGGCGCCAGCAACATGGACAACAGCCCGAAGCCCAGCAGCAAATGGCGGCTGAATCCCGACCCCAGACACGCCGCGGTCAGAATGTGGAACCGCAGCAGGGCGTAGATGGCGACCTTGAGCGACGCCCCGGAGAGCATGGCGCTGGTGGGCGAGGGGGCTTCACTGTGCGCGTCCGGCAGCCAGGTGTGCATCGGCGCCAGGCCGGCCTTGGTGCCGTATCCGATGAGCGCGAGCACGAAGGCCAGCTTGAGCAAATGCGGGTCCAATTGATGCGCCAGCGGCATCAGGTGCGACCAGTTGAAACTCGGGAACGGCTCCGAGGTGTTTTTGCAGGCGGCGGCGTACACGAAAACGGTGCCCAGCAGGGCCAGCGCCAGGCCCAAGCTGCCGAGCATCACGTACTTCCACGCCGCCTCCAGCGAGTTCTTGCGGTTGTATAGCGCCACGAGCAGCACGGAGGACAGGGCGGTCGCCTCGACGGCGGCCCACATCACGCCCAGATTGTTGGCCAGCACGACTAGAAACATGGCCGCGCCGAACAGCGGTGTGAGCACAAAAAATTCCCGCGCGCGGCCGGGCGTGATCGTTTGGTCGTCAAGGTCGCGTTGAACGTAGCGTCCGGCGTAAAGCGCCGAGCCGAGCGACACCGCCGAAGTCAGAAGCACCATCCAGGCGCTCAGGGCGTCGGCGTAGAGAAACTCGTGACATTCGGTGACGACGTCCTGCGCGAGCACCCGCCGCAGCAGCGCCACGCCCAGGGCCAAGGCGACGCCAAACGCGAGGATGTTCAACGCCGCGAGGATTCGCCGCGGCAGCGGGAGCAGGCACGCCAGGCCGGCGGCGGCGGGCACGACAACAATGGACGTCAGCAAGGCCATGTCATCCTTTCAACTGATTGAGCTTGCTGGTGTCCATGGAGGCGAAGGACTCGCGGATGCGATAGACCAGAATGCCCAAGATCATCACCGCCACCAGCACGTCGAAGAAGATGCCGAATTCGACCACCAGCGGCATGCCGTAGGTGGTCAGCGCGATGGCGGCGAGCATCACGCCGTTTTCCACCGTCAGCAGCGCGAGCACCTGGGTGAGGGCCTTGCGGCGGTTAAACATGAGAAAAAATCCGGTCAAGACCAGGGTGATGGCGATGGCCAGGGTGTTGTTGCCCAGGCGTTCCAGGCCCGTGAAGGGCCGGGCGACGATGTAGCCCAGGAGCGTCAAGCCGCCGCACACCAGCATCGCCGTTGGGGCGTTGAACAGCGGCTCGATTTCCTGGACGATCTGGATGCGGCGCACCTGGCGGTTCAACAGCCACGGCAGAAAAACCACCTTGCCGAGAACGGTCAGCGCGGCGACGATGTAAACATCCACGGCGTTGTTGAAGAACGCGACCACGCCGGCGATGCCCGCCAGGAACAGCGATTGAATCGCATACAGCCGGATGCCGGTCAGGACCCGGTTTTCCACGACCAGCAGCAGTTGCAGCACGAGCATCAGCGCGGCCATGAGCGTGATCAGTTGGGAGCCGAGATCGGCGGAGACGGACGGCGCATTCATTTTGTCTGGATTATTGGAACAAGAAAGTGGACAAAAGCGCGAGCGTGCCCAGCGAGAAGGCCGCGCTCAACAAATCCGGCACCCGGAACAGGCGCAGCTTGGCGTTGGTGGTTTCGACGATGACCACCGCGGCCGCCAGCGCCAGAAGCTTGGCCGCATAAATCAGAACCCCCAGCGCCACCGCCCGCGGCCCGGCGGCGGCGAGGCCGACCGGGAAGAAGATGTTTACCAGCAGCGTCATCAACACCAGTTGTTTGATGGACGCGCCCCATTTCATGAGGGCAAGATAACGGCCGGAGTATTCCAGCAGCATGGCCTCGTGGATCATCGTCAATTCCAGGTGCGTCGCCGGGTTGTCCACGGGGATCCGGCCCGTCTCGGCCAGCAGCACGATGAACAAGGCCGCGAAGGCCATGACGTGCGTCGGGTTGAACCACTTCCAGTCCGGGCTTTGGGCGAACTGGACGATGCGGCTGAGGTCGGTCGAACCGGCGGCGATGGCCACCGTGAAAATGGCGAGCATCAGGGCCGGCTCGGCGACGGCGGCGATGGTCATCTCCCGGCTGCTGCCCATCCCGCCGAAGGCGCTGCCCGGGTCCAGTCCGCCCAACGCGAGAAAAAACCGCCCCAGCGCCAGCAAGCCCACCAGCGCCAGCACGTCGCCGAACAGGCTCAACGGCGCCCGCGCCGTCGCCATCGGCACCAGCAACCCCGCCAGCAACGCGGCCACAAACACGACGTAGGGTGCGCACGAAAAGACCCACGAGGCGTGCTCGGAAATCACCACGTCCTTGCGGAAAAATTTCAGCAGGTCGGCATAGACCTGCCAGACCGGCGGGCCGCGGCGGTTCTGCAATTTCGCCTTCCAGTTTTTGACGCAGCCGCTCACCAGCGGCGCCAGCAGGAGCAGCAGGACCGTCTGCAGCACAACGTCGGGCAGGTCGAGGCTCATAATGCGAAAATCAGCAGCGCCAGCAGCGTGAGGAAAATGTAGATCAGGTAGGCCTGAATGCTGCCCGCCTGCAACGCGCGAAGCCGGCGCGAGACGCGCAGCACCTGCCGGACGAGCGGCCGGTAAATGCGCGTCTGGAAAACCTCCTCGACGTGGCTCTCAAAACGGAGGGTGGTGGCGAAATAAGGCGAGAAGTCGTATTCGCGCTGCATCTCGCGGCGCGGGCGAAACAGCGCCTTGAAAATCATCCGGATCGGCTTTGAAAAGCCCGTGGCGGTGTATTCCATGCGCGGCGTCAACCCCGGCTGGCCGCAGTCCCACGTGGGCGCCAGGCGCGTTTTCGCTCGCGCCGCGAACAATCCCCGCAACACCAGCGGCGCGGCCAGCAGGGCCAGCCCGGCAAACGCAATACCGAGCATGGAAACGGTTCCGCCGGACAGCGCTCCGTTGGATAGCGCCAGGCCGTTGGCGGCGGTGAGTTGCCCGCTCAATTTCTCGCCGGTCAGTTGCTGGGTCAGCGGATCCAACAATTTCAGAAACACCGTGGGGAACAGGCCCAGAAAGACGCATGCTGCCGTGAGGATTCCCTGCCCCAGCAGCATCGTGAACGGCGCCTCCTGCGCCTGGGCCGCATGTTCGCCCCGCGGCTGCGCCAGAAAGGTGATGCCAAACGCCTTGACGAAACACGCCGCCGCCAGCGCGCCCGTCAAGGCCAGCATGGCGCCGCTGATCGGAAACATGATGCGGACGAGGCTGGCCGTCGTCCCGAACCCTTGCAGCAAGGCCTGGTAGGTGAGCCACTCGCTGACGAAGCCGTTGAGCGGCGGCAGCGCGGAGATGGCCACGGCGCCGACGAGAAAGAACAGCGCCGTCCACCGCATCCGCTTGGCCAGCCCGCCCATCTCCTCCATGTTGCGCGTGTGCGTGGCATGCAGCACCGCGCCCGCGCCCAGAAAGAGCAGCGCCTTGAAGACGGCGTGATTGATGGTGTGATACAGGCCGGCGATGAGCGCCAGGGCCGCCAGCACCGGATGGCCGCTGTGCAAAAACATCAGCGCCGCGCCCAGGCCCATCAAAATGATGCCGATGTTTTCGATGCTGTGATACGCCAGCAGCCGTTTCAAATCATGTTCCATCAGGGCGTAAAGCACGCCCAGCACCGCGGAAATGACGCCGAGGCTCAACACCGTCACCCCCCACCAGCCGGGCGGCGGCCCGAGAAAATCGAAAAAGGCCCGCGCCAGTCCGTAGATTCCCGCCTTGATCATCACCCCGGACATGAATGCCGAGACGTTGCTGGGCGCGACCGGGTGCGCCGAAGGCAGCCAGATATGCAGCGGCACAATGCCCGCCTTGACGCCAAAGCCCACCAGAAACAGCAAAAAGGCCGCGTCGCGCTTGCCGGGTGACATCGCGTCGCCCAGCGCGTGGAAGCCGTCGAATCCGTAGCCGCCCGAGGCCTGGAACAGGAGCAGAAAGCCCAGAATCAAACACCCCGTGCCGAGGTGCGACATGACGAAAAAAAGCACGCCGGCGTTGCGCGCCTCGTCTTTTTCATGCTCGAAACTGACCAGGCAGTAAGCCGTCAAGGCCATGATTTCCCAGGCGATGAGAAAGAAAAAAGCGTTGCCCGACAGAAACACCAGCGTCGTGGCCAGGAGCAGCGCGTTGAAAAAGGCGCCCAGAACCCCCACGTTTTTGCGCCCGTAAAATCCGCGCGCGTAGCCGAGGGAATACACCGAGATGGCCAGGCCCAGGAGCGACACGACCAATCCGAAAAACGCGCCGAGGGGATCGAGCCGCACGGTGAATTGCATCCAGGGAACCAGCGAGGGAAGCAGGTCAAACGACGGGTTTGCCGCGGCCATCCCTCCGGCCAACGCCGCGGCGCAGACAGCCAGGCCGCACAGGGAGGCGAGCGCGGCGCAACCGAATGAAAGAAGGGTTGCCGCCCTTTCAAAACGGAAAAAAACCAGGCCCGCAAAAGCGCCTGCCACGTAACACAAGAGGGCGAACTTCAGCGGGGCCGCGGAAAGAATCGCGTCAACCGGCATGAACGGTCTTTTCTTTTTTGCGTCGGCCGGGTTTGGACGCGGGGGCGGGCACGGGGACTTCCTGCGGCTTCTTGGCGAAAGGAGCTTCGTCCTCGGGCAGGTACAAATAGCGGCCGCAATTCCCGCACAGTTGAATGTCGGTGCCCGCCGCCAGCGTGCCCAAGGTTCCGGTGGATGCGCGGATGTGGCACTCGGCGCAGACGCCGTGGCGGACGTGGGCCACGCCCTTTTTACCGCGCGCGATCAGCCGGTCGAAGTGACCCAGTACGGGCGCCGGCACACCCTCGCGCAATTTCGAAACCTCGCGCTCGTCCGCCGGTGAAAGAGCTTTGGACCGCAACTGGAGTTGCTGCAAGGCCAGAAGCTTTTCCATGATCTGTCTCACGGCCGCGATGATACCGGTCCCCGGACCCGTGGCAAGAGGAAATCGGCGGGCTCACAGTGTCGGCGGCGGCGCGGATATTTCCGGCGGCCAGCCCCCTGAACGCGGCGGCGCAACAAGGTGACCGCGGTTTGCCGCCGGCAAGTTCCGCGCGCGGCCCGAACGCGGGGGCTGCCCCCCGGGGCCATTCACGCATGAAACGACGGAGCCGCGCCTGCAACCGGTTCGAGACCCTCAAAACTGGTCTTCCTTTTCCCGGAACAGGACGTTGAAGGTGGTCATCGAGCCGTAGCACTTGGTAATGTATTGCTGCATCTCGATCTTCTCGTCGTCGCTCAACTTCTCGTGCGCGTTGAGCTTCTGTTCCAGCACGCGCAGGTTGTTGCGCATCATCACGATTTTGTGGAAAAAGGTTTCCAGCGGCACCTCCTTGGCCTGCAGCGCCGGGTCGGGCGGATGCAGGACCAATTTCCCGCCGTGCCAGCGGACGCCGAGTTTTTCGACTGCTGCGTCCGGCCTTTCCAGGCCCAGTTTCGGGACGGCCGACTCCAGGATTTGTTCGATGAACTGTTTCAGCGGCAGGCTCAGGCCGCTCACGGCCGCCTGCGGTTCGGCCGGCTCCAGGCCGCCCGCCTCGGGCGCCACCGCGCGCGTGTCGCCGCTGTCGAAGCTGATTTGCGCCGTGGCTTCGGAAATCGTCTTGACCACGCCGGTTCCGTATTGCGGATGCCGGACGCGCTGGCCGAGGTGAAGCGATTCGATTTTCATGGCGATGATTTAACCACGGATGGGCACGGACTGTTGCACAGATTTCAGATAAAGGAAAATTAGCAAATTGCTGGCAAAATCAAAGACTATTTGGGCTAAATCGTTAGAATTTTATGACTGAATCATGAACTGGGTAAACAGGAGGGTTTGCAGGCGGTTACGAGTTTGATGGCTCTTTTGTTATTTTCTTGGGACATGAAATCGTAGAAGCCGCTCGGGGTTGCCAGACGTTGATTTTTGCAGCGGTTAATCCAATGCACGGCCACGCTGATGACTGCCCGGCGGATGACGGCCAGGTTGAGCGCCGCGTTGCGGTGGCGCACACGGCTGCGGTCTTCTCCGGCAATGACGTCCAGCCGCTGGTGCAAGCCGTTTTCAATCCCCCAATACTTGCGATCCGCACCGAGCATTTGCCCGGCGTTCATCTGCGCCGCCGGACGCGAGATGATGAGAAACTCAATTTCGGGTTCTTTGGCCGGCTGGCCAGGCATCTCAATCCGGCGGGTGAGCCGTGCGGCTTGTTGGGCGAAGGGAAAGTTGGCGCGGCTGGGGCTGACTTCAAAGGCGCTCAGGCTGCGTTCTTCGGTGCGCCCGCGGTTGATCTCAGAGGTTTTGGCGCTGGACGTTGTGTCCCGAGGGGGAAAAAGCGCGCGACAAACCTTTGTGGAGTTGTCGCACGTTCTTCTGGACTCCGGGCTGGTTGCCTTTGACAGGCAGGAGATAATCGCCGCCCTTGTCTTGCACCACGATGCGCGCCGTTTGGGCCTGGGTGTTGAGCGCGTCGGCGGTGACGAGCGAGCCCTCCAGATCAATTCGCTTTAGCACTGCCTGGACGGCGGGGATTTCGTTGGAGCCCTGCGCGACGGGCTCGGAACCAAGCCAGCGTCCTTGAGTGAGGGGGTAGGCGCTGGCCACTTTCAATCCCTGGCTGTTGAGCAGTTCCTTGCCATCGACCGAGACCTGGTCGCCGACGGGATTGCGCTGGCCCAGCAGATGGTCCTGCCAGCGCAGCAGCGCCTGCTGCAACGCCGCATTGTCCAAATGCCGGAGCATGCGGGCAAAGGTGGATTCGCTCGGCGCAATATAGGTGTGGATGCGTTTGCTGAAATCCCGTGGAAAGCGCAGCGCGATTCTCTGCTCGCGCGTGAGGTTGCGCCCAAAGGCCGCCAGGTCGCGCTGCCCCAGGCAAACCTTGCACATCATGGCGCACACACTCACGGCCACCAGGCTGCCGATAGAGTGATCACCCTTGCGCTGGCGCCAGTCGGGAAGGTCGCCAAACAACCGGTCCATCTGCCGAAGTTCTTCGGGTGATTGGGCGCAATCAGGAGCGTGATCTACTTCACATGCCTGGCAGGCCACGGGCAGATTGCGGCCCCGCAGGATCGTGCGCGCGCCGGGCTGCAGTTCCCGCACCCAGAGTTGCTTGGACTTGTGATGAGGTTCATAAAAATCCTGGCGCGAGCGTCCAAAACCCTGAGTCTGGCCGAGCAACGTCCAGCCGCTGGCCTTGTAAGTCGTGCCTCGGAAACGCTCGGGATCCACAAATGTTTCGGCAATGAGCACGGCGTGATGATACGCCTCTTCCCAATCTGAACTGAGCCGTTGGAGGTTCAGCTTCATGACGTGGCTGGCCAGATTGGGAATATGAAACGCCTCGGGGATGAAGAATCGGCTGCTATTGACGACCAGCGGCAGACGCCGCTTTTTCTGCCGGTCCGACCAGCCGATCCATTGTTCGCGCAGCTTGAGTTTGTAGGCCGCAGCGTTCCAGACCAAAAGGGCTGCCCACTGGCCTTGATACTCCGCAACGTAACGCAGATGTTCACCCACGAAATCAGCGTTGTGCAGGTAATGACCTTCGACAATGAGCCGATCAAACGTCTGCTTTTCCTCTGGCTGGACGAGGCGCACCTGCACACCGTCAAGGAGCGCTTGCTGCGGGTCCGTCAAAATGGGCCGGTATTTGGTTTTCATCGGCCCATTTCATAAAATAAGTGCAGGCGGTAGTTCAGCTTGAAATAGCAGCCGCCTTAACAGCAGCGATTTACCCGTTTACTGACTCCGCCATAGGGAAAGGGCGTTTGAAAACTGTTCGTGAGCAGGTTCTCCGCAAGGGTTACGCCGCCGGTTTTAAGAGCATGATTGAGCATGTCAACGCATTGCTACCGCGAAGCGAGGTGGTGGACCATGGAATCCGCCACGAAGTTCCGCTTTACCCCGAACCGGCCATCCGCGAACTCATTCCCAATGCGCTTATCCATCAGGATTTTTCCGTCACCGGCAGCGGTCCGATGGTTGAAAGTTTTTCCGACCGGATGGAAATCACCAATTCGGGCGAGCCACTGGTCAAAACCGAACGGTTTCTGGACAGCCCGCCCCGTTCCCGCAACGAGGCGCTGGCTTCGTTCATGCGCCGCCTCGGTGTTTGTGAGGAACGTGGCAGCGGCGTGGTTAAAGTTGTGGCTGAAACCGAACGCCACATGCTGCCGGCTCCGCTTTTCGAGACGGTGGAAAGATTCACCCGGGCTGTTTTATTTACCCACAAAACATTGCGGCAGATGGATCGGGCAGACAAATCGCGCGCCTGCTACCTTCACGCCTGTCTGCGGTATGTGGAGCGTCACCCGATGACGAACTCCACGTTGCGGGCGCGCCTTGGTATCACCGAACCCAACAAGGCAATGGCCTCCCGCATCATCAGTGATGCCGTGGGGGATGGCCTCATCAAATTGGAAGACCCCGCCCAAGGGGAAAAATATGCCAAATACATCCCGTATTGGGCCTGAATGTTTAATTGATAAATAAAAAAGACACAAAAATCCAAAGT
>JAGWMQ010000059.1 GCA_028873125.1 Verrucomicrobiota bacterium | reverse complement strand
ACCGCCCGGCAACCGGCTTCCACGACCCCTGAACCGCAAAACAGTCCGGCTTGGCGACAGGTCTTGTAGCGCATGCGGTCTTGATGATGCTCGAAGTAAGCGATCTGGCTTTCCAGGGGACTGTCGGCTGGCGGATTGAATTGTTGGAGTCCTCGTGAGAGTGAATCCAGTCGTCAAGCTCTTTTGGAGCAATTCGGTGGATTGGTATCTGTTCACGCCCCTCCCCGAACTTGCGTAAGACGGATTCCACCCCGTCGCAATATTCCTCGGATTTCCCTGCACGGATTTTGACTAGGCGCCACTCAGGGATCGCGTCGATGTAGGGCGTGGCTGTTGTGCAGGTTTGCGCGCTATCCTTCTGCCAGCACTGCCAGTCCTCCCAGACTGCGGAAAGTGTCGTTTTCTCCTGCTTGATTGCCTGGACGACGGTCTGAATGGTCATGCGTTCGAGTTTGTGAGGCTGCACCACCAATCGCCAGCCCGCTTCTCGAGCTTCGCTCGGTCGGAAATTGCTTTGTCCGCCTCCTTTTCCGACTTGAACCAGGGCCGCTGCCGGTGCCCATCCGCGTCATTACCGAAGTCCACTTCCCAGCGGTCTTCTTTGCCGTATTTGACTTTTCTTTTTGTCGCCATTTTTCGCCATATTATTCTCCACGTTTCGCCATTGCAAGTGCAAAACTTCTCTATCACAACTACACCACAACTCGCAGGAACAAACCGCGTTTAAATCATTGGTATTAAATGGACAACAGGCGAATGCCAACGGAAATTCTGGGTTTTGAAAAGTTGCCAGCACTACAATGCCATTGTGGTGCTTTACCAACTGAGCTACGACCCCGTCCAATGCGCCGGGTAATCTAGACGACCGGCGCCGTTTGTCAAAGCCTTTCCGCCGTTTTCAACTTGGAATTGCCGCGCCCGGCGCCTAGATTTCAGCGACTGTGCAACACGAACTTCCAACGGTGAGCGTGCTCATTCCGGTGCATCCGCACAAAACGGAAGTGAAGGCCGCCGCGGCCGCCAACCAGTTCGATTATCCGCGCGAGAAGCTGGAAATCCTGATCGTGCGCACGACCGACCTGGCCATCGGGCCGGGCGTGAAACGCAACGCCGGCCTCAAGGCGGTTCATGGCGAACTGGTCTATTTTCTGGACGACGATTCGGTGGCCCTGCCGGACGCGCTCCGCCGCGCCGTGAAACATTTTGAAGACCCGGCGGTGAAAATGGTCGGCGGACCGAATGTCTGTCCGCCGGACGCGCCGCCGTTTGAGCGCGCCCTGGGCCTGGTCATGGGCAGTTGGCTGGCGTTCGGCCCGAGTTGCGCGCGTTATCGGCGGACGGGCAAGCTGCGGAGCAGCGGCGAAAAGGAACTGATTTCCTGCAACCTGGTGGCGCGGCGGGAGGCGGTGCTGGAGGTCGGCTTCGACCCCAAGCTCTGGCCGAACGAGGAAAACGCGATGATGGACGGCGTGCAAAAGCGCGGTGGCAAGCTGCTTTACGACCCGGAACTGGTCGTCCAACGCCGCCCGCGCCCCGACTTGCGCGCCTACGCCAAAATGCTTCTGTTCTACGGTGGCGGCCGGGCGCAACAACTCCGGCTCCACCCCACCCTGGCATCGCTGCCGAACTTCGTTCCGGCGCTCCTTTGCCTTTACTTCGTGGCGCTGCCGTTTGCGCCGGCGATGCCGGTCGCGGCGCATTGGTCGTTGCCGATCTTGTCGCCGCTGCTGCTTTACATGGCGGCCGTGGTAGCGCAGACGGTTCGCAACGCGGCGCGCGGCGGCTGGCCGCTGGCGGCGCGGGCGTTGCCGCTGTTGGTGTTGACGAACCTGTTTTACGGCCTTGGTTTCTGGCGCGGCTTGTTTGTCAAGATCGCGCCGCCGCCATCGGCGCCCGAGGGCGACATTCGCTTCGAAACGGTCCCGGCGCGAGCCGGTTGAAACGCGGTTTGCACCAAATGAAAATTGCCATTCTTTGCGGCGGACAAGGCACGCGCTTCCGCGAGGTCAGCGACGTGATTCCCAAACCAATGGCGCCCATCGGCAACCGGCCGATCCTCTGGCACGTGATGAAGATCTACGCCGCCCACGGCTTCAATGATTTCATCCTGCTGCTCGGCTATAAGGGCGAGTGCATCCGCGAATTTTTTCTGAACTACGCCGCCTACACCAACGACGTGACGCTGGACCTTCGGCAGGACGGTTCCAACCGCCCGGTTTTCCACGACCCGACCGCGGAGCCGTGGCGGGTCACGCTGGTGGACACGGGGGAAAAGGCCATGACCGGCGCGCGGCTCTGGCGGGCGCGGCGGCATCTGGAGAACGAGGCCGTGTTTGGGCTGACCTACGGCGACGGCGTGGGCAACGTGGACATCGGCGCGCTGGTGCGTTTTCATCAGTCACACGGCAAACTGGCCACGCTGACCGGCGTGCATCCGCCCGGGCGGTTCGGCGAACTGGCCGTCAATGGTCCAGCGGTGGTCCGATTCAACGAAAAGCCCGTGCACAGCGCCGGTTACATCAATGGCGGATTCTTCGTGTTTAATTCCGGCGTCTTCGACCGCTACCTCAACGATCGCGAGGATCTGATTCTGGAACGGGAGCCATTGCAGCGCATGGCCGCCGACGGCGAGTTGATGATGTTTGCGCACGAGGGCTTCTGGCACCACATGGACACACCGCACGAGTTCGAGGTCTTGAATAATTTTTGGATGACGGGCAAAGCCCCGTGGAAAATCTGGAAATGAACAAAAGCTGGTCGGCGGCCTTGAAATCCTGCGCCGACCCGCCGCGGGCGCGCCGGCGACTCGAACAACTGGCCACCGCCAGACCGGCGCTGAAGCAGATTTCCGCGGATTCCGCCCGCGTGCTGGCCGCCCTGTTGAGCGGCTCGCAATTTCTCGGCGATTTTCTCATCGCCAATCCCGACTGCCTGGCGACGCTGAACTTTGAGCGGCTCAAATTTCCCCGCCGCGCCCAGGGCCTGCGGCGCGAGGTCGAAACGTTGCTCGCGCCGAAGTTGAGCATTCGCGACGACGCCGGCGCGCTGGCGGAGTTGCGCCGGTTCAAGCAGCGCGAAATGCTGCGCATCGCCGCCCGCGACCTGGCGCGGCTGGGTGACGTGGTGGAAATCACGCGCGAACTCTCGGACGTGGCCGACGTCTGCCTGGACGCGGTCCTGCAAATCTGCTGGCGGCAGTTGACGGACCGCCTCGGGCGACCGTTTCAGCAGGCGACGGACGGCGGTTGGCAGCCGGCGGCGTTCTGCGTCCTGGGCCTGGGCAAGCTCGGCGGACAGGAGCTCAACTACAGCTCGGACGTGGACGTTTTGTTTGTCTATGGCGGCGAAGGCGAGGTGTTCAAGGAGCCGCCGGCCAAAAACAAGACACCGCGCGCCGTCGCCTCCAACCACCCGTTTTTCTGCAAACTCGCCGAACGGTTCGTCGCCGAAGTTTCCCAGAGGACCGGCGAGGATTTTTTATATCGCATGGATTTGCGCCTGCGTCCGGAGGGCGACACCGGGCCGCCGGCGCGTTCGCTCGAGAGTTACGAGAATTACTACGCGCAATGGGGCCAGACCTGGGAGCGCATGATGTTGATCAAGGCGCGCTGCGTGGCCGGCGACTCGGGCCTGGGCGCCGAATTTCTGGAAACGATACAGCCTTTCCGGTTCCCGCGCTCGGTGAACCCGGACATCCTGCGCGAAATCGCCGCGACCAAGGACCGGATCGAAAGCGAAGTCGTCCGCGCCGGCGATCTGGAGCACAACATAAAACTCGGCCGCGGCGGCATCCGGGAAATCGAATTCATCGCGCAATCGCTCCAGGTGTTGCACGCCGGGCGGATGCCGTTTCTGGAGATTTCACAAACCCTGCCCTGCCTGGAAAAACTCGCGCAATACACCCTTCTGTCCCGTGACGAGGCGCGGCAGCTCGAAGCCGCCTACCGCTTTCTCCGCGAGGTGGAGCATCGCCTGCAGATGGAAAACAATCTGCAGACGCACACGATCCCGCGCGACGCCCGCGCGCAATCGCGGCTGGCGCGACTCATGAATTTCAAGTCGCCGCCGGCGTTTCGCGCGGCGCTGCGAACCCACGCCGGCAACGTCCGCCGCGCCTACGAAAAGCTGCTCCGACTCGAACCCGCCGAAGCGGACTCCAGTCTGCCCGCCGCGTTTGACGGCGCGGAAGAAGCGTGGAAAAACCTGCTGGCGGCGCGGTCGTTTCGCGACCCGGACAAGGCTTTTCATCTGCTGAAGGAATTTGCCGAAGGGCCGGGTTACGTCCATGTCTCGCCGCGCACCACCGAACTGGCGCGACGGTTGATCCCGAAGTTGCTGGCCTGGTGTCCGGAAACAAGTCCAAGGTCCAAAGGCCAAAGGGCAGAGGGCAACGAGCCTTCAGGCCGCCCGGCTTCGGACTCCGGCCATCAGACTTTGGACCTGATTCTTTCCGACCCCGACCGGGTGCTCGCGCGGCTGGACGGTTTCATCGCCGCCTACGGTTCGCGCTCCACGTTGTTCGAGCTTTGGAACAACAATCCGAAACTGTTTGAACTGCTCGTGCTGCTGTTTGATCGTTCGGAATTTCTGGCCGAGACCGCCATCCGCATTCCGGACCTGGTGGACGACATGGTTTCCAGCGAACGTTTGCGCCAGCGAAAGACCGCGTCGGAAATCCTGAAGGAACTGCGCTTCGGCCTCGCCGACGCCGATCAGTTCCTCTGGCTGCGCCGTTATCACGAAACCGAACGGATGCGCCTCGGTCTGCGCGACATCCTGGGACTGGCGGATTTTGAGCAAAACCTTGACGAACTCTCCGCGCTGGCCGAGGCCTGTCTGCAATACGCGTTGGAAGCCGTCATGCGCCGGCACAAACTCAAGTCGCCGCCGTTCGCCGTCATCGGCCTGGGCAAGCTCGGCGGCCAGGAACTGGATTACGGCTCAGACCTGGACGTGATGTTCGTCGCCGGTCCCAAAGCGAAGCGGCCGGCGGTCGTGCAACATGCCGCCGCGGAGGTGCTGGACCTGTTGTCGCGCCGCACGGAAGCGGGGATTGTCTGCCGCGCCGACGCGCGATTGCGGCCGGACGGTGAAAAAGGGCTGCTGGTGCAGGCACTTGACACCTGCGACAATTACTATCGCCGCCGCGCGCAGCTCTGGGAAATTCAGACGCTCACCCGGGCGCGGCGCGTGGCCGGTGACCCGATGATCGGCGAACAATTTGTAAAACTGGCCGCGGTGCTCGCGGATTTCAGGAGCGCCGGCTTCCGGACTGAATCGAAGGCCAACCGCCGCGCCACACCGGGTGGATTTGGAGGTTGGCGTTCCAACTTGCCGGCCTGTTTCGCGCCGGACTGGAAAAGACAAATCCACCAGATGCGGTTGCGCATCGAAAGGGAGCGCACACCGCGGGGCAAGGATGAACTGGCCGTCAAGACCGGCCGGGGCGGCTTGATGGACGCCGAATTCATCGCGCAGGTTTTGTGTCTGGAAAACGGCTGGCACGAGCCGAACACACTGCGCGCGCTCGAACGCGCCCGTGACGACGGAATTCTGGCGGATGCGGACAAGCTGATCGAGAATTACCGGCAACTCCGGCGCGTCGAAGGGATCCTGCGCCGTTGGAGCTACGAGGGTGAAACCGTCCTGCCCGAGGACGCTCCGGCGTTTTATCGAGTTTCGGTGCGCTGCGGGTTCGCTGCGCCGGAACACTTCCAAACGGCATTGGCCGGATGGCGGCGGGCGATTCGGGAGGTTTATGACGGATTTTTCCGCGCTTCGGCGCAAGAACATCTCGGGAAATAGCTCCCCCGCCCCTTCGCACTTTTGCCATCCGTGTCGGTGTCAGAACCTGTTGCGTTGCCGCGCGACCTCGTAAAGAAAGACCGCGGCCGCGGCGCCGACGTTGAGCGAATCCACCGCCGGCGGCATGGGAATGGCCACCGCCTCGTCGCAGTTTTCCAGGACCGGCGGACTGATCCCGGCGCCTTCGCTGCCGAAGACGAGGCAGCAATCCTTCCTGAAATCCGTCCGCGGCAAAAACTTTCCGTCCGCGTGCGGGTGCGCGGCGATGCAGCGGACACCACGCCGGCTCAAGTCACGGAGCATTTGCGCCAGTGTCTGGCGGGTTGAATTTGCGCGCTGCGCCGTCCGGCCTTGGCCGCGTGACAACCCGATGTCAATCACCGGCAACTGGAAAATGGCGCCCATGGAATTGCGGACGGCGCGGCGCAGATAGGGGCTGCTGCTGGTCTCGCCCACCAGGAGGGCGTGCGCGCCGAAGGCGACGCAATTGCGCACCAGCGCGCCGAGGTTTTCCGCGTTGGCGATCTCATCCACGGCGACCAGCAGCAGCGGTCTCGGGCTTTGCTGCAAAAGGTCGTCCAGCAAAATCGGCGCCGGGATTTTTCCGACGGCCAGGATGCCTTGGAACGTCGTGAATCCGACCAGGCTCTCCAGCAATTTTTTCTCCGCCAGATAGACGGCGACGTTTTCCGGCCGCGCGTCGAGCAACGGGCGGAATTGCGCCAGCCATTTTTCCGGCAAGACGACGGAGACGACGCCGAGTTTGCTTTGGAGGAGCCGGCGCACGACCTTTTCGCTTTCCGCCACGAAGATGCCCTGGCGTTCCTGTTCCAGCGGCCGCCGCAGGGTGGCGTATGGCCGCAGCTCGGGGGCCTCGAACGAGGAAATTTTTTGGACGTGAAACATGGCCGGGAGAAGTTTCGGCAATCATGCGGAAAAGTAAATGCCGCAGCCAATCAAGGCCGCGGACTTCACCATCATGCCGTTGAGAAACGTTCGCGCGCCCGGACCGCCTGGTTTCGGCGCAGGCTCTTAACCGCGGAGTTGGCTCGTCTCCGGCCCATGCGGAATGCCCGGTCAGCCCATTTCCAGGGTTTCGCAGGGCACGTCCTGGGCGGCCAGCCGGAGCTGGACATGCGTCGCGCCGAGGTGATGCATCTGCTCGGCCATGACATGGCGGGCCAGTTCGGGGCGGTTGCATTCGCGACTCAGGTGGGCCAGGTAGAGATGACGCAGATTGGCGGAGACGATCTGCGCGGCGGCCTCGGCGGCGGCTTCGTTGGAAAGATGGCCGTGGCGGCCCAGGATGCGCTGCTTGAGGCTCCACGAACGGCGCGAATTTTGAAGCATCTTCACGTCGTGATTGGATTCCAGGACCAGCACGTTGGCCGCGCCGACCCGTTCGATCACGAGCCGGGTCATGTGGCCGAGATCGGTGACGAATCCGAAATTGCCGTGGCGGGTGCGCAGCAAAAAGCCGACCGGATCCTGCGCGTCGTGCGGAATGGTGAACGTCTCGACGCAGAGATCGTTCAATTCAAAGCCGTCTCCCGTCGAAAATATCCGCCAGTCAATTTTGTATTTCAAAGGGTCGCCGCCGTCGAGTCCACTCGGAGCGGGGCTTCGTCCGTTGTTCCCCTTGTTTTTGAAGGCCCAGAGCGTGGCGTCCTGCGTTTGCCGGTTGCAGAAGACGGGGATTTGAAGTTTGTCAGCCAGGCCCAGCAGGCCGCAGATGTGGTCGCTGTGTTCATGCGTGATGAGGATGGCGCTGAGATTTTCCGGCACGCGGCCGATGGAGGCCAGCCGGCGGCGAATTTGGCGCGGGGAAAACCCGGCGTCCACGAGCACCCGGCAATTTTCGGTTTCGAGATAGGCGCAATTGCCGCCGGAACCGCTGCCGAGAATGGTGAATTTGACGGACACAAACGCACGTTAGCGGTGCGCCGGATTGGGGGCAAACTTTTTCAACGCCGCACCGCTTTTGTCGAACCGCTTGTCACGCCGGCCAGTTGGGAACACGGATGGAAAAAGCCGCAACGTCATTTGCGGAAAGCTGTTTGCCGACCAAGGTCCGTGCTCACGACACCAAACATTCACAGCCTTGGCCATAGAAAGTTTCAAGATTGTTGGCGGGGTTTGGATTCGCCGCGTCATCTTCAAGTTTTTTCACTGGCCGCGTTGCGGGAATGCGCCCGCAAGGCCGGATTCAGCCAGATGAACACCAGCACCACGGCTGCGAACGCTGACACGTTCAACGAGAAGGCGGAATTGAAGGACAAATTGGAGGCGTTTGAACGGAACCGGCAGAACCGGTTCGAACCGGCCATTGGGTTCGTAAAAGAGGCCAAACAAGCCACTTTTTTGCTCGCCGAAGGGAAACGGGAGGAAAAGCGCGATTTTCTCAAAAAAATCGGTTCGAACTTTGAAGTGGCGGAGAAATCGTTGACGGTGGCGTTCAAAAACCCGTGGAATTTATTGGCTGATTTCAATTCCGACCCAACGACCATTCTCGCGCGTCAGCGCGGAAAACCGTTGGAATCGAACTGGCGGAGAGAGGGGGATTCGAACCCCATTTCACTGTTTAGCTTGTCAGAGTGACAGTTTGCGACAGCCGGAGTCAAACCATGACTTTCATCAATGTTTTCAATGGTTTTACCTACCTTGATGGACTTCACACCGATGACCGATGGTGACACGGCAGGTCGGTCGGCGACTAAACTTTGTGAGTCTATTTGTGAGTCGCCAATCGAAGGCAATCCGCGAACGGTTGCCGCCAAAGGCAACTGCGCCACGTCCGTATAGGTTTGCATAGTCAAGCGCATATCACTGTGGCGCGCCAGTTCCATCGCCTCGCGCGGCGAAACGCCTGCCCGTTGCAGGCGGGTAATGTAGGTTGTCCGCAGTGCATGGAAATCCACCACGTGACCAAGTTCATCCTTCAACGGAATTCCCGCCGCCTTGAAATCCTTGCGAACTTCTTTCATGGCCGGGACGCCATCAGGAAACACCAAATCTTCTGGCTTCAGTTTCCCGGTGGCTTTGAGTTTTTGCAATTCCTCAACCAATTCGGGATGCAACGCAAGTCAAATGATGTGAAGAAAGGCAACTCATATTTTTGCTGCAAGTTGATAACACGAAGGAACAGACCGCGAGGCATTTTTTCAAAGCGTCGGCTCTATCTTCCAATCTTTTGACTTACGTCAAAGCGTCGTAACCCAAACTGAACTAATCATTCGCCCGTGATGCAATTCGGCCGCGGAGGCAGCGATGGGAATTCATCACCGAGGAAACATATGAAACACGGTGCTTGATGAAGGCAACATTCCCGCTTCGCAAATGGGACCGGAAAAGGCCATTTGCTGGGGCGATTTGCACCACTGCAATTTGAGCGAGGCCGGCTCTACAAAATAACGATCTGTCGCCGAGTGAATTCAAAGGTCGCCGGTGATCTTGGGTTGTCACGCGCGACCATCTGGTGAAACAGAAAGTTGCCATGCCGCCAATAAGCCGATTCAAACGTTTCGACGCGCGCGACCTCATCTGCCGCGGCACGGAGCCTTTTCCGGAGGTCCGTCGGCGCGTGAATGCGCTCAAGCCCAGCGAAGGGATGGTCGTCGTCGCGCCGTTTCTGCCCTCGCAACTGGTGGAAAAGCACGGCGACGAGGGGTTCGCCGCCAAGCTCGAGCGCGGCCGGGGCGGGGATTGGATTGTTTATTTCTGGCGCAAGTCGGTCTAAAATGACCGGGCCATGTTCGCCAATTTGATCGAACTGAGAAACGCCGCCCTCATCAACACGCTGCGGAGTTGTCAGCTTTTTACCGGCCTGCCGGCGGCCGATCTGGAAAAGGTGGCGGCCGTCACCGTTCCGAAGACCCTGGAGAAGGGCCAGTATCTTTTCCACGAAGGCGACCCTTCCCCCGGCTTCTACGTCGTCCAAAGCGGCGCCGTAAACGTCCATCGCGTCAATGCCGCGGGCAAGGAGCAGGTCATTCATGTCTTTCGCGCCGGGGACTCCTTCGCCGAAGCCACGCTGGCCTCGCCCAAGGGATGCCACGTCGACGCCCGCGCGGTGGAGCCCACCCAGGTGTTGCTGGTCCAGAAGAACGGCATTCTGGACCTGCTCAAGCGGCAGCCGGACCTGGCGCTGCGAATGCTCGGCTCCATGAGCAACCAGCTGCGCGTCCTGGTCGGCCAGTTGGAGGACCTCACCCTCAAGGACGTCGAGACCCGGCTGGCCAACTGGCTGGTCAAACGTTGTCCGGACCCCGGCGGCACCCAGCCGGCGCGCATCGAATTGACGATGACCAAGCGCGTCCTGGCCGCGGAACTGGGCACGGTCAGCGAGACGTTCTCCCGCCTGCTCGCCAAATTTCGCAAACAGAAGCTGGTGACCGTCAAGGGCAAGACCATCACCATTTTGTCGCCGGCCCGGCTGCATCAGTTGCTCCGAATGAATCTGGGCGAGGAACCTTGACCCGCCGGTGGAAGGAGCCGACCCCGTGATTTCCAACCGTCTTCCAAATGAAAATTCTTAGTCACAATCTTGGCTTTCCGCGCCTCGGCCCCCGGCGCGAGTTGAAAAAAGCGCTGGAGGCGCATTGGGCCGGCCGGATTCCGGAGGCGGAGTTGCTGGCAACGGTGAAGGGCATTCGCCGGGAAAACTGGCTGCGCCAAAAGGCCGCCGGCATTGACCTGATCCCTTCGAATGATTTCAGTCTCTACGACCACGTGCTGGACACGTGCGCCCTGGTCGGGGCGGTCCCCGATCGTTTTCAATCGCCCGGTGGGGGCGTGGACTTGGCGACCTATTTCGCCATGGCCCGCGGGGCCACGCCGGCCAGCGGTCCGGCGGCGGCGTTGGAAATGACCAAGTGGTTCGACACGAACTATCATTATCTGGTGCCGGAGTTTCATCCGCAGCAAACTTTCCAGCTCGCCGCCACCAAGCCCTTTGACGAATTCAGCGAAGCCAAGGCCTTGGGCGTTGAAACGGTTCCGGTTTTGACCGGTCCGGTTTCCTTCCTGCTCCTGGGCAAGACGCCCGGCGGTAGCGGCCGGGAATTTGACCGGCTTTCGCTCTTGCCGGCGCTGCTGCCGGTCTACGAAGCCGTCTTGCGCCGGTTGGAGTCGCTCGGCGCGCGCTGGGTGCAGTTTGACGAGCCGGTGCTGTCGCTGGATTTGGGGACCGCGGAACGTGCCGCGCTGGCGTCCGCTTACCGCCGCCTGCGGGCCGCGGCGAGGTCGGCGAAGCTGCTGCTGGCGGCTTACTTCGGCGAGTTGAGGGAGAATCTGCCGGCGGCGCTGCATCTGCCCGTGGATGCGCTTCACGTGGACGCCGTTCGCGCCCCGCACGAGCTGGCCCGAGTGCTGGAGTCGCTCCCGCGGCGCATGATCCTGTCGGTCGGCGTGGTGAACGGACGGAACGTCTGGCGCAATGATTTTGCCGACTCCTTGAAGCTCCTTGAACCCGCGCGGCGCAAGTTGGGGACCGGACGGCTGATGATCTCGCCTTCCTGCCCGCTGCTGCACACGCCGGTCAGTCTGAAAAACGAGACCCGGCTCGACGAAGAATTGAAAGGCTGGCTCGCATTCGCGGAGGAAAAGCTCGAAGAAGTGGTGACTTTGGCCCGGCTGCTGGAGGGCGCCGCCAGCCCGGACCTGCTGGCCAAAAACCGGGAATCCTTGCGGTGCCGCCGCGAAAGCCCGCGCGTACACGATCCAGCCGTCAAGAGGCGGTGCGCAGGAGTGGAGGAACGCGATCTGCAACGCGCCAGTCCCTATCCGGCGCGCCGCAAGACCCAAACCGCCGGGTTGCGCCTGCCGCTGTTGCCGACCACCACCATCGGCTCCTTCCCGCAAACGGAAGAGGTCCGTGCCGCGCGGGCCAGGCTCAAAAAAGGCCAGAGCACCCCGGCCGAATATGAACGGTTTCTGGAGGACGAAATCCGCCGGTGCGTCCGGTGGCAGGAAGAAACCGGCCTTGACGTGCTGGTGCACGGGGAGTTTGAGCGCAACGACATGGTCGAGTATTTCGGCGAGCAATTGAACGGCTTCGCCTTCACGGAGAACGGCTGGGTCCAGAGCTACGGCTCGCGCTGCGTCAAACCCCCGATCATTTTCGGCGACGTGGCCCGGCCGGGACCAATGACGGTGCGTTGGGCGAGGCTCGCGCAGTCGCTGACCGCCAAGCTGGTGAAGGGCATGTTGACCGGCCCCATTACCATGCTGCAATGGAGCTTTGTCCGTGACGACCAGCCGCGCAGCGAAACGGCCCGGCAAATCGCCCTGGCCGTGCGCGACGAGGTGCGTGATCTGGAGGCGGCCGGCATCCGCGTCATTCAAATTGACGAACCCGCGCTGCGCGAAGGCTTGCCGTTGCGCAAAGCGGACTGGCCGGATTACCTGAAATGGAGCGTGGCCGCCTTCCGACTCGCCGCCTCCGGCGTGAAGGACGCCACCCAGATCCACACGCACATGTGCTATTGCGAGTTCAATGACATCATGGATTCCATCGCCGCGCTCGACGCCGACGTCATCTCGATTGAAGCTTCGCGGTCCAAGATGGAACTGCTGCAAGTGTTTTCCAACTTCCGTTATCCGAACGAGATCGGCCCCGGCGTGTGGGACATCCATTCCCCGCGGGTGCCGTCGGCCGACGAAATGTCGCAACTCATTCGCGCCGCCCTGAAGGTCATCCCCCCGGAACGCCTCTGGGTGAATCCCGACTGCGGTCTCAAGACCCGCCGCTGGGAGGAAGTGGTTCCCGCGCTGAAAAATATGGTGGAAGCCGCCGCCCGGGTCCGCAAATCAGGTCCCTGGGACGGTGCTGGAGCCTGAGGCCATGCCTTCGGAAAAAAAATCGGCCGGAACGGAAACCCCGTCGCCGGTGCTGACCGTGGGCCACTCGACGCGACCCATTGAGGAATTCCTTCTTCTGCTCCAAGCCCACGGCGTGACGTGCGTCGTGGATGTGCGCACAATCCCGCGCTCGCGGCACAATCCCCAGTTCAACGCCGACACGCTGCCGGCGTCGTTGGGGAAGGAGGGCATCGGCTACCGGCACATGATGGATCTGGGAGGCTTGCGTCACGCGACCGCCGCCTCGGTCAACCTCGGCTGGCGCAATGCTTCGTTCCGGGGCTTTGCGGATTACATGCAAACGCCCGAGTTCGGCGGGGCGCTGGAGAAGCTGATTAAACTGGCGGGCCGGCGGCGCGTGGCGTTGATGTGCGCGGAGGCCGTGCCATGGCGGTGCCATCGTTCGCTCATCGCCGACGCCTTGCTGACGCGCGGTATTCCCGTCGAACACATCATGAGCCCCACCCGCCGTCAGGTCCACGCCCTGACACCGTTCGCAAAGGTCCGGGGCAACCGAATCACCTATCCGGCGGCATGAGCCGGCGCGAGATTCTCCTTTGCCACGCTTGACCCTGCAAAGAATTTCCGCGCCGCCTCGGAAATCAACGCCGCGGCGTCGTCCTCGGCAAAGCGATCGGTGTTGATTACCAGGTCATGGAGCAACTCGTTGTCCAGGCGGGCATGAAAATGCGCCTTGAGGTATCTGGCCCGCTTGCGGTCTTCCTGCCGGACGAATTTTGCCGCCTCTTCCAGCGTCAGGTTTTGACGCCTTTGCGTGCGCTTGATCCGCCGGGACAACGACCCGGTCAGTCGGACGTGAAACACATTTGGCAGATTGGCGGTGACCACCGTCGCCCCATGCCCGACCAGAATCGCGTGACCGGCCATCGCCAGGCGCAACGTGGTTTCGACCACCTGCGGCACCAGCACCCAGAACGGCGGACGCAGGCCGAACAAGTCGTCCATCAATTCATCAATGAACAGGCGCTTTTCCTCCGTGATCTTTTCCGCCAGTTTTTTCGGCCAACGGTTTTCCTCCAGGGCCTTTTCGATGATCTGCTGGTCGAAAACCGCCCACGGATGTTTCCCTCTGAATTCCGTTTGCTCAAGAATTTGGGCCAGCCGATTTGCGATTGCGCCGACCCCGGCGCCGATTTGATGGGACAATGTGACGGTTGGCGGCAGCGCGTGCGGATGTTCCGCGGCGATTTGCTCATACCGCTCCATGCATTGGCTGACAAAGTAGGCGCTGGTTTTCGCCACTGAAGTTTCAATGCTCATAAAGCCGCGTTGCTAAAATCGTCCGCGGTTGGCCGGATTTCAATAGATGATGCACAACGGTGAGCGCGGTTTGATCGGCAATCCGATACGCCTCATCCACCGCGAGGCCTTCCAGATTTTTGGTGACGCGGGTCTGGCTGATGCCTTCCGCCAAGGAGTCGCCGTCCTTGGTTTCCAGATTGCCGCGCTTGAACCACGACCACATCGCCGCGCCGTAGGAGCGCCGCCGCAACCGCACCAGCGGCGTGCGGCCGATGAAGTGTTCGATGCCGAAATACCGCTTCCGGTCTTCCGGCGGCCGTTTTTCCCGCCGTTCCGAAATGGTGTCGCCCGCGGGACTCACGGATCCGGCTGCGGCGTGTAGCGCAAATACGGTTTCACCTGGCGGACGCCTTTCGGAAAAAGCTTCTGTGCGTCGGCGTCGGAAACCGACGGGGACACGATGCAATCCTCCCCCTGCCGCCAGTCGGCGGGCGTGGCCACCTTGTGGTTGGCCGTGATCTGGAGCGAGTCAATCGTGCGCAGGATTTCCGCAAAATTCCGGCCCGTGCTCGCCGGGTAGGTCAGCGTCAGCTTGATCTTCTTGTCCGGGCCGATGATGAACACCGAGCGCACGGTGGCCTTGTCGTCGGCATTGGGATGAATCATGTCGTAGAGGGTGGCCACCTTTCGGTCCCCGTCGGCGATGATGGGAAAATTCATCGTGCAGCGCTGGGTTTCATTGATGTCCCGGATCCAGCCGCGGTGCGAATCCAACGGGTCCACGCTGACAGCGATGACCTTGACATTGCGTTTCTCGAACTCGGCCTTGATTTTGGCCACCGCGCCAAGTTCGGTCGTGCAGACCGGCGTGTAATCGGCGGGATGCGAGAAGATCACGCCCCAGGAGTTGCCCAGCCATTGATGGAAGCGAACAGTTCCTTCCGTGGTGTTGGCGGTGAAGTCCGGCGCCACGTCGCCTAATCTTAATGACATACAGCAGTCCTCTCCTTTGGTTGGTTGTGGTCAAAAAAGTCGGCTCGACCAATACGGCGCCCTGGTCCCGCGGTGTGCCGGTGGCCTCCGGCCGTCCATGAAGATGCCGCCTTGATGAATTCGGAGACAATCCGTCCATCCAGCACCCTGGGTTCACAGTAAATCGCATTGCGATACATTTCAACCACATTTTGCCGGCGCTGACGGGCCGGCCCAGTTCCGGAGCGTGAAACGCGTGGGGGCCAGGAGACAGCAGATCGCCAGGGCGCAGTACGAGGCATTGGCCGACTTCCGCTACACGCTCCGACAATTCCTGCGGTTCAGCGAAAATGCGGCCCGGGCGGCGGGCCTCAGGCCGCAACAACATCAGACGATGCCGGTCATCAGGGGATTTCCGGGCCGCGACCGGATCACCATCGGGGACCCGAGCCGCTGGGGGAAGGATTTGAATTGGCCGTCTTGAAGGGGACGGGGAGGGCGGTCAAAGTGGCCGGGATGATCCTTGACAAGTCCTTCAGCCGCGCGCCGCCTCAAAGACTCTCCGGTCCAACTCGTCCAGGATTTGGGCGCGTTCCGCCGGCGAATCGTAACTCTGCAGGCGGCGGCTGGCGTTGAGGTAGGCATTGCCGATGCGCTGGCATTGGCGGACATCGAGTCTTTGACCGCGCAGGGTTTCAATCAGTGCTTCCAATAGCCTGGGAGGCGCGCCGTCTCCGCGATTCACCATCCGGATGTAAAATGCTTCCGTCAGGTCACCCTTCCGCAACCCCAAGCTGCGCCGCACCCAAAATCCAAGCCCCCATCCGGCCAACAACCCGAAGCAGAAGCCCGTGAAGCCGTGTTCCCGGGTGCCGAGAACCGCTCCGACAATGAATGCGGAGCGCGAGAAAATCGTGAGCAGGACGAAGAGGCCGTCGGCCATTCTGTCACGAAACGACGAGGACCTCGGTATGTCCGGCAGAAGTGACCGATGGAGGCCATGGAGCAAATTGGCCGGCCTGTCCTCGCCGATGAGCACCGCGGTCGTTTTATGGATCAGGTTTTGAATACTCGTCATGGGATCAGACCGTTTGCGGTTCGGGAGAGGTCCTGGCATTGCCCGGGGAACTGCCAAACACGACGGAAAAGGCGCGCTCAAATTGTTCTTCGGCTTCCACGGGCAGCTCTCCGGCGTTGACCAGTTTTTGAACCGTCCTGCGGTAAAAGCCGATGTGCGACGCAGGAACGGTGGTGGGGGCGGCGCGCTGACGCCATTTGGCAGCGGCAACGAAACGACAAAAATTCAAAATCGAGCGGGTTTCCCCGGCGGCCGAAATCCGCTGGTTTGATAAATCCTCGTTAATCATCATGCGTTCTAATTCAATAGCCTTGATAATCTGTCGCGCCGGCATTTCGTCAATCGTCTTGGCGAGTGAATCGAAACGAGAAGATTTCATGTTTTTCAATAACCATTTGAAATGCAGCAGGAATTGTTCCATAAACAGTTGTTCCAAAAAGGGTTTTGGTAAAAATCAGGCAACCAGGGTTGTGCCTTTGGAAGGATTTCAAACCGCGTTGTGGCTTGGCGGCCTTCCAAGTGACTTCAATTCGCGTTCGTGTTCCCGTCGCACCCTTGATGAAAGTGTGTGTCGCATAAACGGGAGCAGCAGGCGGGGTGTCTTGATTGTGGACAGGCTGCGTGAGAAACAGGATTCACCAAACGATCATACTCAAGACAGACGGATGGAGATTGGAACGCATTGAATCCGGCAAGTGGACAGAGACATCACCCAAAGTTTGAATCAAAGCCTCAAGCTGGAATGAAACAACAGGCATGACGCTCCGATGCCATTCGCGTGGGCATCGTCGGCGGCGGAATTGGCCGGCCAGATTCAGCTCGACAGCGCGCCGGCGGCGGCGGTTTGGTTGAAGACGAGTTTTTCCTTGTCGGTCGTCACGCGGACCGGCTCGCCTTCGTGAAGGTGGCCTTTGAGGATTTCCTCGGCCAGCGGGTCTTCGAGAAACCTTTCAACCGCGCGGCGCATCGGGCGCGCGCCGTACTGCGGGTCGTAACCCTTCTCGACCAGAAAGTCCTTGGCCGTTGCGTCGAGCTCGAGTTGGAGATTTTTATGGCGCAGCCGTTCCAACACCTTGGCGATTTCCAGATCGAGGATTTGAATGAGGTCGGGCTTGGTGAACGAACGAAATACGATCACGTCGTCGAGCCGGTTCAGAAATTCGGGCCGGAAGGTCTTCCGGGCCTCGTCCAGAATCCGCTCGCGCATTTTTTCGTAGGTGGCCTCGTCGGTGATCGGCGCAAACCCCAGCGTGCCCTGGCGCTTGATGATGTCCGACCCGACATTGGAGGTCATCAGGATGATCGCGTTGCGGAAATTCACGACGCGACCGACATTGTCGGTCAACTTGCCTTCTTCCAGGATTTGCAGCAGCAGATTCCACACGTCCGGGTGCGCCTTTTCAATCTCATCGAAAAGCACGACCGAGTAGGGATTGCGCCGGACTTTTTCGGTCAACTGGCCGCCTTCCTCGTAACCGACGTAGCCGGGGGGCGAACCGATGAGGCGCGAGACGTTGAACTTCTCCATGTACTCACTCATGTCCAGATGGATGAGGGCCTTGGCGTCGCCGAACATCTGCTCGGCGAGGGTCTTGGCCAGGAGCGTCTTGCCCACGCCGGTGGGGCCCAGCAACAAAAACGTGCCGATGGGCCGGCGCGGATCCTTCAAATCGGCGCGCGAGCGGCGCAGGGCCTTGCAGATGGCCGCCACCGCCTCGTGCTGGCCGATGATGATCTTCTCCATTTCACTTTCGATCGCCAGGAGACGCTGCATTTCGCCCTGTTCCATGCGCTGGAGCGGCACGCCCGTCCATTTGGAAACCACATGCAAAATGTCCTCCTCGTCCACCACGACGTGCTTTTCCTCGCGCGCCGCGCGCCAGTCACGCAGGACAGCCTCCATTTTTTCCTTGGCCTGCTTTTCCTGGTCGCGCATCGCGGCGGCGCCCTCGAAGTCCTGGTTTTTGATGGCCCGCTCCTTTTTGATTTTGATGGCCTCGATGTCCGCCTCCATCGCCTTGACTTCGGGCGGACGCGTCATGGCGCCGATGCGCGCGCGCGAGCCGGCCTCGTCCATCACGTCAATCGCCTTGTCCGGCAAAAACCGGTCGGTGATGTAGCGGTCCGACAGCTTCACGGAGGCCTCGATGGCCTTGTCGGTGAACTCGGCCTTGTGGTGCTCCTCGTACTTGTGGCGAAGACCCTTCAAAATCTGGACCGCTTCATCCACGGACGGCGCCTCGACCTTGATGGCTTGGAAACGGCGTTCGAGCGCGGCGTCCTTCTCGATGTATTTGCGGTACTCGTTGAGGGTGGTGGCGCCGATGCATTGCATCTCGCCGCGGCTGAGCGCCGGTTTGATGATGTTGGAGGCGTCCATCGTGCCCTCGGCCGAGCCGGCGCCGACGATGGTATGCAGTTCGTCAATGAACAAAATGATGTTTTTGGAGCGGCGGATTTCGTCCATGACCGCCTTGATGCGCTCCTCGAACTGGCCGCGGTATTTCGTGCCGGCGACCATGAGGGCAAGGTCGAGCGTGATGACGCGCTTCTTGAGCAGGATTTCCGGGACGTTGCCCTTGGCAATCTCCTGCGCGAGGCCCTCGACGATGGCCGTCTTGCCGACCCCGGCCTCGCCCAGCAGCACGGGGTTGTTCTTGGAGCGGCGGCAGAGAATCTGAATGACACGCTCGATTTCGCTCTTGCGTCCGATGACCGGGTCCATCTCGCCCTTGCGCGCGATCTCCGTCAGGTCGCGGCCGAAGGCCTTGAGGGCGGGGGTCTTGACCTCGCCTTTTTTGTCCGCGGGCTTTTCGCCGGCCTCGGGAATGGCGGTCTCCTCGCCGCTGAAGTTTGGATCGAGCTCCTTCAAAATCTCCTGTCGCGTTTGTTCGATGTCCACGTCCAGGTTTCTCAGCACCTTGGCGGCCACGCCGTCGCCCTCGCGCAGCAGGCCCAGCAGGAGATGTTCGGTGCCCACGTAGGTGTGGTTCAAATTGCGCGCCTCTTTCTGCGCCAGGGCGATGACCTTTTTGACGCGCGGCGTGTAGGGGATGTTGCCGATCATTTTCTGATCGGGGCCGGTGCCCACCTGCTTTTCGACTTCCATGCGGACGGTTTCCAGGTCCAACCCCATTTTTTGGAGGACGTTGACGGCGACGCCCTGGCCCAGCTTGATGAGGCCGAGCAGGAGATGTTCGGTGCCGAGGAAGTTGTGGTTGAAACGGTCGGCTTCCTTCCTCGCCAGCGCCAGCACCTGCTGCGCCCGCGGCGTGAAATTGCTCATGGCTTCATCGCTCATACGTGTTTCAATTTGCTATAAGTCGTCGTCTTTGTCCACTGTCGCAGGACAAATTTAACGCAAAGTCGCCCCGAAATGAAGCAAAAAATCCCGGCGCGTGGCAGGTCCCGCGGAATGTGGACCTTGGTTTGCTCCCGCGAGGCCGCGGGTTCAACGAAGATTGTCCGGGCCCCCGGTCGAAGGTGGAATTCCGCTCATTTGGCCGCGCCCGGCGGCCTGTCGTTGGGCCGCTCCACGTGCTTGAGCCGCTCACGCATCATGTCGGCGCGGACCAGGTCGCGCTCCTCGGCGGAGAGCTTGTCGGAAAGCTGCCGCTGCAGGTGCGCCGGCTGCGTCAGGATGAACAGCTCGTCCACCGTGGAACGCTCTTCGCCGGGAAACATTCCCAGATCCACACCCAGCCGCATGAGCGAGAGCAGGTTCATCGTTTCCTTGGAGGAGATGCTGTGGGCGTTGGCGAGGATGCCGTAGGCGCGGCCGATGTGGTTGAACACCATCTTGGGCTTTTTCTCCAGCAGCGTCTGCCGCGCGTTATCCTCGTGCTCGATGATTTGCGAGAGCACCTTTTCGAGCCGCTCGACGATGGTCCCCTCGGTTTCGCCCAGGGTCATCTGGTTGGAGACCTGAAAGACGTTGCCCAGGGCCTCGGTGCCTTCGCCGTAAAGTCCCCGGACCGCCAGGCCCAGCTTGTTGACGGACTGCACGATGGGGTTGATCTGCTCGGCCAGGACCAGCCCGGGCAAATGGAGCATGGCACTGACGCGGATGCCCGTGCCCAGATTCGTCGGACACGCCGTCAGGTAACCCAGTTCGGAGTCGAAGGCGTAGTCCAGTTTCTTTTCCAGTTCGGTGTCCAGATGATCAATGGCGTCCCAGGCCTGACGCAATTGCAGGCCCGGCCGCAGCGCCTGCATCCGCAGGTGGTCTTCCTCGTTGATCATCACGCAGAAGGTTTCGTCGCGGTTCAAGACCAGACCGCTGCCGGCGCTTTTGACGGCGTGCTCGCGGCTGATGAGGTGGCGCTCGACCAGGATTTGTTTGTCCAGCGCGCTCAAGTTGTCCATCGCCTGGGAAAAGGCGCCCTGCAGTTCCGGCAGGCTTTCGACGGCCGGGCGGATGGCCTCCAACACCTTGACCCGCTCCTGCTTTTTGGCCCAGCCGGGGAAGGCTGCACCCCGCAGATTCCGCGCCAGACGCACGCGGCTGGTCATGACAATGCGGTCGTGCGGCCCGTGGCGCTGGGCCGTCTCGGCCGGCGGAGAAAGAAAGGCGTGAAGGTCGTTCATATCTGCAAATTGAGCCTGGCGATTTGTGATTTGACCCGTGTTCGATCCTCCGGCGAACGTCAACCACGCGCCTCAAATCATGAAGGTCGTGTCATCGGGCCAGATTCTTGGGCGTCGTCGAGCGCTCCGTCATTTGTTTGATTTCATCGCGCAGGCTCGCGGCTTCCTCGAAATTCTCCGATTCGACGGCTTTTTTCAATTTTCGCTGCAACGTCTTGAGCCGGTCGGCGTTCTCGCGCGAGGTGCGCAACGCCTCCGGCGCCTTGCCGGTGTGCCGCGTGCCCTTGTGCATCGTCTTGAGCAGGCTCTCCAGCGCGTCGGCGAAGGTCTTGTAACACTCCGGACAACCCAGGCGGCCGGACTTTTTGAAGTCGGCCTGCGTGAACCCGCAGCGCGGACATTTCAATTCCAGGCCGCCGGCGGCCTGTTCGATTTCCTGGGACGCGCCCAGGCCCAGGACCAGGTCCAGGTCCGCCAGGCCAAAACTGGTGGGGTCGGTGACGCCCTTGGCCTTGGCGCATTCGTCGCACAAGTCCAGTTTTTGCATCTTGTCCCCCACGATCTGGGTCAGATGCACGGTCGCCGGCTTTTCTTTGCAAACAGAGCAGAGCATTCGTCAAAAAGTAAAACCGTTGTCGCGGCTCTAGAATATATTTACCAAATCTTCCGGCAATGTCCAATTTTCCACGCGCAAGATTCCGGTCCGGGACGCCCGAGGGACTTTCTCCACCTCGTCGAACGGAGGCGGCGCGTTTGTGGATCCTCCCTCTCCCCGCCGCCGGCGCCGGGGAATCCCGCCTCAACGCCGGGCTAGATCGGCTCCCCGGAAATCTTCGTCAGCGCCCGGTAGTCCTCTTCGAGCCGGCGGGTGATGGCGCCGGGTCGGCCGCTGCCGATCACCCGGCCGTCAATCTTGACCACCGGCACGATTTCCGCGCCCGTGCCCGTCAGGAAACACTCGTCGGCGTTGAACAAATCGTAGCGCGTCAGGTTCGGCTCCGACACGCCCAGGCCGGCCTGCTGGGCCAGTTCGATCACCGTCTGCCGCGTGATGCCGTAGAGGGCCCCGGCCGACGGCGGCGGCGTGGCCAGCGCGCCGTTCCGCACGATGAACAGGTTGTCGCCCGTGCCCTCGGCGACGTACCCCTCGGCATTCAACATCACCGCCTCCTCGCAACCGCCGTTGTTGGCCTCGATCTTGGCCAGGATGTTGTTCAGGTAATTGAGCGACTTGATGGCCGGGTTGAGCGCGCCGTGCAAATTCCGCAGGGTGGGCACGGTGATGATGTCCAGGCCGCGCTGGTAAAATTCGGGCGGATAAAGCTGGATCCGGTCGGCGATGATGATGACCGACGGTCGTTTGCAACCCTTTGGATTCAGCCCCAGCGAGCCGATGCCGCGCGTCACGACGAGCCGGACGTAACCGTCGCGGATTTTGTTTCTCCGGCAGGTCTCCACCGTCGCCCGCATCAGTTCGGCGTGCGTCATCGGCAGCTTGAGCAGGATGGCCTTGGCGGAGGCGAACAGCCGGTCAATGTGCTCCTTCAATTTGAACACCCGGCCGTTGTAGGCCCGGATGCCCTCAAAAATGCCGTCACCGTAGAGCAGGCCGTGGTCGAACACGGAGATCTTCGCCGCGCGATCTCTGTAAAATTTGCCGTCAATGAAAATTTTCATCCGAATTTTCCCGAGGCTAGGTCAAAAAAACCGGCGAGGCAAACGCCAAATTGGCCGCCAAATTGGCCGGGGGCGCATATCAATTTCTGTGGGGGTCTCCATGAAGGATATGAGGAAATAGCAAATGCCAACGGCGATTGCGCCAGAAGGTTTCCAGACACATCAAGCCTTCATCGCCGACGCAACTCCAAAATTGTCCGGGGCGTTTGAATCGGCAT
>JAGWMQ010000186.1 GCA_028873125.1 Verrucomicrobiota bacterium | reverse complement strand
GCGGGCAAGAAATCCAAGGAGCGCATGGACGGCATTGTGTCCGTAGAGCTTGGCCTCCTCGAACGGCAGCAAGTCCGGTTTTTCAACAAACACTTCAATGCCGCGGCGGAATCCCGGCAGGCGGATTTGGGAAATCAGAATGTGATTGAATTCCTCGACCAAAAAGGCGCGAGAGTGACTTTCGACCAAGCCGGCCAAGCCGCCGGCCCGGATTTCGCCGGCATCGGCGACCACGCCGCTCATTTTTCCGATCACGGTGTTCAGGAACTGGACTGAGTTACGAACGAAGGCGCGGGCCTGGAGATCTAACGAGGCCTCGCATTCTTGCTGGAGGATTTCCGCGGCGTGATTGTGGTTTTCGGCGGTGTAAATCACACACGGCGGCGCGGCGGGACGCCGGGATTTGAGGTCCAACCCCCGCGCCAGCAGTTCCGCCGGCGGAGCGTCGCCACGACGGTAGAAGTCCACGCTCGGCAGGGCTGTGGCGATTTCGGAGGCTTCGGCGAGCGCGGTAACCAGCGTCTCCCGGTCGGATGCGACCTGTGGGTTGAGGATTTCCACGTTGTTCACCGTCACATCCTTGATGCCGGCGGCAGTGGCGACGTTGACGTGGTAGCGGCCGCCGGCCCGGCGAACGCCATCCACCCATTCCGAAACCACTTCCGCCACGACCAGCCGGTCGAAATGTTCCGACCGCTGCGCCTCCAGGAGGAACAATCCGCCCTGAATGGGGCCGAAGCCAAGGCCGACAAACGTGCGCCTGCTCATTCGCGTGCGCCGGGAACTTCGGACGATCGGCTTCGCTCTGTCAAGCGATGTCTTTTCGCGGCGGCTCCGGGCCGTTCAAGTTCGTGGGAAACGCGGCTGTCCCGACCGCCGGAAAAGGCTCGCTGGCGCCGCGGGCTGGTTGCTTTTCAAAGCCAGCAAGTCACTGCGTCCCATTTTTCGCGGCCTCGGCGTAAGGTTTGCCGTCCACGAACACCTCCTTGATCTTCGGATGACCGGAGGCGGGCACGACCACCTGCACGGTGAGCTTGCCGGAGGGATTGCCCATGCCTTCGCTGACGTAATAGCGTTCGATGCCATACTCGACGTGGATCGAGTTGGCGGCGTTCCGCGACCAGGCGCTGCGGCCTTCCACCAGGACCGCGCCCGGCGGCGGCACGAACTTGGTGGCGCTGGCTTCGACAATTTCGTAGAAGTGGTTCGTCGCGGGCGCGAGCGCCACGAAGATTCTGGCGCCGGTCGGCAGGCGGTTCTTCACCGGAGGCAAGAAGAGATTCACCGGCACGTCGCTGATTTTGTAGTTCAGCGCCAGGTAATCGCCGCGCAGCAGGTCGCGCGGGTCCACCGGGCGGGTCTCCAGCAGGATGATCCGGCCACGGGCCAGCGCGCGTTCCTGCACGACGACCGTGCCAAAAAGCCAGGCGATTTGCAGCGCCAGGACGAGAACGAGGAGTTTGAGCTTCATGGCGTGGAGGGTTGCGCGGTTCCATTGGCGCTTACGGAAAAATTCCAGTTCGCGCCGGCGTTGTTGTCCCATGCCCCGGCGCCGTCGTTGAAAACGCAGTTCAAGTTCGTCGCGCCGCCCGGAAGGATCGCGGTGTCTTCCCATCGGTTGGCGGCCGGACTGAATTTCATCGCCGGATCCGGCGAGACGACCGGATTCCAGTTGTTCCAACCGAGATGAAGGTAAATTTGACTGGCCGACGCGAGGTTGCGCCCGGCGGGAGCGTATTGAATCGTCACCGCTTTTCCGGCGGCCGGCGCGGCGGGTGAAAGCGAAACAGGATTGCCGCCGCTGTCTCCGGTCAATTTTTGAAACTCCGGGTCAATCCGCAGGCTTTTGAAGCGCTCGTCTTGACGAGCAAAAGGTTTGACGTCGGCGGACCGGATCGCGAGCGCGCTCTTGAGATCGGCCAGCGCGTTGGCTTTGTCGCCCTTGAGCGCATACAGGCCGGCCCGATCATACACGGCTTCCACGACCCGGGGATTTTGGCTGACGAGCTTGCTGACGGAAGAGATGGAGCTGTCCAATTGCTTCAGGCGGGGTTCGATGGCCATCCGGATGCGCCAGGTGTCGCCCTCGTTCGGGTTCAACTCGAGGGCCCGGTCCACGGCGCGCAATGCCTCTTCGTTCCGGTTCAGGCTGGCCAGACATTGTGCTTTAGGGCTATGTATTTGACTCAACCATACGCAATGGGCAGTATGGATCGCAATGTACGAAGATTTTCCGCGAACTTTGTGGGAAATGGAACAGCGGTTCAGCGACGAAGCCGCCTGTCGGCAGTATCTGTTTACGCTGCGCTGGCCCGAAGGTTTTCGTTGCCCGGCGTGTGGCGCGAACAAGAGATGGGCGATGCGTGGCAACCTTTGGCTCTGTGCCGCCTGCCGGCGTCAGGTTTCGGTGACGGCGGGCACTATTTTTCAGGACAGCCATTTGCCGCTGACCACGTGGTTTCGGGCAATGTGGTTCATCACCAGCCAGAAGAACGGCGTCAGCGCTCTGGGCTTGCAGCGCGTTTTGGGATTGGGAAATTATCGGACGGCCTGGACGCTGTTGCACAAATTGCGGCGGGCGATGATCCGACCGGGCCGGGACCGCTTGCGCGGCACCGTGGAAGTGGACGAAGCCTACTGGGGTGCCGAAGAATCGGGAGTGCGGGGGCGACAAACGTTGCGCAAAGCCTTGCTCATCGTGGCGGCTCAAGCCGACGGAGAGGGCATGGGTCGCATTCGGCTGCGGCACATTTCCGATACCAGCCGGGCCGCCCTGCATGGTTTTATTACCGAATCGGTCGAGCCGGGCAGCACGGTGGTCAGCGACGGCTTGCAAGCTTACCGCGAACTGGAAGGTTACACTCACCGGCGGCACATCCAGAAGCATCAGCCGCCCAACGCGAAGCATTTGTTGCCGCGCGTTCATCGGGTGATTTCGCTGCTCAAGCGCTGGCTGTTGGGCACGCATCAAGGGGCCGTTGATCATGAGTATCTTCAAGATTATCTGGATGAGTTCACGTTTCGCTTTAACCGGCGCAAGTCCGCCTCCCGAGGCAAGTTATTCTACCGTCTGGCCCAGCAATCGGTTCAAGTTTCACCGGTGCCCTTCGATTCGCTGCCGCATCACAAGCGGTAGTGGTCGGTTGAGTCAAATACATAGCCCTAACCGCAAATTACTTGGCCCCTGCGCCCGTGAAGACCGCCGGGATGGTGCGCAGCAAAATCCGCAGGTCAAGCCACAACGACCAGTGGTCAATATATTCCAAGTCCAGGCGCACCCATTCCTTGAAGTCCGTGATCCGGTTGCGTCCGCTGATCTGCCACAGGCAGGTCAGGCCGGGCTTGACGCTCAGGCGGCGGCGGTGCGCCAGGTCGTCAAAGCGCCGCACCTCGTCCAGCGGCAGCGGGCGCGGGCCGACCAGGCTCATTTCGCCTCGCAGGACGTTGTAGAGTTGCGGCAGCTCGTCCAGGCTGTAACGCCGCAGCCAGCGCCCGATGCGGGTGATGCGCGGGTCGTTGGTGAGCTTGAACACCGGCCCCCGCATCTCGTTGAGGGCCTCCAATTCCTGTTTGGTTTGCTCGGCGTTGGTGGCCATCGTCCGAAATTTGTAGAGCGTGAAGGGGGCGCCGTTCTGGCCGGCCCGCCTCTGCTTGAACAGCACCGGTCCGGGCGAGGTGATTTTGATGAGCAGCGCGATGAGCGCGAACAGCCAGGAGAGCGAAATCAACAATATCAGCGCGCCGAAAAAGTCCAGGAGCATCTTGGCCAGCCCCTGCCAGGAGGCCTCGGGCGTCGAGCGGAAGACCAGCAGCGGACGGCCGAACAATTCGTCGGAGGTGGCCCGGGCGATTTGCGTGCCGAAAAAGTCGGCGATCAGCCAGGCCTCGACGCCCTCCAGTTCGCAGGCCTTGATGACGTTTTCCACCCGCTCGAAATAGGCGTGCTTGGCGCTGACGATCACGCCATAGACCGACAGGTCGTGGAGCATCTGCACCAGTTTTTCGACGGGAGTGTCGCTCAGGTTGACCTCCGCCACCACCTCCACGCCTTCGTCGCCGCGCTCTTTCAACTGCCGCCGCAACCGCGTCAGTTCGTGGCCCGCG
>JAGWMQ010000058.1 GCA_028873125.1 Verrucomicrobiota bacterium | reverse complement strand
GAACTCGACGAGTGTTCGAGGAGGAGCGACCACGGTTTCATGCAAGAACCACGGGCTTTTTTGCGGTCGAGAACCAGGTTCGAGCCGAAGACTTCGAGGGCGAGAACCCGCTTCTCTTGAAGCGAACCGGAAACTGCGATTTCACCCGCGTTTTTAGCGGTCAAAATCCACTTTTTGAACGGTTCGAGCCAGTCGGCTCGGCCTGCCGTGAGGCGGGCTTTCTGCTCTTCCAGCGTCTTCTTTTGGCTCATCAATTTGGCCTTTTCCGCCGTGAAGGTTTCACGGTCAATCAACTCGTCCAGAAATGAATCCAGAAGCCGTTGAAGCCGGGCGTTGATCTTGTCAACCTCCGCGCGCTTTTGCGCCGCCAGTTGCATGGCGGATTGGGCGACCTGCTTTTTTTCCTCATTAACCCGTGTCAGCATTTCCTCCGCCCAATCCGCCCGGAGTGCAAACGGCTTCAACAAGACCGTGATTTCATCGTTCAAGGCCTCTTCGCGGATATAGGGCTGGGAACACCGTTTCAGCTTGTTCTTCTTGCTACAACGGTAATAAGTGTGGCCCTTTTGGATTTCGGCGCTGATGCCGTAGCCACATTCGCCGCAGCGCAAAAGCCCCATGAACGCCTTCGGTTCCCGTTTCTTCTCTCCGGGCGACCAGCGCCAGCGGCGATTGATGATGGCCTGAACCTTGTCGAAGGTTTCCTTGGTGATGAGGGGAGCGTGTTTGCCCTCATGCACTTCTCCGGCGTAGTGAAAATGTCCGTAGTAAAATGGGTTGGCGAATATCTTCGACATGTGGGAGCGGGCAAGCAATTTGCCATTGCTCGTGCGGATGCCGCGAGCGCCAAAAAACTCGCGCATGTCGTCGAACGTAACTTCGCCGGTCGCATATCTCTCGAATGCCTGCCGCATGACGGGCCCACGTTCGGGGTCAACGACGATTTGCTTGGTGCGATAGTCGTTCAAATAGCCGATCGGCGCGGGGCCGGGATATTCGCCTCGTCTGACTTTTTCGCGGAGGCCGCGCTTGGTGTTTTCTGAAAGGGAATCCACATAGTATTTGCTCTGCCCGAACATGATGTTGAGCATGAACTTGCCCTGCGGGTCGGCTTCAAAGCGGAAGGTGGGGAATTTGAGCGCCTTGATTTTGCCGGTGTCCAATAGATAGATGATGCGTCCGCCATCAACGCTGTTGCGGGCAAGACGGTCGGGATGCCACGCGAGAATTCCGTCCGCTTCTCCGGCCTCCATGCGCTCCAGCATGGCGTTGAAAACGGGCCTGCCGGGGGTTTTAGCGGATTGCTTTTCAATCAACTCTGCAATGACTCTTAGGCCCTCTCGTGTGGCAAAGTCGCGCAATTCGTTTAGTTGCGCATCAATGGACAAGACCTGCTTGTCCTCAACGTCGGTGGACTTGCGGACGTAGAGAAAATATGTGCTCATAAGCTTGCGATGAATTATTTTTCGACCGCCTCCATTATGCGTGAGCGTCCACGCATTTGCAAGTCAATTCGGCCGCGCGCGGCGATTTATTTGCGCGTTCCAACGAGCAAGGGCGGCCTTGCGCGCGGATTCACTCCGCTCTTTGGCGGAAAGAATCCTCGCCCTCGCCTTACCGCCCTTCATGCCACCCAATCTTCCGAGCGCGACCGCCGCCGGATTTTTCTTTCGGTTCGATTTCTTGCGTGAGCGTTTAGGCATGAGCCATGATTGCTATTTCTGAAAATTGTGGAAAGAAATTTCCATTCGTGGGTTTCAGTGTATCACTAAATCGTCCGCTGATTAAATCGCAACTCGTTTGTCCTCGACAGCAAAAAAGCCCGTGGTTCTTGCGTCAAACCGTGGTCACTACTCGTCGAAAACTCGTCGAGTGGAAAAGCTGGCCGCGTTCGCGGCGGAGGAATGGTATCCGTCGCGCATCGCCTTCGGCAAATCATAAGGGCCGGCTGATTCAGAAGCGCGCAAGGACGCGGAATTGCGCCGCCGGCTGGATTGGCTGGCCGGTTCATCCAATTCGCGCTACGCGAAAATGGGACGCTGGCATTTGCGGCAGATGGAAAAGGATTTGCCGGCGGATGCCGCGGTGTTCTTCACGCCGGGAATTGACGGAGCGGGCCAAATTTTCCTTCGAGACGGCACAGGCGGCGCTGGTCATTTCCATCAGGCCGGAGTTGGAGGAAATGCGGCCGCTTGTGCCGGGCGCCCGGGGCGCGGTTGGCGGAGTTGGAAGTGGAATATGCCAAGGAGAAATCGCGCGTGGACGCGATGCAGACGGCGTGGTTCCGGCGGTTGCGGGAGCATTACCAGAGACGCGACCGGCTGCGGCTGATTTTGGATCCGGATCGCGTGATCAAAGGGCTGCTGCACTTGAAACCGCCTCGACGACGCCCTCGACGGGGATGCCGGTCATGCAGCGGAAGTCAATCGGACATTCGCGCCGGAAACACGGCGAGCACGGCGCGTCCGATTTCAAAATGCGGTGGCGCACTCCCGCCGACGGGACCGGCCCGGTTAGCTCCGGCGCGGTGCTGCCGAAAAGGGCGACGACCGGAACGCCGAGCGCGGCGGCCACGTGCATGGGGCCGGTGTCGTTAGTCAACACGACGCGGCAGAGTTTGAGCAGCGCCATCAGTTCGCGAAGGGAAGTCCGGCCGGCGAGGTTCACCGTTGCCAGGTGCGGATTGCGGATCGCCGATTCGATTTGATTTGCAATGGCCAGATCATTTTTTCCGCCGAACAGAAGCCAAACGCAATTCGCCCGCCGCCGGATTTCCCGCGCGGCGGCAAGGAAACGCTCCGGCGGCCAGCGTTTGGCCGGGCCAAATTCGGCGCCGGGATTCAAACCGAAAACCGGATTTGAGATTTTGTCCAAGCCGAACTGGTTCCTTGCCGCGGCAATTTCCCCCGGCAAAACGGCCAATTGCGGCGGCCGCGGTCCGGGATTCGCGCCGAGCGCCGCCGCCAGGTGCAAATACTCGTGGATTTGGTGCGCGGAGTCCGGGATCCGGAACCCGGCATCCGGGGGCCGGAGAATCCGTCTTTTGATTTCGGCGACGGACCGTTTTCGCATTTTCACCGCGCCCGTTCGCGGCGCGACGGCTTGCGTCAGGAAAAAGTTCCGCCACGGCCGCGCGTAACCGATGCGCCGCGGAATTCCCGCCAGAAAAACTTCCAGCGCCGAGCGCGGCGAATTCGGCAACACGAGCGCCAGGTCAAACCGGCCCGCGCGCAACATTTTGGCGACGGCAAATGCGCCGGCGCCGGGCGGGAAGGAAACGATTTCCTGGATGACCGGGTGATGGAGCCAGAGGCCGCGCAACTTTTCCGGCGTGAGCAGCGCGAAGAGCGCGTCGGGAAATCTTTCGCGCAACCGCAGCAGCGCGGGCGTGGTCAGCACCGCGTCACCCAGCCAGTTGGTTCCGCGAACCAGAATGCGGCGAGGCTGGACGATGGAAGACCGGGGATAGTGCTCCATTTTTTATCCTCCATTCTCCCTCGTCGTTGTCGCGGTCTCCCCTTTCCACCGGCGATGCACCCAGAACCAATTGGCCGGGTCGCGGCGCACGGCGGCTTCAAAGGCGAGGTTGACGTCGCGCATGATGGCCGCGGCGGGGCGGGGGCGGCCGTTCTCGCGGATGGGGATCTGTTCGCCGACCTCCAGCCGCCAGCGCGCGGGCGCAACACGAAAACAGACGGCGGGAAACAAATCGCAGTCATAGCGCAGGGCGAAAACCGCGGGCGCCAGCGTGGTGTCGCAGTCGCGTCCCAGAAACGGCCCACGCAGGCCGCTCATGCTCTGATCGGCGAGCAGGCCCAGGATAAGGTTGGGACGGCGCATCGCGGCGCGCAGCCCGGCGGCCCCGCCGCGGCGCTCGAAGAAGAGGCAGCCGGAGCGTTCGCGCAGGGATTGGAGCAGGCGGTTGAGGGCGGGCTGCTTGAGCGCGCGGTAGGTCGTGGCGCACTGATACTCCGGCGCGAATTGGCCGAAGCGCGCGTATAATTCAAAATTTCCGAAGTGGCCGATGGCGGCCACGACGCGTCGCGGCGGCTGGAGACGTTCGATGTTGACGAATTCCACGTGCGGGCGCAGTTCGTCAAAACTCATCGCCGCGGTTTTGACGGCGCAGGCGAAATTCTCGCCGAGGCGCCGGAAATTTTCCTTCGCCAGCGCCCGGATCTCGTCCGGCGGCCTTTCGTTGCCGAAACACATCTGCAAATTTTGCAGCGCGACCCGGCGGTGCCGCGCATCGGCCCAAAACGCCAACGCGCCGCCGAGGCGGCCCAAGCGCCCCACCTGCGCCAGCGGGAGCGATTGGATCAACGCCACCAGAGCGCGGGCCAGCCGGTAAAGCAGTGTGTTCACGCGTTTGCCTTTTAAGCGCCGAAGCCGGGAGGGGTCGCCGTGACAAAGCGGCCCCGTGCCGCCTCGTCGCATCCCGCCGCGACGCCGCCACGTGTTGGATTCATTTGAAGCAGATTTTCCGCACGCAATCCTGAAAATCGTTCGCGCCGCTCACGATTTGGATTTCGACGCGCATGAAGAAGATCGGCAGATCGCGCCGGTCAATTTTTGGAAAGCGCACGGCGTCCTTCTGGGTGGTGACGATGACCCCGGCCTGGCGCTTCTTGCTGCGGTTGATGACGTTGAGGACCTCCTGTTGCGTGAATCGGTGATGGTCCACGAACCGCTTTGAATAAACGAGTTCCGCGCCGAGGGTTTCGAGGCTGTCTTCGAAACTCTCCGGCTGCGCGATGCCGCTCAAGGAGGCGACCTTTTTGCCGCGGATGAACTCCAGGTCCTTCCGCTCGCCGGTGAACACGTCTTCGAGGTAAAGCGGATGGTGGACGCACTCGATGACGGCGGCGTCGGGGTTGAATTCGGAAATGCGCCGGCGCAATTCCGCGGTCCGCCCGTCGCTTTTGGTGATGAAGATGGTCTGCGCCCGGGCGAGGTGGGAGGGCGGCTCGCGCAACGTGCCGCGCGGGAGGAGATGCTCGTTGCCAAACGGCTGCTGGCGGTCAATCAGCACCACGTCGTGGCGGCGGCCGCGCAGGTCCCAGTATTGGAAGCCGTCGTCGAGCAGCAGCGTGTCGCAGCCGAATTTTTCAATCGCGTAGCGCCCGCTCTTCACCCGGTCCTTGTCCACGAGCACGATGACGTCGCGCAGGTTGGAGGCGAGCATGTAGGGTTCGTCGCCGGCCATTTCCGAGTCGAGCAGGAGCGACTTGCCGTCGGAAACGACGCGCGGCGGCGTCTTGTCCTCGCGGAAAAGAACCTTGTCGAGCAGCCAGCGATGAACCGGCGGCGGCTTGGAGCGGTAGCCGCGGGAGAGAATGGCCACGTTGCGCCCCGCGTCGCGCAGTTCCCGCGCGAATTTTTCGACGACCGGGGTCTTGCCGGTGCCGCCGACGGTGAGGTTGCCGATGGCGATGACCTGCACGCCGAGGGTCTTGTCGCGAAAGATGCGGACGTTGTAGAGCCAGCGGCGCATCTTGACGCCCGCCTGGAAGAGCTTCGAACTGCCGAACAACAGACCGCGCGTGACCACCGCGCGAAAATCATGGCGCTCCTCGAAGATGACTTCGAGGGCGAAGGTTTCAAGACTTTCGATCCAGTCGCGGAACGTTTCGCGCATCGCGCGTCAATCTGCCAATTCCCGGAGGCCTTTTGAATTTTAATTTCGCGCTTTGAGGCGGAGACGACCCAGGGCCGCCAGGCCCAACACGGGGGATTTCAATATCCCATTCGCGCCAGTTCCTCCTGCAGCGCGGCTTGAAACTGCTGCACGTCGGCGGCGGACGGCTTGTAACCCGGCTGCCCGGGCACGACGCCGAGCCGGCCCGTCTGGTCCAAATACCACTCGGCCTTCTGCCCGTCACTGAACGTCACCTTGCCGCTGACGATGGCGCCGGGGCGGGCGATTTGATCCACGTTCACGGAAACGCCGGCCGCCTTTTCGGCATCGGGCGGAAGGTTCTTCTCCTCGGCACCCGGTTTGAGTCCGGCGACAGGAGCCGCCGCCTTCGGCCGTTCCGGGTCTTTTGGCGTAAGCTTCAAATCGTCCACCAACAGCCGCGTTTCCATGTACGTCAGCCGCAGGCCGAATTCCTCCGCGAGCCGGTTTTGGATTTCCGAAAGCTTCGCGCCCTGCAAAATCCACGCGGTGACGCGCTGACGTTGCTCTTCGGTCAAATTCATGGTCCGCAGTCTAGAAACGCGGCCGCGCCGCCGCAAGATTAGTTCAGCGCCGCCAGGGAGAGGCCGCGGCCCATGGCGAAGCGGCGGGCCGGGACCATGCGGGGTGCTCCAGCGTTGACCGGGCCGATGCCCGCCGGCAAATGAACGGGCGAAGAAAACCGATGACGAAGTCCCTGGAAATTCCGACCGGTTTACTCGGGAAGCGCCTTCAAGGCCTGCAGGCCGTTGATCGGAGGTTGGCCGGCAACGGCCGCACGCGCGGCCTTGACCTGCGCCGGGGTCACCGGACCGGCCTTGTTGCCCCAGGAGCCGCGGATGTAAGTCAGCACCGCGGCCAAATCCGCGTCGGACAGCGCCGCGCCCATCGCCGGCATGGACAAATTCCAGGTCTGGCCCTTGACGTCCACCGCGCCGCTGAGGCCAGTCAACGGGATGTGCGTCAGACGGTTGACGCCGTTCTCCAGGACCCACTCCGAACCCGCCAAGGGCGGGGCCTGGCCGGGCTTGCCCGCGCCGTCATTGCCGTGGCACACGCCGCACACGCGCTCATAGGTGGCCATGCCCCGGGCCAGCAGCGCCGCCTCGCCGGATTTGGGCTGGTACTTCTCCAATTCGTTCGCGTTGACGAACGGGTGATAGACCTGCGCGTTGAACCAGCCGCTGTGATGGTCAAAATACACCGCGGCCAAAAACAACAGCACCAGCGTCAGAATGAAAAATCCCATCGGCGCCGGCGAACGCGGGCCGGGCGGGCGGCCCGGAGGCTCCGGCGGAATGTGGTCGGATTCGTCGCTCATGGCTTGTTCGGGCGGGCGGGCGCCGGAGCGGGCGGGGTAAACGGCGCGTCATGCAAGGGCACCTCCGCGCGCAGGCTCAACAAATACGCCGCCAGCTCGCGCGCTTGATCCGTCGGCACGACTTCATAACCGGAGGGCGGCGCCAATTCCCGTGGCAATTTCAGCGCGTCCGGCGCAGGTTCACCGCGGGTTTTTTCCATCTTAAAAAGATAGCGGAACGGCGGCATCGTCGAGCCTTTCACAACAACCTGGGGCGCGTAGAGGTGAAGCAACTGCCAGCGGGCGTCCGGGAACCGCGCGCCCACGTTCGCCAGGTCCGGACCGATGCGGACACTGCCGAGTTGCACCGGATCGTCCCAAAGAAAATCCTCGGCGACGCTGTGGCGCAAGCCCCAGTCGCGCGCGATGTCCGGACCGGTGGCGACGATGCGGACTTCGGACTTCAGTCCGGCGGCGGAAAGCTTGTCGGCCAGTTTGCCGGCGTCGGCTTCGCGCGCGCCGTGGAGCAGAATTTTCGGCAATGCCCCGTTCCAGGCCGCCAGGTTTTTGCTGAGGCTGTCGCTGCAATTCTGAAGGTCGGGCAACTCGCACAGCGACTTCATGAAAGCCTTGAAGTCCGCCGGCTGGTTGGTGCCCATGCCGGTGAGCACCACGTCGCACCCGACGCCGTCCTGCTGGACCTGCGCGGTGTGACAGGCCGCGCAGCCGTTCGCGCGATACACCTGCAGCCCTTGGGCCGCAAAGTCACCCCGCTGCACCGGATACAGGTCGGATGAATTGAGAACCGTCGTTTGTTTCTCCGCGCCGAGCTGCAGCACCGGCGCCAGCACGAAGGCGCACCAGGAAAACCCCAGGGCGACCAGCGCCGCCAGAAAAATTCGGAAGCCGTTTTTCACGCCTGCACCTCCGCGGTTTCCAGCGGCGCCTTGACCAACGCCAGGGCCTTTTTCAGGACCGACCGTTTCCAGGCCGACGCCAGCCCGAAAACGTTCAGCACGAAGATCAGATTGCCCAACAGCAGCAGCAACTGGCCGGTCGTGCTTACGCGCAAAAACGGCAGGGTCGAGTTTGAAATCACGGCGAACGAAATCCCGGGATTTTGCAGTTGCCGGCCCTGCGCCACGCCGCCGATGGCCAGCGGCGCCACCAACAACGCCACGCCCGACAGCGAAATCCAGAACTGCGCGCGGGCGAGTTTGGGGAAGGGAAGTTCAAACCCGGCGCTCCGCGGCAGGATGTGGTAAATGGCGCCGAACATCGTCAGGGCGAAAAAGCCGTACAGTTGCAGCTGGGCCTGCGCCGGGACGAACCAGGTGAATTCCGTCACGCGGCAGATTTCCGGACAGGCCAGCGCCATCCACATCAGACCGGACAGGAAAAAACATACGACGCCGGCGCCGACGAAGCAGAACGGCCCGTGGTCCCATTTCGAGAGGACCGAGCCCCGCACCGCGCGCCAGGCGACGATGACCACGGCCAGCAGCGGCACGAGCAGCAATGCGGCGGCGACCGAACTGGCCACCGGCAGCCACGCCGGAACGGGCGCGCCCTGGGGGATGCCGCACAGGCTCCCGAACAGGACCAGCGTCCAGAAGGCGAAGAGGGCCAGGTAAAACGTCTGTGGCGGCCGTTCGCAGAATTTCGGCAAAAAGTAAAACGCCGCGCCAACCCCGACGAGGGCCAGCCAGACGAACAGCAGGTTGTCGCCAAACCACCACGCCACGACGGCCTGGGTCACCCCGCGCACGGGCCACGCGACCAGCAGCAGATTCGCCGTCGAATAAATCCACGGAAACCAGAACAGCGCGGCGACGAGGAACCACTGCGGCGGCGAGGTGGCCCGTTCGCGCCGCGCGCCGAAGGTCATCATCGCCCAGAGCGCCAGCAGCAGGTAGGCGTAAAAGAGCGGCGAGGAGGCCCCGCGCGGAAATTCGAGCCAGCGAAAGCCGGTGCTGTAACCGGCCAGGATCCCGATCAGGCCGACCAGCACGCCCAGATGCCAGAGATGGGCGGCCACAAACGGCACCAGGGCGCCGCGCACGGGCGTCCGTCCGCTTCGCGCCAGCAGCCAGAGGGCCACGCCCAGTCCGGCCGGAATGCAAAAGCCGTAGAGGAGCGCGTCATCGGCCGCCGGCTGGACGCGGCCGTAGGTCAGCCAGGGGCAATTGGCGAAGGCCTCGGGCATGTGGAAGTTGAGCGACGCGATCAGGCCCAGCACGGAAGCGACGACCAGCCAGAAGGCCGCGCCGACAAACAGCGCGAGCAGCGACACGCGGCAGGAGGCGTCAATTTCCGAATCAAGTTTTTCGATCTCGTTCATTCGAAGGGATTGGACTTGGCGGGCTGTGCGGGCGGCGGCGCGGCGGCCTTTTGGACGCGGGCGATCAGATTCGAGCGCCCCGCCGCCGGGTCATGCCAGTCGCGGGCGGCGATTTTCATGGCCAGGGAAATCGGCAGGCGCACCAGGCCGCGCTGCCGGTCAATCCACCCGGCGTTCTGGAGCGAGGCCGTTTCGTTGGTGTGAATCTCATAAAGCGCCCGGGAAATGGCCGCGGCGCGGTCGGCGTCAATCTTCGGCGCGGCCGCTGAACGACTGAGCAGCGCCACGCCCACGGGGAACAGGAAGCAGGCGATGACAAAGCCCAGGCCGATGTGCCAGACCGGTTTGAAATGAGTCGGTTCGGCATTCATTCGGCGCCTCCTTCCGACGGCAGGGTGTCGGGAAATTCCTCCGGTTCGAGCCGGAGGCCCATGGCTTCATGCAGGCGCGGGTCGCGTTGCGGATACGGCGCGTGGGCGATGAAATTCTTCAGGAAGACCCGGCTCAACAGCCCGCCCATGAAGGCGACGCAGCCGAACTGGAGCCAGAGCCAGAGGAACGGATAACCGCCCTGATTCAGCGGCGAGGCGGGCAGGATGTTGAAGGCCATGTCCGCGAAATTCATCAGCCACGCCCACGCGCAGAGGGGCAGCATGATCTTGAAGTTCATCTTGACGCCCGCGGGCAGCAGCAGGATGAAGGGGGCGAAGAAGTGGCCGAAGATCAGGAGCATGCACACCCACCACCACGAGGCGTGTTCACGGATGAGATACCAGAAGGTTTCGTCGGGCACGTTGCCGTTCCAGATGACGAAGTATTGGGCGAACTCAAAGTAGGCCTGCAGCAGCGTAAAGGCGAAGAACAGGACGCCGAGGAAGTAGAATTGGTTGTCGTGCAACACGTCGCTCAGCAGGCGCTGGCGCTGCAGAATCATCGCGAGCACATACGCGGTGGCCACGGCCATCCATCCGCAGCAGGCAAAGAAATACAGGCCGTAAATCGTGGAGGACCACTGGTACTGCAGCGATTTCATCCACAGAATCGGCGCCACGGTGACCGTGGCCGCAAAGGCCAGGATGCCCCAGCCGGAATGGAAACGCATCTTGCGGGTGCAAAGCGGCTCGCCGGTCTCGTCCTGCTTGAGCGACCAGGAACGCAGACGCCATGACAGGAGCCACCAGATGGCGAAGAAGATCGCCGAGGCGGCCCAAAAGCCGGGCAGCGTGAACAGCGGCCATTTGGCGCTCAAGGCGCGGTCGTCGTGCGGACTGAGTGCCAGCCAGGCGTAAATCTTCGGCGCGAGCAGGAGGACGGGAATGAACAAGATCGCCAGCCACGGAAACAGCAACGCGCCGAGGTGCTCGCAGAAACGACGGGTGGCCACCGACCAGCCGGCATCGGTGAGGTGATGCACCATCGTCAGGAACAACGCGCCCAGGGCCAGCGTCAAATAGAGCATGAACGCCAAAAGCCATGAGTCGCCGAATTCGCGCGGGCTGGCGAGGAGACCCACCACCGACAAGAGACCGCCGACGACCATCAGGGCGGCGGGGACTTTCCGCCAGCCGGACAAATCCAGCGGCGGCGGCAGGGGTGGTGCGGGATGCGGCGAAGTCATGTCATTTCAACGCGGCCTGTTGCCGGGGCGACAAGTCGTTGGTCGTTCCCAGCCAGCTCAATTGCAGGGCGCGCAAATAGGCGACGATCGCCCACCGTTCCGGCACCGGGACCATCGGACCATAGGCGCCCATCGTGTTCTTTCCGTGGGTAATGGTGTTGAAGATCTCGCCGTCGGTCATCTGGACGATGCGCGGGTCGTGCAGGTCCGCCACGGCGGGCATGTCCCCGATTTTTTTGACGACGCCGTTGCCGTCGCCGAGCCGGCCGTGGCAGGGCGAGCAATAGATGTCGAACCGCCCGCGCCCGCGCTGCAGCAATTTCAGCGTGACGGGCAGCGGATTCGTGGCGATGAAATTGGTCGTGCCGGGGACGCGCCCCGTGTTGACCGGCGAATCCTCGAAACGGTAAACCGCGCCGTTCACGGTTTGGATCGGCCGGCTGCGCGCCACCGTGCCGGGCGGCGGCAACTGGGAACTGAGGCCGTTGGCGAAAAAGGCATCCGGCTTTTGCGGGCGCAGCTTGAGCTGCCGGTCCATGTCGGGAAAGACCTCGATGGGGGGCTTGCGCGACAGATGGCCGCGCAGGCCGGCGATGCCGACGACCGCCGCGCAACAGGCGATGAAAATCAGGAGCAGGTAAAGGAAGTTGCGCATCACTCGTCCTCCACCAGTTCGACGTGCGCGCCGCCGAGGGATTCGAGCAGCCGCCGCGTTTCGGCTTCCGAAAATTTCGGGTCGTTCGCGCCGATGGCCAGGAAGAATTTGTCGCGCGAGACGAGGGCAAAGCGTTTCCGGTCGAACAGCGGGTGGTGATGGCGCGGCAGCCGGTTCAGGGCGACCATGCCGATGAACGCGCCGACCGCGGCGCCCAGCACCAGCAAAATATATGAAGGCACCACCGACATCGGCGGGCTGAACATGGGTTTGCCGCCGATGAGAATCGGGTAGTCGAAGTCGTTGCAGTACCAGATCATCAGCATCGTCCCGATGAAGGCCCCGGCGCCGAACACGAAGGAGAACCAGCCGACGCGGGAATTTTGGAAGCCCATGACCTTGTCCAGGCCGTGGACCGGAAAGGGTGAAAAAACATCCCAGCGGCGGTAGCCGGCCTGGCGCACCTCCTCCGCCGCACGCAAGACAGCGGCGGGCGAATCAAATTCCGCGACCAGGCCGTAAGGTCTTTGGCTCATGCTCGCCATCCTTTCGCGCCGCCCAGGGCGTGATGCGGGTCGGCGCAGGGGGTGATGGCCTTGACCTCCGAGACCGGGACCATGGGCAGGAACCGGACGAACAGCAGATACAACATGAAAAAGGCCCCGAGCGTGCCGACGTAACTGGCCACGTCCACCCATGTCGGATAATACACGCCCCAGTTGGCCGGCAGAAAATCCTGATAGAGCGAGCCGACGATGATGGTGAAGCGTTCGAACCACATGCCGATGTTGATCAAAACGGCGATGACAAAAATGAGCTTTAGATTTTGCCGGACCTTCTTGATCCAGAAAAGCTGCGGCAGCGAGGCGTTGACCACGATCATCATCCAGCCGCCATACCAGTATTGATGGCCGAACATCCGGTGGCCGAAGACCCAGGCGTCGTAGGGATTGCCCGAATACCACGCGATGAAAAATTCCACCGCGTAGATGTAACCCATGACACAGCCCATCATCAGGGTCAATTTGCAGATCTTGTCAATGTGGGCCAGGGTGATGATGTCCTCCAGATGGCACCATTTGCGCAGCGGGATCAACAGCACCAGCACCATGCCGAATCCGCAGAAGACCGCGCCGGCGACGAAGTAAAACGGAAAGATCGTTTCGTGCCAGCCCGCCAGTTGCGCCGTGGCAAAGTCCATGCCGACGATGGAGCTGACGGTGAACACCAGCAGCGTGGCCAGGCCCGACAGGACGAGATAGGCCTTTTCGTAGTTGTGCCATTGGCGCGCCGAGCCGGTCCAGCCCAGCGCGAACAGGCCGTAAAGAAATTTCCGCACCCGTGTCTTCGCCCGGTCACGCATCAATGCCAGATCGGGAATCAGGCCCATATACCAGAACAGCGTCGAGACGATGAGGTAGGTGTTGACGGCAAAGACGTCCCACATCAACGGCGAACGGAATTGCGGCCACAGACCGTTCGAGGTGGGGATGGGAATCATATACCAGTCGAACCATTCGCGTCCGACGTGGATGGCCGGATAAAGCCCCGCCATCATCACGGAGAACACGGTCATGGCCTCCGCGGCGCGGCCGATCGCCGTGCGCCAGTGCTGGCGCGTCAGGAACAGCATGGCCGAGATCAGCGTCCCGGCGTGCGCCACGCCGACCCACCAGACGAAGTTGATGATGTCCCAACCCCACATGACCGGCATGTTGTTGCCCCAGACGCCCACGCCGGTGGAAATCTTGTAAACCAGCGCTCCCGGCAGGACGACCGCCGCGCAAAACGCCGCCGGCAAAAACAGGACCCACCACCACAAGGGCGTCCTGCCCTCGTTGAACGCGGTGAGTTTGTCCGTCAGCCAGCCGAGGCTGCGGTCGGCCGGCACGGGCGCCATGCGCCGCAGTTCCGTGGGCGGCGCCAGGGATTCGAGTTGGGTCGCGGATTCAGCCATTGGTCAATTCGGTTTTAACGCAAAGACGTCAAAGCGCGGAGACGCAAGGTTTTCCAGCACGCTTCGGATGACGCGAAGCGTCTTGGACCGCGGCGGCTTTGACGCCGCTTTCGATTGGCAAAGCGCCAGGTCTTTGGCAAACCTCCGCTGGCGCGGAAGCGGCGTCGCGCTCCGCTTGCCGCCACACTTTAAAACCTGGCGAAAGTAGGTGCGGTTCAAATTTTCTTTCCTTCCCGGCATCTTGGCGTCCTGGCGTTAGCTCTTTTCCGCGGCGTGAAATTCGCCGCCGCGATTTTCGTATTCCTCCGTGCTGTAAGGCATGTGGTAATCCGGCATCTTCGGGTTTGGATTGCGGACGCGCGCCAGATAGGTCGTGCGCGGCTTGGTCAGCAATTCGCCGAGCACGGCATAATTCCGCGGCTGGGCCTTCCATTTTGAGACCGTGCTGTCCGGGTCGCTGATGTCGCCGAAGACGATGGCTTGGGCCGGACAGGCCTCCTGGCAGGCCGTCTTCGGAATCGTGCCCGCCGATTCCCGCAGACGGATGTCCCCGGACGGGCCGGCCTTGACCTTTTGCGCGATCTCCGCGTGCTGGATGCGCTGGATGCAGTAGGTGCATTTTTCCATGACCCCGCGCATGCGCAGGGTCACGTCCGGATTCTTGACCATTTTGATCAAGTCCCATTCGTCCTCCTCGCGCATGCCGCTGGCGTCGGGGTGTTTCCACCAGGTCAGCAAATCCCATTTGCCGTCGGTCTTGTGCGTGAGCGGCGTCGGATAGAACGGCCCCTTGAGCGCGCTGACCGGGCGTTTGTTGTAATCGAAATAATTGAACCGGCGCACCTTGTAAGGACAGTTGTTGGAGCAATAACGCGTGCCGATGCAGCGGTTGTAGGTCATCACGTTCAAGCCCTCGGCGTCGTGGGAGGTGGCGTTGACGGGGCAGACGTTCTCGCATGGGGCCGCTTCGCACATCTGGCAGAGCATCGGCTGGTTGACCGCCTGCACGTCCTCAATCCAGTTCTCGAACTGCTGCTCGGCATCGTCCAGGTTTTCGTCGGCGTTCGGATCAAAAAGCGTTGGATTATTTTTCGCCTTCGGGCTGCTGGTGTAATAACGGTCAATCCGCATCCAGTGCATTTCGCGGCCGCGGCTGACCTGGTCCTTGCCGACGATGGGAATGTTGTTCTCGCTCTGGCACGCCACCACGCACGTGCCGCAACCGACGCACGCGCCCAGGTCCACCACCAGGCCCCATTGGTGCAGCGCCGTCTTCTTCGCCTCGTCGAACGGATTCGGATAGAGCGGCTTGACGACCGGCGGCTCCTTGTCGTGCATCTCCTGCGCGAAGTCCGGGTTCTTCGCAAATTCCTCCAGGTTCGCCTCGCGCACCGCCGGGCGGCCTTCCATGGACCAATGCGTTTGCGTCGTGGCAATCACATAAGTCTTGCCGGTCTTGCGAAGCGTCGCGCCGGTCTCGATGAATTTGCCGGAGAAAATGTTGTAGGCGTTAAAACCGACGCCCGTGCCGACACGCCCCGCCTTTTCGCGACCGTAACCGAGCGCCAGACCGAGCGAATAATCTGCCATGCCCGGCTGCACCCAAATTGGGCCGATGACACTGCGCCCATTCAACGTGATTTCCACCAGGTCGCCGTTCTGAAGGTTAAGTTCGCGCGCCGTCTTGCGGCTGACGAGGACCGCGTTGTCCCAGGTGATTTTCGTGATGGGATCGGGCAGTTCCTGCATCCAACCGTTGTTGGCGTAACGGCCGTCGTCCATCTTCGCGTCACGGTAGAAAACGACTTCGAGATTTTGGGCGGACGGCGCGCTTGCGGTTTTTATTTGCGGCAATTGTCCTTTGAACGATGAATTGATGGACATCGTTCCCGTTTCGAATTTCGGTTGGAAGCCGCTAAATAAGAAATATTTCCAAGCATTCTCAATTGTTACATTGATAGGTTCAATTCTGCTGAAGGTTTGATCTAGATTGAAATTTTCGTGGAATGTTTCCTGGACAATTTCGTAAGGTTTTGTCTGCGATTCGCCCGCAATGCGAGCGAGCAATTCCAATTCCGTCAATCCGCCAAACAACGGCTGAATCAATGGTTGAATCGGAACGAGCGTTCCATCACTTGTTTTTGCGTCACCCCACGATTCGAGATAATGAGTTGCCGGAAAATGCCAATCTGCTTTCTGTGAAGTTTCGTCTTCGTAGTAGCCAAGTCGGACAACGGTGGTGCCTTTTGCGGCATCCAAAGCCCCTGAGAAATTCACATCCGCAGGCGCAGTATAAACTGGATTGCCATCAAGAATGACAAGCGTCTCAATGCGCCCCATGTTCAGCAACATTGCCAGATCGGAAACATTGCCCATTAATTGTTCATTCCATTCGTAAAGCACGACGGTTTCGCCGAGATTGCCAAGCGCGGAATTCATCGCCTGAGCCAAGAGATGAACTTCAATCGGCTGACGCTGGCCGGCAATGACAAGAGCATTTTTGCCAGCCCGGAGCAAATCATTGGCGCAGTTAAATGCCCACTGCGATTCAAAATCCTGCGCCGGAGGCGGAACTGATTTTCCTTGAGCAGCAGCCCAAGTTGAAATCAGGTTCGCAATTTTTCCCACTTGGCTCGCCGCCACGCGCAGCCGATGATCTGCGTTTGCGCCGGTCAAAGTGAATAGCGATTCGACCTGATAAAGCCGGCTCATGCCATCGCCAGCCTTCCGGCTCGCGGCAAATTTGCGAATATGATTGTGCGCGTCGTCTTCGCCGCCGAGAAAATCGCAATCAAGCGACAAAATCACTTTCGCTTTGTCGAAACCATAAACGGGGCGAACCCATTTGCCGAAGGCTTGAGTCGCCGCCTGGATTTCGACGCCGGGATCATTCGATTCGTAGCCCCAAAAATCGGCATTTGGAAATTTTTGCTTGATGAGTTTCCGAAGACGTAGATGCGATGGTGATGTATTCCGCTCGAACAAAAACGCCAAACCCTTGCCTTGATTCGCCGCAAATTTGTTGGACAAACTCTCGATGAATTTCAACGCCTCATCGCGTGAAACGGTTTTGCCATTTTTCGCAAAGCGCTTCGCGCGGTCGGGGTCGTAAAGGTCAAGAATCGAAGCCTGCGCGTAGCGGTCGGTGCCGCCGTTGCCGCCGGGGAATTTAGCGTTGCCTTCAATTTTGACGGGCCGGCCGTCGTAGGATTTGACGACGAGCGGAACCGCGCCGGTGCGCGTGGGCATGGCCGTGGCGTAAAATTGCGGCTCGCCAAAAATGTAACCGGACGGCTGCTGGCCGAACGGCTCGAGCTTTTCCTCGGGCCGGCGGCAGCCCGTGCCCAGGGTCGCCACGCCCGCGAAGGCAAACGACGCGGCCATGATTTTCAGGAAATGACGCCGGTTCTGGCCATCCAACTCGCTCGCACCCTGAGGAAACTCGCGGTGCAACCAGTCTCTGAACTCCGGCGTGTCCGCCAGTTCCTCCAGGCCGCGCCAGTAACGTTTCCCGTTTGGCAAAACTGAATTTTGCGGTTGTTGGTTCATTCCTTGGCGCGCGAAAACGTTTTCGTTGATGCGTTTGGACTGCGCGGACTTGTCCGCGCTTTAAAAGCGGCGACATGTCGCCGCACTCCAAGTTCCGCGGGACGCTCGTTTGCGAACGCCAGTCGTAAATCGTAAATCGTAAACCGTAAATTCATCGGTGGCAGGCCGAGCAGTTTTGGAGCGACTGGACACGCATGTGGTCCACCAGCTTTTGGCCCTCGATTTTTTGCAGCTTCGCGTTCTGAACAGCGTTGGTGCTCCACTGCCAGCCCAGATCCGTGACCTTGTTGACCGGCCGGATGAAGGCCGCCGGGTCGCGGTGGCAATTGAGACAGAAACTCATGCTGAAGGACTTGGCGTGATAGACCTCGTCCATCTGGTCAATGCGCCCGTGGCACTCGACGCAACTGATGCCGCGGCGCACGTGGACGGCGTGGTTGAAATAAACGTAATCCGGCGTGATATGGACCTGCACCCACGGCATGGGGGTGTTGTTGGTCGCGCTTTCGCGGACCAACGCCAGCCGCGGATCGTCCTTCAACACCTGGTTGTGGCAGTTCATGCACGTGGAGGCCGACGGGATGTTCGCCACCCAGGCCTTGTCCACCTGGCTGTGGCAGTAGCGGCAGTCCATACCCAACTCCCCGGCGTGAACCCGGTGCGAAAACGGCACGGGCTGGATTGGCTCATAGCCGACGCGCGTGTATTTGGGCGTGAAATAATAAGTCACGCCCGCCGTGACCGCGCCGCCGACCAGGACCAGACCGATGAGGATCCACAACGGCAACCAATTTGTCCACCTCGGAAAAATCACTGGCACCTCTAACGCGTCAATCGGCCAAAAATTGTCCGGCAAATCGCAACATAGGCGGTCATGTTTAGCGAACCGGCAAGGCGCCCGCAAGAAGGTTTGTGAAAAATTTCACGTGCGCCGGCAGCGACTGGGGGATTGAAGCCTGAAGCCGCCACTTCACCGGCGGTGCCGGCCGCAAAGGCGCCGTCGGCTGTGAATGCCGCGGCTCGCCGAACTTCGAGCGCGTTCTTCGATCGTCAAGGTCCTCAGTGGTTCCCCCGTCGCACAAATCCGGAACCGAACCCGGTCCGGCGGGGCCGGCTTCCAACCCGCGGATCACTTTTTTTCCACCCGAACCAGGCCAAAATCAACGTATTGTCCGCCGGTGGTTTGGTGGCAGTGGATGGCGATCAGATTCCCGCCAGGCCTGAGCGCCGTCTGGCCGGCTGGCGTCAACGGAAGCGCCTCATAGTTGCCGACGAAGCCGCCGGCCTTCAGGGCGAGCACGCCGTTGATGTAAACTTCGGCGTCTTCGTCGTGATGAAGCCAGGCCTGGAGATCGCCGGTGTTTCCAGCGGGCAAATCCACCTCGCGCCGCAGCCAGATGTCGCTGGTCTGCCAAGTGGTGCCGATGATGGCGCCGGGCGTGCCCGTGGTGCCGAAACCGCTCCGGCCCTCCTGCCAGGCCGAATCATCAAAATCCGGTTTCATCCAATTTTCCGGGGGCCGGGTGGTGGTGTATTTCCAGAGCGCCGGCCGCGTGTCCGCCGCCGGGACAACCACCTCGATTTTGGGCGGCCTGGGCAACGGCGCCCAGTCATGAGGTTTGACCCGGTCACCCGCAGACCATTTCCGCCAGAGCCGGCGGTTGGTCAGCATCTTGATGAAAAAGCCGCCGACCACGGGGCGCGCGTGCATGCCGCCGCTGTGAATGTCGTCAGTCTGGTAGGAATCGGCGATGGGATCGCGAACCGTGGTGTGGTCCAGGTAATCGTAAATGTGGGAGATGATCGCCTCGAAATCCGCCCGGTTGTCGGCCAGCGTCGCGCTCCAGATGGACCAGTCGGTTTTGGTCAGATGCGTCCGGGAGTCCAGCGGCAAACCGTAGGGCTGGAGGACTGTTTTGTAAAAGGCGATCTCCTTGTGGGCGACCGACGGTGGGAATACGTCCAGCCGCAGAATCCGGTCCCAGACCAGGTTGTATTTTTGGCTCCAGGTGCCCGGCTTGTCAAAAGCCAGCCGGTAATGATCGTCGTCCGCGGCCACCTTCATCCAATGTTGGGCGTCGGCCCTGGCCATCGCCGCGTACTTCCGCGCACCGGCGTTGTCACCACGCAACCGGCACAGATCGCCATAGGCGGCCAGCGCCAGGATGGCTTTCACCGACAAGTTGGCGTTGTGTGCCAGATGCCCCATGAAGTCGTCGGTGCAAAGCTGGTTTTCGGGGTCCAGTCCGTAGTTCTCCAGATACCTTGCCCATTGCGTCAGTTGCGGCCACCAGGGTGTCACGAAGTCCGCGTTGTCGTCGTCGCGCGCGATGGCGTCGCAAAGCAAAAGCATGTTGCCGCTTTCCTCAACGGGCATGCTTTCCCCGCCGTTGTCGCGTCCAGTCACGATGGGATAGGTCCCCAGATCGTGCGGCGCGAAGGGAAATTTCCAGCGGGGCGACGCCGCATAGGACAGGATCGGCACCAGCGTCGCCTTGGCCAGTGTCGGACTCAGGAACAGCCAGACCGGGTCCATCGGATAAATCACGTCCACCGTTGCGATGTCGCCGTTGCTGGTGTTCTCCTTGGTGAAGAACAGCGGCTGTTTGCGCGCGTCGGCGGCCAGTCCGCAGGCGGCCACGCACTGGCGATAGGCCAGCGCCGCGATTTGTGCGTAACGCTCGCCGGCCACACGCGTCAGGGCCGCCGTCAAATCCCGGTCGAATTTTTCGCAGCGCCGGACCAGGGACGGATAATCGCGCTGCGCCGATTGCAGCAAATCGGCGGGAGTGGCGCCGTCTCGCCGCCAGTAGGGGCGCAATGCCTCGCCGTAGTACTTGATGGCGTAAACCTCGTCATAGGCCACGATCACCTGCCGCTGCACGGGGGCCGCGCCGACCCGGCCGAGGTGGAAGACAAACGCCAGGACCGGCATGTCATCGTTGACCGCGCGTGGCATGCGCTGGTCGTCACTCGCCGGCAACGCGCCTTTGGCCACGAAGCCGTCCAGCAAGGCTTGATTGGCGCCGATGGCGGAATGAGATTGGCTGGTCAATGCCGCCGCATAGGCGTAACCCCAGTCAATCCGGTGGTTGTCACCCGACGAACCGAGAATCGGCTGGGCCTGGGTGCCGACGCGCAGGGCGGTCAGCGGCCCGGCCTGCTCCCGCGCCCAGACCACCGGCTCGCTGGTTTGATTGACCGCCAGTTCGGAACTGGTGCTGTCGTAAATCGAAACGTCATGCTTCGCGCCGTCCGCGGAACGCACGCTCCAGGTCAGGTAACTCAACGGCCTTGAAAACACGTCCAGATCATGCGGCAAGGCCGCAGTCATGAACGTGAGCCGCACGCGGAGGCCCGCGCCCTCAAACTCGTAGATGCTGCGCGTGGGGGTTACTTGGAGGGAACGCTGCGGCATGGCCGGCACGTTGGCGGGCTCGGCACCCATCAACCGGTAGCTCCGGCCGTCAACGCGGATCAGGCTGGCCAGCGCCTGCTCGTGCCGCGTCCAGTGTCGCGTGTTGGCATCCGTCAGCCTGTCCGCCTCGGACCAGATGCTCAAATAGGGGTCAAACGTCACCAGCGGCACCGCCGGCGGACGCAGGGTCTCGGCGTGGAGCGCCGCCAGGCGGCCCGACAGCAACGCCGCGGAAATTAGAATCGTCCTGACACGTTGAAAAATCATGGTTTTCAGGAAAGCAAAACGGCCCGCGTTGGGAAAGACAAACCGGACAAGAAAAAGAATGCCGCTAGGGCGCGCTCCGGACGCGGTAGAATCGGATTGGGGGCGAGGGCATTGTCGAGTCGTCATACTCCACCAGCCCGGACGGAGCCGCCGTCAAGATGGGTGACAAATCGTTCCACGGCCCGGTCACCGCGTCTGTGAATTGGAACACGTAGTTCCGGCCTGGGATGCCGGTAAAGACCAGCGTCCAGCCGCCCATCGCCCGGGCGATGCCCATTTCGTTCTGCGGCGGCATCGGCAGAAGGGCCAGTTTGACGGTCGCAGTCGCGCTGGAAAGTGCGCCATCGGTCACCGTCCAGGCGATCGCCCGTGAGGGCGACGCCCCGCCCTGCGTCGGATCCGGATTGGCGGAACTGAAGGCAACCGTGCGAAGCACCTGCTGATAATCGGCCAGCGTGTCGCTGCCGGAAAGCGTTAAAGTCTCCGTCGTCGTGTCGTAACCGGCCCTGATGCGGGTGCCGTTCGTGACGGCGGACAGCAGGTCGTCATCGCCGGCAAATCCGCCGCCGACGATGGCCACGGTGGCGCCGGCGAGCAGGCTGGAACCCGGGTCGTCGGCCACGAGATCGGGCGCCAGGATCGCCGGCGCCCCGCCCTCCGCGTAAATCACCGTGGCGGGCAACAAGGCGAGGACCGGCGGGTCTTTAACAAAAATGCCCTGCAATGCGACGTTACCGGCATTGGGCTGACCGTTTCCGTCCTCACCGCTTAACGCCGGCGTGTAAAAAAGCGTCGGCGCGTTCGTGGAACCCAGGTTTCCGGTATAAATGGCCTGAAAATTCGTCGGGCTGGCATTGCCGGTTCCATCCCGTCCAACGGTGAAATAGTAGCGGCGATTGGCGGGGTCCACGGCGATGGCATCCGGAAAGCCGGGATAGCCTGAACTGATTTTTTCGGTCTGCCGGCTGGCGGTGTCATAGGCCCAAAGGGCGTTTTGCCCGGTGTCGAAGTTGCGATTGACGTAGCCGGCATTGAAGGTGAGGTAGTAAATCAGGTGGTCCTGCGGATCGCTGGCAACGCCGCCGACCAAACCGTTGGGGAAACTGGTGTCACCGGCGGAAAGGGTGACGATTTCCGAGAACGCTCCATTGCCGTCCCGCGGCGCGGCAAAGACGCCGGTGTTGCCGGCGCGCCCGTTAATGGCGCCGAGGTAGAGGTTCGATTCGTCAAGGGCGATCGCCCCCTGGCCTGGAATTTGACCCGTATAATACGGCTGGAAGGCCGGGTCGCCGCCGTCGGAGGAATCAATGTCGCTCTTGGAACTGCTGGCAAGGTCCAACTGGCCCACGTAGGAATTGGTGCTCGTGGTGACGTCCATCTGGCAGAAATACAGGAGATGGCGGACTGGATCGAGGGCCAGCCCGGAAATCAGCGGGTAGAGATGGGCGTTTACATCCGCCGCGGGAACGGGCATCGAGTAAATGATTTGCCCGCTGGCGGCAATTTGGGCCGGAGTGCCGGCGAGGTTGAAGGAGTAGATATATTCCGGCGCCTCGCCCTGAAGGTTGTTGTCCAGCACATAGACCTTCCCCATCGCGGGATCCACCGCCACGTCGTAAGGCGAATGGAAGGAGGAGAAGTTGGTTTGGGAAACGAAGTTGCCGGCCAGGCCCGCCGCCGGGACGCTGGCGCTGCCATCGCTCATGACAGTCCGCACCGAAACGTCACTGCTCGGGGTGGGCGCTCCATTGTAAATGGCGAACCAGATCCGGTTGGAGGATTGCGCGCAGAGAGAGGTCCCTCCCGCCAGGAGCAGAGCCACGCCAAGGACATAGCCAGTCATGCGATCGGGATGTTCCCAAATGCGACAAAAAAATCGAGGTCCAATTCCCAGTCCCGTCGCGCCTCGCCACCGCCGGACGCGCAGGTTCTGTCATCTCCTTCGATCACGGAACCGTGCCGCTGAGAGCGCCGCCGCTGTCCTGGAGGTTGGTCAAATCCGTTTGGATCAGCGCCAGTCCGTTCAGGCTGCCCCCCGTGTCGAACAGAAGCGGCGAACCGCCGTTGGTGAAGATGGCCGTGATGGCCGCCAGATTCGAACCGGTCTGGTTCTGGAGGAAATTGCCCGCGGAAAGGGTCGTGCCCGCCGCCAGGTTGATCGGGCCTGCCCCCGCCACAAAGCCATAGGCGCTGCCGAGGGCCACCGTCGTGCCGCCCGTCGAATCCCCGATCATCCCGCCGGACACAATCGCGCTGCCACTGGCAAACGCCTTGACGATGACATTGCCTAGAATCCCGTCACGACCGGTGGCCAGTCCGGTCACGGCCCGGCCTTCCACGCCGATGCGCCCCGCCATGGGGCCGCCGACCGTCACATCGCCAAAGAGATTGCCCAGCGCGATGATCTGGCCGCTGTCGTTGCCGCCGATGGAAATGCCGCCGAAGCGGGTGAGTT
>JAGWMQ010000185.1 GCA_028873125.1 Verrucomicrobiota bacterium | reverse complement strand
AAATCCAATTTGCCGATGTGCTGCCGGGAGTTGGCATTTTTGCCGTGGCACTGGTTTGGAGAACGATTCGCCGCTTGCGCGCCCGGCGGCGGGACCGGCTCACATTTTCGCCTTTGTCGCGTGACGAATTGCGCAAGGCCCGGTCAAAATTGAGGAAGGGCAAAAGTGTGGAAAAAGTATGAGCGCAGTTTGCATCCTGGCTCCGGTGGTGATTGCGGCCTGGCCGGCCTTCAGCGCGGCGGTGGTGGCGGCGGCGGGTTCGCTCGGCTATCAAGTGGCCGCCGAAGCCGCCAGCTTGAAAAAGTCGGCGGCGGTCGCCGGAAAGAACCCCGCCAAGATCGAGCTGCAAATTGAAAACAGCGAAGTGGTCACCAACCATCTTGGGCGCGAGCAGCGCATTTCAGTGACCCGCGGGGGAGTGACCATCACCTTTTCGCGCGACGCCCGCGGCAAGGCCTCCCTCTGCGTGACCGGCAGCGGCCAGACCACGGAGGAATTGCGCGCCCTCGGCGAGGAACTGAGCCAGGCCGTCGTGCAGCAATACGTTTATCAAAGGTTGATGGACGAAATGCGCGCGCGCGGCTTCAATGTCGTGGAGGAGGAAACGGGTGCGGATCGTTCCATCCGGCTGAAAGTGCGGCATTGGGAGAATTAACCGGGGGGCTGGCAAACTTCATGAGCAACGAGGAACTAATCACCAAAGCCAAAATGCACGTGAATTCCCTGTTGCAGCACGAACCCGGCGCCAAGTCCGGCGTGGAACCGAATGGTTTCAGTGAAGCCGAAGTTTTGGAAACGCCGCCCGCCTTGGTCAAGATTGTTTGCAAAGTCAATGAGGTTGAGAACATCTTTGAATTTATTTTAAACGCCAAGACCGGGATGTACATTTTTGCTAGTCACACCAAAAAGAACCCCGGTGGCAAAAGCTGTTATCTGCCCTGATTCATGGATTCGTTTTATGCCGCAGCGCGAATTTGACATCACCATCGGCAGGGACGGCAGCGTGGAGCTGCACGTCAAGGGTTACAAGGGCAAGGGCTGCCTTGAAGCGGTGAAACTGTTCGAGCAAATCGTCGGCGAACTTAAATCGGAACAAAAGACGAGCGAATTTTACGAGCCGGACGAGCAGGTGCGATACAACATCGAACAGAAGCACTGAAAAGCCTTGCGCCGGGCCAGGCGACCCGGCCGGACGGCATCAATCGCAAATCGAGAATCGCAAATTCGACGAGTGGCCAGAACTCAAAAGCACGATGTGATCTCGCCCTACTACCCGCCGCGGGCGCGGTGGTACAGCCCCGTTTTTCATTTCGCCGGCGTCATCCGCCGCGGTCTGGCGTTTGACCGCATCCGGTTGCCCAAGGGAATCACCTGCTCCGGGCTGGCCGGCGGTTTCCTGATTCCGGGTCTGGGGATTTATCTTCGCGGCCCGCGCCTTTACGGAAGGATTGCCCTGCTGGTTTGCGCCTTGCTGTGCCTGCTTTTTTTCATGTGGCTGGGTTATCCGCTCGGCAACTATGCCTTTGGCTTGTTGCTCTCGGTCCACGTCACCAGCCTGGTCTATTATTGCGGCCCGGCGCTGGTCCACAGGCCGTTCCACCATCGGGTTCTCTTCACGCTGCTGGCTTTGATCGCCTTCGCCTGCCTGTTCTACTCCCCGTTGCGCGCCGCGCTTCAAGAGCATTGGCTGATGCCACTGCGCGCCAACGGGCGTGTGTTCGTGGTGAGCCGGTTGGCGTCGCCCGGTGACATCCATCGGGGCGACTGGGTGGCTTACGCGCTTCCAGGCCATTTGATTTCCATCCACGGCTACCAGAATGTTTATGGCGGCACCGGCCTGGGCCTTGGCCCGGCGCTGGCGACGGCGGGCGACCGGGTTGAATTTTCCACAAACAGCTTTGCAGTCAATGGCGTCCGGCACCCGCTCCTGCCGCACATGCCGGTTTTCGGAAGCTGGGTTGTGCCTGAAAATCACTGGTTCATCTGGCCGGAGGTGAGCATGAGTGGTCATGGGGAGGTCGGCGAAGCGGCGATTTCGTCCACCATGCTGCAAATGGCGGACGTTTCAGAGACACAATTTGTCGGCAAACCGTTCGACCGCTGGTTTTGGCGGAAGCAAATGTTGCCATGAGCCGGTTCAGCAATCTTGAATTCGGCGGCGAATCCGAAGACCAGTTCCGCCAACCCCAAAAGGAACTGGTCAAGGACGAGGCCTATTATTTGGCCGAGGCGCGGGGGGCGTTGGAAAACGGCAATTTCGAGCAGGCGCTGCGCTCCTACTCCAAGGTCCTCGAGTTCAATCCCCAGAACGCCGCCGCCTGGACGGCCCAAGTGCGGATGCTCATCGAACTGGGGGAATACCGCGAAGCCAGGCTCTGGGCGGACAAGGCGCTGGAGCGTTTCCCCAACGAGCCGGAGCTGCTCGCCGCCAAAGCCGTGGCCCTGGCCCGCAGCGGCGATCTGCAGGGCGCCCTGGCCTTTTCCGACGCCTCCATCGAGGAGCGCGGCGACACGCCCTACGTCTGGCTGGCGCGCGGCGACGTGATGCTGGCGCGCCAGGAGCACCGCGCCGACTACTGCTTCGAGAAGGCGCTGCTGCTGGCGCCGCGGGACTGGTTCATCGCCTGGCTGGCGGCGCGCATCCGGTTTTATTACGATCAATTCGTGCTCGCGCTCAAACTCCTTCAGCAGGCCATCGAATGGAACGCCGGCCATTTCCTGCTCTGGCTCGAACTGGGGCAATGCCAGCAGGCGCTGGGCCTGGTCGCCCAGGCCGAACGCTCGTTCCATCAGGCGCAACAGTTGAACCGCGACTGCCGCGAGGCCGACCTGGCCCTGATGCAGCTTTCCGGGACCGGGTTGTGGCCGCGCCTGCGCGGCTGGTGGCGGCGGGTTTTCAACAAATGAGCACGCCAAACCTGGACCGCCTGTTGTCCGCCGTCAACGAGTTCGACGCCTCCGATCTGCACCTGGTCGCCGGCGTGCCGCCCGCCTTCCGCGTCAACGGCGAAATCATCATCGCCGACGAGGACGCCCTGAGCGGCCCGGAAATCGCCGCCATGGCCGACAGCCTGCTCAACGAGTTGCAGAAGAAAAAACTCGAGCAGGAATGGGAGTTGTGCATCTCGGTGCTGCACAGCGTGGCCGGCCGCGTGCGCGTGACGTTTTACCGCCGCAACGGGTTCACCGAGATGAGCCTCCGCTTTTGCGGCGAGCGCATCGAGTCGCGCGAGGAGCTGGGCCTGCCCAAAGCCCTGGACGACCTGGCGCGCAAACCCAACGGCCTGGTCCTTATCACCGGCCCGACCGGCGCGGGCAAGACCACCACACTCAATTACCTGGTCAACCTCATCAACGCCGAGCGCCGCTGCAAGATCGTCACCATTGAAGACCCCATTGAATTTGTGCACCAGAACAAGCGCGCCATCGTCGTGCAACAGGAGGTGCTCACCGACGTGCATTCCTTCAATCGCGCCCTCATCCACGTGCTGCGCCAGGACCCGGACGTCATTGTCGTGGGCGAAATGCGCGACCACGAGGCCATCGCCACCGCGCTGACGGCGGCCGAAACCGGCCACCTGGTGCTGGCCACCATGCATTCCCCCAACGTCTCGCACGCCCTGGAACGCATCATCGGCGTTTTCGAGGGCAACGCCCAGCGGCAGATCATTCTGCAACTGGCCAACGCGCTGCAGGGCATCATATCGCAGGACCTGCTGCCGGCGGCGGACCGTACCCGGCGCGTGCTGGCCTACGAATTGCTGATGGCCAACGGCGCCGTCCGCAATCTGATCCGCGAAAATCACATGCACCAGTTGGAAAACACCATCCAGACCGGACGCAAGGAAGGGATGGTCCTGATGGACAACTGCCTCTACGACCTCTATTGCAAATGTCTGATCAGCTACGATACCGCTGTCAGCCGCGCCAGCCATCCCGACCGCATCCGGCGCAATGCCTGATTCACGAAAGGTTTCGGGCCTCGCAGCGGAAAAATGTCGCGTTGCCCGCTCTCCTTCCGCCTCAACAGATCACACGTAAAAGTAGCCCTTATGCCGAGCTCGGCATACTGCAAAGCGGTGTATTCGTCGCGGCTCGGTTTGCGGGCGTGATTGGGCCGAGAGATGTCGGCCGAGCCGTGACGAATACACTGCCATTGAACTGAACCGCTGAACTCAAAGCTTACGAACGTTCCCGCAGGAGAAAGCAACTGG
>JAGWMQ010000057.1 GCA_028873125.1 Verrucomicrobiota bacterium | reverse complement strand
GGCCAGTACCCTGACGGTATTAACTATGTTGAATATGGCGCCAACGTCTCAGCGTATGCCGGCAAAACAGAAACACTATCCTTTTCGGCATTCAGCAACCATAACAATTCGCCGGATAACATCCAATTTTCCTCCCAACCCATTCCCGAGCCTCCAGCCCCGTCTCTAATTTTCGTCGCCGGCGGACTCCTGGCCTCGCTTCGCGCCCGGCGGCGGCAACCGGCGTGACCAGGCTCAAATTGAACAAATAATTTTTGTGCTTTACGCCCGGCCGGTTACGATGCGGGCATGTCCGCCTACGACGAATTGCTGGATGCGACGATTCGGCATCTCGAGGATTTGAAATCACACGGCGCGCGGTACGTGGCCGTGGCGCCCGAAACCCTCCGCGCCCTCGCCCAGCCGCCGGTCGGCGGATTCCAAATTTCAAATCCGAAATCCCGGATTGAAACCGTTGCCACGCCGTTGCCGTCCGCCCAGCCCGCGATTCCGTCGGCTGTCGGCCATTCGCCCTTGGTCATTCCACGGCCTGCCGCCGAACAGCCGGCGTTGCTGGCGTTGCCCGGCGAGACCGCGCGCGTCGCCGCGCCGCTCGATCCGCAGGCCAAGGCCGCCGCGTTTGCCGCGTTGCGCGAGCGGGCGATGGCCTGCGTCAAATGCCCGCACCTGGCGGCGTCGCGCAAGAACGTCGTGTTCGGCGTCGGCAACATTGACGCCCATCTCATGTTCATCGGCGAGGCGCCGGGGGCGGACGAAGACGCGCAAGGCGAGCCGTTCGTGGGCAGGGCGGGCCAGTTGCTTACCAAGATCATCCAGGCCACGGGCCTGCGGCGCGGGGACGTGTATATTGCCAACATCTTGAAATGCCGGCCCGACACGCCCGGGCAGAGCGCCGGCAACCGCAAGCCGACCGCCGAGGAGATGGCCGCCTGCATCCCGTATTTGCACGAGCAGATTGATCTGATTGCGCCCCGGGTCATCGTCGCGCTGGGTGCCGTGGCCATCGAGGGGCTGCTGGGCAAGGCCGCCGGCATCACCAAACTGCGCAGCCATTGGCAGACCTACCGGGGCATTCCACTCATGCCGACCTATCATCCGGCCTATCTCTTGCGCAATCAGGCCCTGAGCGAGAAGCGCAAGGTCTGGGAGGACATGCTGGCGGTGATGGAAAAACTCGGAATGCCCGTCAGCCAAAAGCAGCGCAATTATTTCCTGAAACCGTGAGCCGCGCAAACGGCCGGAAGCGAAGCACATCTCTCCGGTCCTTCGTCCGATTGCGGCCGGAGACTGAGATGGATTGCATTTGGCCGCGCCGTGACGAATCTCAAAATTTTAAATTGTGGCGGCGATCTGTGAGCGCCGTTTCCGGCGGTTCCGGACCGCCGCTGCAGCCAAATCCAGGTTCCGCCTTTGGCCGGGCGCTGTTGACGTGGTCGAGAATGTCGCCCATCGTTGCGGAAGCGTTCAACGATGACGGAAGCCGTCCCATCTCCGTCCCATCTCCGTCCCGGCCGCCGGAGCGCTACTGGTTGACGCGGTTTGTCATGCTGCGGCTGCTCGGCTTGGTCTATGCCGTGGCCTTTCTGGCCGCGGCGAAACAAATCCTGCCGTTGATCGGGTCACGCGGGCTGTTGCCGGTGGGGTTGTTCCTCGAACGGATCCAAAATGAACTGGGTTCGTCCACCGCCGGCTTTCTCCGGTTGCCGTCCCTGTTCTGGTTTGATCATTCGGACGCCGTTTTGCAGGCGGCGGCGTGGCTCGGTTTTGCCCTCTCGTGCGTGGTGGCGGCCGGTTACGCGAACGCCATCCTCATGGGCGTGTTGTGGGCGCTGTACGTGTCGTTCGTCCACGTCGGGCAGGACTGGTACGGCTACGGCTGGGAAATTCAACTGCTCGAAACCGGCTTTCTGGCGATTTTCCTCTGTCCGCTGCTCGACGGCCGGCCGTTCCCGAAACGCGCGCCGCCGGTGGTCATGCTCTGGCTGTTCCGCTGGCTCATCTTCCGCATCATGCTCGGCTCGGCGCTGATCAAGCTGCGCGGCGACGCCTGCTGGCGCAACCTCACCGCGCTTTATTATCACTTCGAGACCCAGCCGATCCCGGGGCCGTTGAGCCGCTGGTTCGACTTTCTGCCGCGCTGGATTTTGAAGGCCGGCGTGCTGTTCAACTTCCTGGCCGAACTGGTCGCGCCGTGGTTCGCCTTTTATCCGTGCCTCGCCCGGCACATCGCCGGCGCCATCATGGTGCTGTTTCAACTCACTCTCATTTCCAGCGGCAATCTTTCTTTCCTGAACTGGCTGACCATCGTCCCGGCGCTGGCCTGCTTCGACGATTCGTTCTGGTCGAGAATTTTGCCCGGCGCCCTCGGGCGCCGCGCAACTGCCGCCGCCGCCTCGGCGCAACCGAGCCTTCCGATGCGCCGCGCCGCCTGGGGAGTCGCGGTGCTGGTCGGATTGTTGAGCGTTCAACCGGTGCTCAATTTGATCTCGCCCGACCAGGTGATGAACACTTCGTTCGACCCGCTCGATTTGGTGAACACCTACGGCGCGTTCGGCAGCGTGGGCCGCGAGCGGCTCAACGTCGTGTTTGAAGGGACGGACGCCGCCGTGCCCGATGACCGCGCGGTGTGGAAGGCGTATCCCTACCGGGCGCTGCCCGTGGCCCTGGACCGGCGGCCCGTGCAAATCGCGCCCTACCAGCCGCGGCTCGACTGGCAGATGTGGTTCGCCGCGATGGGCACGCCGGACCAGTATCCGTGGACACTGAATTTGATCTGGAAACTGCTGCACAACGATCCCCGCGCGTTAAGCTTGTTTGGCGGAAATCCGTTTCCGCAAAAACCGCCGCGCTACATCCGCGCCGTGCTATACCGCTACCAATTCGCGCCGCCCGGAAATCCCGAGGGCGCGTGGTGGCGGCGCGAGAAACTGGGCCTCTGGTTGCCGCCCTTATCGGCTGACGATCCGCGCCTGATTGCGTTTCTGCAACAGGCCGGTTGGCTGGCAAACACCAATGGCGCCAGCCGGTGAAGACAAAAGCGTTTCCGACTGGAACGGACGTTGACCCTCGACCCGGAGCGGCTAAAATCCCGGCTCATGGCAAATACCGGGAGCAAAACTTCCCCAGCTCGCTCAAAACGCCGCCTGCTTGCCGCCCTCGCCGCCTTGCTGGCCGTTTCATTTGTGGCGCAAGCCGACAACGTGTTAATCGGCAACACGCCTTTGCCACCCCCGGTTCCGCATCTCAACCGGCCGGAAGACTTCTTTCTCGGCAGCGGGGTGGCCGGCGGAGGCGGCGCGGGAGACGGCACTTGGAATTTCCTCGTCGGCCCGAACTACACCTGCCCGAATTACCTGAGGCACGAGGAAATCAGGCTGGTGGTGGATGGGATGGAACGGCCGTTGACGATGGATGTTTTCCGTGCCCGCGAAACGGGAATTTTTTGCGGGACCAAGACCCTCGGCGACCTTGAGGTTTATCTGATTGATTACGCCCGCCGCGGAGAACCCTGGGTTGCAAGATTGGTGCTGATTAAAAATAGATCGCCTTCGGTCCGCCACCAGGTCCGCGTCAGGGCTTATGTCAACCCGATCGTCGGGGCCGGAAGGAGCGATTGGATGGCGGAGGACGAGAGCGGTCATGCCTGCGGCGTTGGCCTGAAACTCGACACCTCCCTCAAATGCGTCGAGAACTGGTGCTGCCAGAACTGGTCCAACCGCTGCGCCCTCATCACCTTCAATGACCCGGACGTCACGGTGATTCGCGCCGATGACGGCTATATCTTCGAGACCGGCCCCGAAACCATCGCGCCGGGCGCTTCCTGGAATGTCGCGCTTTACCACTACCTGCACTACGGAGACCAGGGCGACAGCGACTGCATCCAATGGGTCCGGCAGCGAAACGCTCCGAACGACGCCGCGGCCTGCGTCCGCTGGTGGCGGGCGTGGTTTGATGGAGTCGCGCCGCGATATTCCCTCCATCGGATCAAGGACCCGCGGGCGCGGGACCTCGTCGAGGGCGGACTGGCGATCCTCAAGATGAATGAATGCCGCGACGGCGGGATCGTCGCCAATGAAAGAGGCTGGCGCATGTCCTACATCCGGGACGCCTACTGTGGGCTGCGGGGCCTGGGCGCGCTCGGCCATTTTGTGGAGGCCAAAAGGTTCATTCAGTGGGTTAATCACGTGTATTCCGTCCACGGCTTGATTCCCAATGCCGCCGTCTGCGGCAGCGACACCTATGTGCATCCCAGCGGCAACAACGGAAAATTTTGTCCCGAAGCGAACGCGGCGGTGGAGGTGACGGCCCTGTATCTTCTGGCGGCGCGGGATTATTACCGGGCTACTCGCGACCTGCAAACACTGACCAGCGCCGACCCGTCCCTGCGCTACGCCATGGACATTCAACTGAAGGAGGCCATCCTGAATGGAAACCGGCTGGAGTTCAACGGCGACGAGACCGAGCTTTGCGGCGCGGCGGATGTTCGCGCCATCCGGGCCGAGGGCTTTAATCGAAATCCGGCCCAATATTGGTCCATGACCTCCGTCGCCTTGTGTTCCGCCTCGCTGGAATTTTACATTCAATATCTCAAGGCCAAAGGGGACAATCCGGCCGCTTATTGGAACCGCCAGGACAAACGCACCCTTAATCTTTACGGCGAACTGGGCAAACTGCAGGACGCCTTGGAACGGGACTTTTGGCGGACGAATGTGCCCGGTTGTCCGGAGGGCTTTCATGACTGGTTCCGGGCCAAGCGCAACCTCGCCTGGCCTTCGGGCCGGATCGTCAATTTCACGTTGTTCCCGGTTTATTACGGGACGCCGCTGAAATATCCTGACCGGGCGAAATGCGACGTGGTCGCCATGAAACAATTCTTCGAGCCGGCCACGCGCTTGCTGCCCCTGGTGGGGAAGCCCGGCGGCAAGTCGCTCGGACACGATCTGGGCTATCTGCTGTGGGGACTCGTGGCCATCCATGACACTGAAAAAGCCGCCGTCTATGACGCCCTGGTCAACGGTCCCACGGTCGGATGCTGGGGCAGCTACCATGAAGCCTACTCGGCCGACGGCACGCCCAACCAGAACGGTCTGCGCACCTTTGAAACCGGCGTGAACCTGAGCGCCATCGGAAAGTATTGGGGCCTGGGCGGCGCCTCCGACTCGCCACCGGCTAAAAAATAGAAACCGATGGGCTGGCGTTCTGCCAACTCGCCCCCGGGATAATCACTTTTGACGGCGGGCGCTCCGTCCGCAAATGTTCAATCCTTGGCGACCGGCGCAATCCGCAGGGTGATGATGCCGCTGGAGATTTTGTCGTCCAGCGCGATGCCGACGCGCCAGGGCTTGCGTTTGGATTCCACGTCCTCGTCAATCAACTGCCGCTTCACGTGGAAGCGGCGGCCCTGCGTGACAATCGTCACGCGCACCGCGCTGCCGCGGTCGGTGATTTCGAGGGTGGCCGGGTTGAGCCTCTGGATTTTGCCCCAGGTGATAAGCGCGGTTTCAAAGGTCTCGGGACGCGAAAATTTCACCTCGTCGCGCACTTCCAAAGCCGGCGCGGGCGCGCGCCGGAAGACAAACGTGCGCTCGAGCTTTGCCAGCGACGGCACGGCGTAGGCGGAACGGTAGTCCAGCTTGAACGTGTCGGCGGCGGGGCTGAAGTGAGTTTCCAGAATCACGCCGCGCGCCTCCGGGCCGGGGCGCTGCAAGTGCCCGGCGATGACCGGCACGGCGTGGCCAAAGGAATTCAACACCCTGCTCTCGTAGCGATGCGGGCCAAAGGTGCGCCGGGTGTACACCTCGCCGCCGGGATCGCAGATGACCATCTGGTGCCCGACCACGACGCTGAAGCTGGCGACGTCATTGTGGTTGTGCGGCTCGTCGTTGTTGCCGCCCTTGAGGCAGACGGCGAACGGCGGGTGCGCGTCCGGCGCGCGCGCAATCAGCACCCCGCCGCCGGGAAAGAAGCTGCGGAGCGGATTGAACGCGGAGGCGTCCATCTCTCTCGCGCGCGGCAGGTGGTCGCCCAGGCTCGACAGCATCGTCGTCAGCGCCAGATTGCCTCCGTTCCCGATGAGTGAGTTCGTCCCGGGGGCCAGCCCGAGCCGGCGGCAGACGTAGGCGGTCAATTGCGCGCTGGGCCGGGTGCCGGGCGTGCAGTCGGAAATGCTCGGGAAGACGCCGGGCAGAATTTCGCTGCGCCGGCAGAAGAGCGCGGCGGCCACGGCCGTGTCATCGTTAAGCAGATCAATCCGCCCGCCGGTGGCCTGCCGCAGCGCCTCGGTGAGCAGGATGAAATGGCCGAAGCCGTAGTTCCAGTAGCCGACGCCCTCGGCGCAATAACCGTCCGGCGTGATGCCGGACAGAAAGTAACGGATGTAATGTTCGCCGGCGGCGGCATAGACGGCGCGGTCGGCGCGCGACGGCTCCAGCGCGAGCGCGGCGAACACGGTGTTGCCCACGCAGACGGCGTTCCAGTTCATGCGCAGGAACAGCCAGTGCAAGGGCGGCTGGCGGCGGCCCTCAATCGAGTCGCGAAACGGCTGCAGCACGCGGCGGCGGACGTTGTCAAGGATGAGCCGGCGCGTGGCGGGAGAAAGCTTGTCGCCCAGCACGAAATCCGCCTCGGCCAGTTCGGCCGCCAGGCCGGTCGCGCCGAGTTCGGGCGTGATTTCCTGGCCGTGAAAATTTTTCAGCTTGCTGTCGTGCGCGGGATAAACCCAGGTCTTTTCCGCGCACAGGGAGGCGATGGTTTGTTCGAGGGCGTGCAGGAAGCGGCCCTGGTTTTCAAACGCCTCGGCCAGCGTCAGCCGCGCGATGCGCCCGCGCCGTTCAAACTCGGCGTGTTGCCAGTGCGTGCGGTTGCCATCCCTGGAAAATTCCAGAAACAGGCTGTCCGGCACTTCCGCCAGCGGTTTGGCAAGGAGCTGGTTGGCGGCGGGGATGACGCCACGGAAGGCCGGCTTGGCCGCGAGTGCCCGCCAGGCGGCGCGGTTGGTGATCGGCCAGGCGAAGCCGGCGGGCCGGTCCGGCAACATTGAGGCAATTTCGCGGACGCGGGCGGCGTCGAGGGCGTCCGCCGCGCGGAGGGCGAAACTGGAAGCCAACAGAATGACGAGGGTTGGGGCGTAACGGGCGAGGTTGATTTTTGGCACAAGGATATCCATTAGACGCCGAATGGAAGGCAATGGTTACCGCGGCCATGGGCAACGGACGAAAACGATTTGTCAGCCGTTGCGCAAGGCGGGGGTCGGGTGTTGAGAATCTGGGAGTGCGGATTTTCCCGCATCAGCCAGCCGACCGGCGCGTCTCGGCTCCTGGGTGCAATGCCTCGCGCCATGACGGTTCTGGTCCCCGGGGGTCAGAATCAATGCGAACGATCACCAGACCTCCACCGGCCCCTTCGGCACCGGGATTTGTTCGCGGCGGGCGCCGGCCGGTTCGTCGCGCATGAAGGAGGCGACCAGCGGCGGCGGGCGGAACCGCGGCAGCAGTTCGCCGCGCTCGTCCAGAAACCGGCGGCGCCAGCGGAGGTAATGGTCCAGCACCTCGCGAAATTCCGCGCGCGTGGAGATTCGCACGGCGCGCTTGTTGAATTCGTGGCACGGGCCGAAGCGCCGGGAATACCACGGGGCGACCTTGCGGAACATCCGGCAGCCCGGTTCCTCGCCAAAAACCTCGATCATCAGGTCCAGGTGCCGGCGCATCACGCGCACGCGCTCATCGAAGGTCGGTTCAGGCAGCAACCCCGGCGGGAGGGACGAGTCACACGCGTCCCCGGCTTCACCGGGTTGAGATGAATCCGGCCGCTCGCGCAACTCCTCGCTCTGGAATGTTTCCAGATAATGCCGCGTGCGCCGGAAAATCCAAGGATCGTAGAACGCGCCGCGGCCGATGCTCACGCCGGCGCAGCCCGTTTCGTCCAGCATCTTCTTCGCGGCCTGCGGCGTGAGGACGTCGCCGTTGCCGATGACGGGAATGGTTTTCACGGTTTGGACGACCTGCAGGATGCCGTCCAGATTCACCGTGCCGCCGAATCCCTGCTCGCGCGTGCGCCCGTGGACAAAGATGGCGGCCACGCCGACGTCTTCGAGCGCCCGCGCCAGATCGGGCGCGGTGAGATTCCGGTCGTCCCAGCCCAGCCGCATTTTGGCCGTGACCGGGATCTTCACGGCGCGGACCATGCCGCCCACGAGGGCGGCGGTCCGGTCCAGCTCGCTCATCATGGCCGAGCCGCCGCCGATCCTGCAGACCTTGCGGACGGGGCAGCCCATGTTGACGTCAATGGCCGCCACGCCGAAGGCCTCGAGCCGTTGCGCGGCGTCGCGCATTTCCGCGGGAACACTGCCGAAAAGCTGGACGGCCAGCGGCGCATCGGCGGGGCGCGTTTCGATGAGCTTGAGCGCCTTGGGATTCCGCTCGAGGAGCGAGCGGGCGTTGACCAGGTCGGTGGTACACAGGCCCACGCCACCGAGTTCCCGCACCACCAGCCGGAACGGCAGGTTGGTGTAACCGGCCAGCGGCGAGAGGAACAGATTCGATGGCAATGTCAGCGAACCGAGGCGCATCGGAGGATTCTAACCGATTTGGGGCGGACCGCAAATCCCCTCGAAATCCCTTTGAATAGGCTTGAATTAACGCATTGCGGGCCTTCCCGCAGCGTGGTAATGTGGAGTGCAGTTTATGGCGGACGACAATCGAAAAAACCAGGACGATCGCGGGCCCCGGAAGCCGGGTGACTTCAAGGTGCCGGCGAACATGTGGATGATCTGGATCGCCATCTTGGCGGGCATCCTGCTGCTGATGACCTTCCACGGGCGCTTCCAGTCGTCCGGGCAGCCCATTTCGCAGTATGATTTTCTGCAAAAATTCCACGCCAACCAGATCGCCCACGCCACCATCAATTACAATCCACAGAACCAGCCGCTGACGGAAATCGAGGGGACCTTCCTGGGCGCCGACAAGGAAGGCAAACAGGTGGAGGTGCCCTTTGTCGTCAAGGACGCCCTGTTGACCTCCAAGATGCAGGATGAATTGCTGGCCTCCGACAAGATCTCGGTCAGCGAGCCCAACGCCCTGCTCTGGAGCATGGGCTATGAGCTCTTGTTTTTCCTGGGCATCGGCGTGCTGTTCTGGTTCTTCTTCATCCGGCAGATCAAGATTGCCGGCAAGGGGGCGTTGAGTTTTGGCCGAAGCAAGGCCCGGCTCCTCGCCAAGGAGCGCAACAAGACCACCTTCAAAAACGTGGCCGGCATTGACGAGGCCATCGAGGAGGTGTCCGAACTGGTCGAGTTTCTGAAAGACCCGAAGAAATTCCAGAAGCTCGGCGGGCGCATTCCCAAGGGCGTGTTAATGGTCGGGCCGCCCGGGACCGGCAAGACCCTGCTGGCCAAGGCCATCGCCGGCGAGGCCGACGCCAGCTTTTTCAGCATCAGCGGCTCGGACTTCGTGGAGATGTTTGTGGGGGTGGGCGCCAGCCGCGTGCGCGACATGTTCGAGCAGGCGCGCAAGAACGTGCCCTGCCTGGTGTTCATTGATGAAATTGACGCGGTGGGACGCTCGCGCGGGCACGGCCTGGGCGGTGGCAACGACGAGCGCGAACAAACGCTGAACGCCTTGCTCGTCGAAATGGACGGGTTCGACACGCAGGAAGGCATCATCATCATCGCCGCCACGAACCGTCCCGACGTGCTGGACCCGGCGCTGCTGCGTCCGGGGCGCTTCGACCGGCAGGTGGTGGTCAACCTGCCCGACGTGCGCGGGCGCGAGGCCATTCTCAAGGTCCACGCCAAGAACGTGAAGCTGGCGCCGGAGGCGGATTTGTCCATCATCGCCCGCGGCACGCCCGGCTATTCGGGCGCCGAACTGGCCAATTTGTTGAACGAGGCGGCGCTGCTGGCCGCGCGCCTGAACAAGAGGGCCGTGGGCATGGCGGAACTGGAAGAGGCGCGCGACAAGGTCCGCTGGGGCCGCGAACGCCGCAGCCTGGCCATGACCGACGAGGAAAAAAAATGCACCGCCTGGCACGAGGCCGGCCACGCGCTGGTCAACGTGCTGCTGGAACACACCCATCCGCTGCACAAGGTCACCATCATCCCGCGCGGCCAGTCGCTGGGCTCCACCATGCAACTGCCGGAGAAGGACATCCTCAGCCGCCGGCGCAAGGAGATGCTCGACGACATAGCCGTGACCATGGCCGGGCGCATCGCCGAGGAGATTGTGTCGGGCGACATTTCGACCGGGGCGGCGATGGACATCCAGCAGGCCACGGCCATGGCGCGGGCGATGGTCTGCCAGTACGGCATGAGCGACAAGCTGGGCATGGTGCAGTACGGCAACGACGACGAATACGTTTTTCTCGGACGCGAGATGGCGCGCACGAAAGTTTACAGCGAGAGCACCGCGCGTGAAATTGACGAGGAAATCAAGCGCATCATTGACGAGGCCTACCACCGCGCGCAGAAGATCATTCTCAACTACCGCGACAAGCTCGAAATCCTCGCCAATGCGCTGCTGGAGCATGAAACGCTGGACCGCGTGCAGGTGGAGGACATCATCCGGACCGGCACGTTCACTCCACCGCCGGCCAAGCCGCAAGGCGGCGTGATTTTGAGCGCGCCCGCCGGGACGCCTTTGCCCGAAACACCGCCCAAACCCGCGCCGCCCAAATTGCCCGGCCTGGGCACTCCGGCGCCCGCCCCGGTTTAACCTTGAGGAGCACACCCGCCTCGGGTGTGGCCGGACGCGCCCCGCGTCCAGCAGTTTGGCGCGCGATGGCCTTCGAAAATCCCCGTAACAGTCCGGTGCGCTTGGTGTTTTCCGCGAGACGCGGAAAACCGCACGCGAGGCGCGCGCGCTCCCCATTCAAGTCCGGTTTCGGGTTTAATCCGATTTTTTTCCAGTTGAGACGGCAATTCATAACCGTCGGGATTGGCGCCCAACGAGCACCGCTGCGATTCAACCCACCGGAACGAAGCGCCCGGCTCAGGGGCTTTTTTCGCGGGGCTTCTTCAAGTTCTCGGCCAGAAATTGCGCCACGTCCTTGAAACGGGCGACGTTGTCCGGGTGGGCCGCCATGAGCGTCTGATGCGCCTGCAGACAGGTCCGCGTGATGTCCTCGCGGGTGGGGCCGGTGGAATCAAGCGCGCGCGACTCGGTCTCCGGCGGCAGTTCCAGCGTGCCGGTCGTGACCTTGAAGAGGCCCAACACGCCGAGATTTTCCAGCAATTCGGTGAGGCGCGCGTTGGGGTTCAGCAGCTCCACCCGGCGTCCGCTCCCGGCCGCGTCCCGGCTGATCTTCATCCCGAATTCCGCCAGCAAGCCCAGAAACGTGCTGTCCATCAGCACGCAGTCCGACAGGTCCAGGATGAAGCGTTTCTGTTCCGTCCGCCCCAACTCCCCGAGCAGGGCCTTTAAATCGGGGCCGAAGTTGAAGTTGGCGCGTCCGGCGACGCGGACGCAGGCGAACTCCGGGCCGGCGAACACGGATATTTTTGCGGACGGCGCGGCCATGTGATCAACAACGGAGATTCACCGGCCCGCGATTTGCGCGAGGGTTTGCTGCAACACCATGGCGTTGTCCAGGCGGCTGGACACCAGGCGCCGGTTGCAGAGCAGCAACAGCTCCATGGCGCGCACCAACTCGGCCTGCGCGTAGTGTTTCACCTGCGGCAGCGCCTTGTAGAGCACGTAAGGATTGAGCGCCAGCGGATTGAAACGCTTGTCCGCCGGCAGTTTCTCCGCCGGTACGCGCTCCAACTGCGCCTTGAACCGCGGGTAATCGCCCTCCGGTTTGACCCAGCCTTCGCGCAGCATTTCCTTGAGCAGGAGCAGGGCGCGAACCTTGGCGATCAATCCGTAGAGCAGCCCCACCTCCGACTTTTGCGAACTGGACTTGATTTCCCAAAGCTCCTCGTCGAGGCGCCGCAGCAGGCGCGGCAAATCGCGGTCGCCCAGGGCGTCGCCCAGCGCGAAGGCGCGCGCCGTTTTGTTCCGCGCACAAACCGCCGAAACGTCGGCCGCCTCGACCGTCTGCCGGTCGCCGATGTAGAGGCAGACCTTTTCCACTTCGCTGTCCAGTTGCCGCGGATGCGGTCCGACGCGCGCGACCAGTTCGGCCAGGGCTTCCTCCGAGATTTCCTTCCGGCGCGCGCGGACGGCGGCGCGCGCGGCGATTTCCGCCCGCTCGACCCAATCCTTGTCGTCGGCCGACCAGCCGGAGAGGATTTCCACCGAGCCGATTTTGTCGAGCGTCTTGAACAGGGACTTGCGTTTGTCCACCTTGCCGGCGCTGATGAGCAGCCGGACGTTTTGCCAGGAGAATCGTTTCAGCTCGTCGGACAATTCATTGAGGGCTTCGGTGACGGCTTGCGCGGCGGCGGCGCGTTCCTCGCCCAGAAACGTGCAGTTGCGCAGCCACACCACCTTGCCGGCGCCGAAGAAGGGAAGGGTCTGAAGGGCCTCGCGGAGCCGGGCAATGGCCTGGAGCGCCTCGCCGCTGTTGGAAACGGCGGCTTCGATGATTTCGTGGTCCATCCCGCCCAGTTCGGCGCGCCACTCCTGGTGGATTTTCTTCGCCCGCTCCTGGACGGCAAACTCGTCGTCGCCGCACACGAGCGTCACGGACCGGGAAGTCGCAACGGCCGGCATAATTCAGTCCGTCTCGCCGCCCGCCTCATTCATCCGGCTCAAGACTTCGCTCATGTCTTCGACCTGCTCGAACAGATCGGACGCGACAAAGATCGGCTTTTTCTGCGCGGCGGCGATGGCGAGGCAGTCGCTGGGGCGCGCGTCCACCTCGACGATCTTGCGCGCGGTGTGGAGTTCGTTTTGCTGTTGCAGGATCAGCCGCGCAAAGTAGGTGGAGTTTTTCAGGTCGGTGATGACGACGCGCTCGACGCTGATGCCGAAGCCCTGGAAAATCCGGTTGATGAGGTCGTGGGTCAGGGGGCGCTCCTTGGGCGTCTGGCGCAGGAACATGCCGATGATCGCGCCCATCTGGGGCTCGACATTGATGACAAACACCTTCTGGTCGTTGCCCACGAACAACGCGCACCCGCTGTTCGCCGGCAAAATCCCGCGAATTTGCACCGGCACAACATCGTTCTTCATGCCGCTAATTTAAACTGTGGCGTGCGAAAAACAAGTCCACTTTCGCTTCAATGCGGACGGCCGCAGGCGCAGGCGGGGGCGGGGCCGGGATTCGCCGGCTCGTAATTCAAATACGGTCCCAGCCACTTCTCCACCTCCTGCAGCGTCATGCCTTTGCGCAGATGATAATCCAGAAGCTGGTCGCGGCCGAGTTTGCCCACGGCGAAGTATCGGGAGTCGGGATGAGCGAAATACAGTCCGCTCACCGAGCTGCCCGGCCACATGGCGCAACTCTCGGTCAACTGGATGCCGGCGTGCCGTTCCGCGTCCAGCAATCGCCAGAGGGTGCGCTTTTCCGTGTGGTCCGGACAGGCGGGATAACCGGCGGCCGGCCGGATGCCGCGGTATTTTTCGTCAATCAAATCCTCCTGGCTCAGAGTTTCATTCCGGCCGTAACCCCACTCGGCACGGACGCGCCGGTGCAGGAATTCGGCGAAGGCCTCGGCCAGGCGATCAGCCAGGGCCTCGGCCATGATGGCGTTGTAGTCGTCGTGCTCGGCCTTGAATTTTTCCACCAACTTCTTCAAGCCATGCCCGCTGCTGACCGCGAACGCGCCGAAGTAATCCTTGGAGGCCTTTTCTTTCGGGGCGACGAAGTCCGCCAGACAGCGGTTCGGCGTGTTGTCACCCTTGGCCGCCTGCTGGCGGAGAAAATGGAGCGTCTCGAGGACCTCGGTTCGCGAGTCGTCGGTGTAAAGCTCCACGTCGTCTCCGACGCGGTTGGCTGGGAAGAACCCGTAAACGCCGCGTGGCTGGAGCCGCTTTTCGGAAACGATTTTGTCCAGCAACTTCTGCGCGTCGGCGAACAATTTGCGGGCCTCCTCGCCATGCTTCTCGTGCTGGAAGATTTTCGGATAAACGCCGCGCAACTCCCAGGTATGGAAGAAGGGCGTCCAGTCAATGAAGGGCACCAGGTCTTCCAACGAGACCGGTCGGGGGGCGTCACCCCGCGCGCGCCGCCCGGTGGGCGGCGAACGGCCCGTCCCGCCATCGGGGGAAAGCACGCGAACCCCGGTGAACTCCGGCACCGGCAAATCGTCGAAATTCAATTCCGCCGCGTTGGCGCGCGCCTCTTCGAGGGAAAGCAGTTTTGCCTTGGGGCCGGCGTGTTGGGTGCGGATGCGATCGTATTCCTCGCGGATTTGCCGGGCGAAGGCCGGTTTGTTGTCCGCGCTGATCAATCGGCTCACCACCGGCACGGCGCGGGAGGCGTCGAGAACGTGGACCACGGGTTCGCGGTAGCCCGGGGCGATTTTCACCGCGGTGTGGGTCTTGCTCGTGGTCGCGCCGCCGATCAGCAGCGGCAGCTTGAAGCCTTCGCGCTCCATCTCCAGGGCCACGTGCGCCATTTCGTCCAGCGACGGCGTGATCAGTCCGCTCAGGCCGATGATGTCCACGTTTTTTTCCCGGGCGGTCTGCAGGATCTTCTCGCAGGGCGTCATCACGCCGAGGTCAATGACCTCGTAGTTGTTGCAGGCGAGCACGACGCCGACGATGTTTTTGCCGATGTCATGCACGTCGCCCTTGACGGTGGCCAGCAGGATTTTGCCCTGCGGCCGGGTGCGGCCGCCCGCCGCCCGCACCGCCTGTTTTTCAGCTTCCATGAACGGCTGGAGATAGGCCACCGCCTTCTTCATCACCCGCGCCGATTTAACCACCTGCGGCAGGAACATCTTGCCGGAGCCGAACAGATCGCCCACCACGTTCATGCCGGCCATGAGCGGGCCTTCGATCACGGCGATGGGGCGTCCGTATTGCCGCCGCGCCTCCTCGGTGTCCACCTCGATGAAGTCCACGATACCCTTGACCAGCGCGTGCGAGAGCCGGTCCTCGACCGTGCCGCGGCGCCATTCGTCGGCGGCGACGCCGGCCTGGCCTTTTTGCTTGACGGACTCGGCGAACCGGATCAGACGTTCGGTGGCGTCCGGCCGGCGGTTGAGCAAAACGTCCTCGACCCGTACGAGCAGGTCCTTGGGAATTTCGTCATAGACGCCGAGCTGGCCGGCGTTGACGATGCCCATGTCCAGTCCCGCGCGGATGGCGTGATACAGGAACGCGCTGTGCATCGCCTCGCGCACGGCGTTGTTGCCGCGAAAAGAGAAGGAGACGTTGCTGATGCCGCCGCTGACCTTCGCGTGCGGCAGATGATTCTTGATCCAGCGCGTCGCCTCGATGAAGTCCACGGCGTAGTTCGCGTGCTCCTCCATGCCGGTGCCGACGGTCAGGACGTTCGGATCGAAGATGATGTCCTCCGGCGGAAGGCCGACTTCCCGCGTCAGCAAATCGTAACTGCGCCGGCAGACGGCAATTTTTTTTGCGAACGTGTCGGCCTGGCCGCTTTCATCGAATGCCATCACCACCACGGCCGCTCCGTAGCGCACAATTTTCCGCGCGTGCTCCACGAATTTCACCTCGCCTTCCTTGAGCGAAATGGAGTTCACGATGCCTTTGCCTTGAAGACATTTCAGTCCGGCCTCGATCACTTCCCATTTCGATGAATCCACCATGAATGGCACCTCGGCGACATCGGGTTCGCTCGCCAGCAACAGCAGAAAGCGCGTCATCGCGGCGACGCCGTCAATCATTGCCTCGTCCATGCAGATATCCAAAACGTTCGCGCCGTTCTCGACCTGTTGCCGCGCGACGGCGACGGCTTCCTCGAATTTGTCTTCCTTGATGAACCTGGCAAATTTTGGCGAACCGGCGACGTTCGTGCGCTCGCCGATCATGATGAATTGCCCGATCTGCTGCGTGAACGGCTGCGAGCCGGAGAGACGGAGCGGCCGCGGCTCGATTAAACCGGGGAGCGCGCGCGCCTCGCGCGCTGCGGTGGACGCCTCGTCAACCGCTTCCGCGTGCGGGGACGACGCGCGTTGGCGCGCGCCGCTCCCGAGCACGAGGGCGCGGTCGGGCACACGCGGGGGCGCGTGTGATCCCCGAAACTCGCGCGGGCGTTGTCCGGCCAGCGCCGTCGCAACCGCCTCAATATGTTCCGGCGTGTTGCCGCAGCAGCCGCCGGCGATGTTCAGCAGCCCGGCTGACGCGAACTCGCCGAGAAATTTCGCCATGTCTGCCGGCTGCAAGTCGTATCCTGTTGGCGAGAGCGGATTCGGCAGGCCGGCGTTGGGATAGCACGAAATCGCCGCGTCCGATTTCTCCGCCAACTCGGCGAGAAAGGGCCGCATCAAATCCGGGCCGAGCGAGCAATTCAAGCCGACGGCGAGCGGCTTCACGTGCTTCACCGCGTTCCAAAACGCCTCGACGGTTTGCGCCGAAATCATCGTCTCACCACCGCGGCCGACGGCGGCGGAAATCATGATCGGCAGAATTTTTTTCTCGCGGTCGAAGACTTCCTGAATCGCGACGAGGGCGGCCTTGGCGTTGAGCGAATCGAAAATCGTTTCGACGAGCAGAATGTCCGCGCCGCCGGCGATCAGCGCGCGAACTTGATGGGCGTACGCCGCCTTGACCTGGTCAAACGTGCAGACGCGAAATCCGGCATCATCGGCATCCGGCGAGTTCGAGAGCGAAACCGTCAGCGGCCCGATGGCGCCGGCGACGAAACGCGGACGGCTGGTTTGGTTGGCGATGCGATCCGCCCATTCCCGGCACAGTTGGGCGGACTGTTCGTTGATTTCCCAGGCGAGGTCGTTGAGGAATTTGTTTTCGATGACGCCTTGATAAAACGCCGGGTCCTTGCGCCCGCCGCGTTCGCGCGGGTCGTCCGTGAAAAATTCGCTCTGGCCGACGCTCGTGGCGGAAAACGTGTTGGTCTCGATGATGTCCGCGCCGGCTTCGAGAAAACGGCGATGAATGTCGCCAATCACCCCGGGCCGCGTGAGCGAGAACAAATCGCCGTTGTTCTTCAAATCTTTTTTGGCGTCCTTGAACCGCTCTCCCCGAACGTCCGCCTCGCCCAGTCCATACGTGCGAATGGTCGTCCCCATCGCGCCGTCGAGGATGACGAGGCGCTCGGACAACAGCCTTTGAAGATGTTCAATTCTGCCGGGCATCGGTGGAATCCAAAATAACTGTGTGTTCAGATTAAACGAATCCCGCGCGGATGCAAGCTGAAAATCATCATATCTTGATATGATGATATGAAAGCCGGTTTGTTTTTGTATTGACAATATGGCCGGCATTGTTCATCGTTTGCTCAGGTTTTCAACTGGTTCAGGCCGGGCCAAAATGGCTGCGCCCGTTTCAACAGTAAAGATGCTGCCCGTGGAAGCCGATTCCTTTGAGGCCATCGGCTATGCGACCGGCGTGCGCCAGTTGTTCATCAAATTCAGGAACAAGCCGGTGCTTTGTTTCGACAATGTGCCGGGCTTCCGCTTCGAAGGGCTGCTGAACGCCCCCCGCAAAGACGCCTATTACAACACTTTCATCAGGGACCGTTTTCTGAGCCGGGAAGTGTCGTTGGCGACGCCATTGTAAGGAGGGAGGTCGTTCCCCGGCGACTCGCTCGCGCCGGCGTCAGCGCCTTGTGGCGGTGAACCCCAATGAGTCGGCCCGGCGGCGACATAGAGCCGGACGGCGCTCGATTTCCGCAGCAACGGCCCTTTTGCTGGGGCACATCGGGTCCGGGCGGCCGGCGACCCGTCCTTGAAAGGCTTGAAGGCGCAGCGGCTGAAATTCCCTTTACTCATCGCGTCGGGCTGTTAAGCTGGGATTCCTTTTTGGGAATTTTATGGCAAAACTGACGGTTCGAGATCTGGACGTGCGGGGCAAGCGTGTGTTGCTGCGCGTGGATTACAACGTGCCGCTCGAAGAACGCGACGGGCAGATGGTCATCACCGACCCCACCCGCATCGTGGCGACGCTGCCGACGCTCCGGCTCCTGATGGAGCGGTGCGGCCGGCTGGTTCTGGCCGCGCACCTGGGCCGGCCCAGGGGCAAACCCGAGCCGGCGATGTCGCTCCGGCCCATCGGCCTGAAATTGCACGAACTGCTCGGCAAGCCCGTCGAGTTTGCGGATGATTGCACCGGCGCACACGCCGAGAAGATCGCCGCCACATTGAAGGACGGCGGCGTGGCGCTGCTCGAAAACGTCCGCTTCCATCCCGGGGAGGAAAAAAACGATCCAGCGTTTGCCGAAAAGCTCGCCCGGCTGGCCGATGTGTATGTCAACGACGCGTTTGGCGCCGCGCACCGCGCCCACGCCTCCACCGAAGGCGTGGCCCGCATCATCGCCCGGCGCGGCGGGCCCTGCGCGGCCGGTCTGCTCATGGAACGCGAATTGAAATTTCTGGGCGAGGAACTGGAAAATCCGGCGCGGCCTTTTGTGGTCATCCTCGGCGGGGCGAAGGTCTCCGACAAGATCAAGGTCATTGACCGGCTGCTCGAAAAGGCGGACACGATTTTGATCGGGGGCGCGATGGCCTACACCTTCAAGCTGGCGCACGGGGAGAAGACCGGAAAATCGCTCGTCGAACCGGACCACCGCCGGACGGCGCTGGACGCCGAGGCGAAGGCCCGCAAACGCAACGTGAATTTCCAACTGCCGGTGGACGTCGTCGTCGCCTCCCCGGTCAACACCGGCAAACTGAACAAGAAGGGGAAGCCGGTCTTTGACTACGCCGACGTTCGCACGGTGAAGGGCGACATTCCCGAAGACGCCGAGGGATTCGGCATCGGGCCGGAAACCGCGGCGCGTTACGCCGAAATCATCCGGGGCGCCAGGACGGTTTTGTGGAACGGGCCGCTGGGCATGTTCGAGGACGCGCGCTTCGCCGAGGGCACCAACGTGGTGGCGCGCGCGGTGGCCGACGCCACGCGGCGGAACGGCGCCAAGAGCATCATTGGCGGCGGCGACAGCGTCAAGGCGATCAACAAGGCCGGCCTGGGCGATCAGGTGACGTTCATGAGCACCGGCGGCGGGGCGAGCCTGGAGTTTCTGGAAGGCGCGGTGCTGCCGGGCGTTGCCACGCTTTCGGAAAAATAAAGGTGGGATTTGCGGAATTCAAAATTCAATTCTGAAAATTCTGTCAATTCTGTCCGACTCAAATGAACAAAGAACGGAAATTGATCATTGCCGGAAACTGGAAGATGAACAAGACGGTGGCCGAGGCGCTGGCACTGGTCAACGATTTGAAACTGGACCTGGCCAAAATCCGGGAGGTGGACATCGTTATCTGTCCGCCGTTCACCGCCCTGGAATCGGTCTCCCGGGCCGTCATCGGCGGCTCCCATCTCCGCCTCGGGGCGCAGAACATGAGCGAACACAACTTTGGCGCCCACACCGGCGAGATTTGCGCCGGGATGCTCAAGGAGTTCTCCGTGCGCTATGTCATCCTCGGCCATTCCGAGCGGCGGCAGTATCAGCAGGAATCCGACGCGTTGATCGCCAAAAAGGCCGTCGCGGCGCACGCGGCGTCGCTCAAGCCGATTGTCTGCGTCGGCGAAACCCTCGCCGAGCGCGAGGCCGGCCAGACCGAGGCCGTTCTGGAGACGCAGATGCGCGGCAGCCTGGCCGGATTGGCCCCGGATCAAATGCAGGAAACCATCCTGGCCTATGAACCGGTCTGGGCCATCGGCACCGGCAAGACGGCGACGGCCCAGCAGGCGCAGGCCGCGCACGCCTTCATCCGCGGATTGCTGGCAAAGATGTCCGGCGACGCTGTCGCCAGAAAGGTTCGCATCCAATACGGCGGCAGCGTCAAACCCGCCAACGCGCGCGAATTGATGAGCCAGCCGGACGTGGACGGCGCACTGGTGGGCGGCGCCTCCCTCGAGGCGCGCAGCTTCAGCGACATCATCAAACATTCAATCTAGGTCATTATGATTTTCGTCATCGGTATTTTGACGTTCCTGCTGGTCCTCAACTGCCTGCTGCTCATCCTGCTGGTCCTCATGCAATTGCCCAAGAAGGACGCCGGCGGGGCGGGCGTGGCCTTTGGCGGCGGCGCGGCGGACGCGCTGTTCGGCGCCGGCTCGGGCAACATCCTGACGCAGACGACCAAGTGGGCGACCGTGGTCTTTTTCGTCCTCGCCCTCGTGCTGGGCTATCTGCAGAACCGGATGCATGGCGGCGCGGCTTCACAGTTTGAACAGCAGATCCAGCGGCAGCCGGCGCCCTCGCAACCTGCGCCGTTGGGCGCGCCGACCCCGCAACCGACGCCGGTGAAGGCGCCCGCGGCCGGGACCAACGCGACCACCAATTTTCTGGCCGTCCCGCTGACGCCGGCGGGGAACGCGCCGTCGAACGCGCCGCAAAAATAATCGAACCGCTGTGACGAGCGCCCCCGACAGAATTCCAAAGGCAGAATTCAAGAGTCGAAAGGCGCGAATCCCGACGGCAGTTGGGTGGTGCGTGCTTCTGGTTTCCGCCTTGGGTCTCCTGGTCTCCGGTTGCGGCCAGCGGCAAGCGCCCGCCGACCTGACCATCATCAACGGCGCGGAGCCGGAATCGCTGGACCCGGCCATCATCACCGGCCAGCCGGAATTGCGTGTCGTGGAGGGGCTTTTCGAGGGACTCACCCGGTTGGATGCCAGGACGGCGCGTCCCATTCCGGGCCTGGCGAAAAGCTGGGACATCTCGCCGGACGGAAAAATTTACACCTTCCATTTGCGCACCAACCTGGTCTGGTCCACCGGCGGACCGATCACGGCCGGGGACGTGGTGTATTCGTGGATCCGGGCGTTGGACCCGGCCACCGCCTCCGAATACGCCGGCCAGCTCTACTATTTGAAGAACGGCGAGGCGTTCAACACCGGCAAAATCAAGGACCCGTCGCGGGTGGGCGTTCACGCGCTGGACCGGTTCACCGTGCACGCCGAACTGGTTCATCCCACGGCCTTCTTTCTGGACCTGTGCGCGTTTCCGACCCTGTATGTCGTGCCGCGGCAGACCATCGAAAAATACGGCGACCGCTGGCTCATGGCCCGCCCCCTGCCCAGCAGCGGGCCGTATGAACTGGCGGAGTGGCGCCTCAATGACAAGATCCGCCTCCAAAAGAATCCGCGCTTCTGGGACGCGGCACACGTTCGGTCCAACATCATTGACATCCTGCCCATCAACACGCCGGCGACGGCGCTGAACCTTTATTTGTGCGGCCAGACGGACATTGTTTGGGACAAGGATTTGGTCCCGGTGGGACTGCTGGACGTGCTGCTCAAGCGTCCGGATTTCCACCGGTTCAATTATCTGGGCACTTATTTCATAGACTTCAACGTCACGCGCAAGCCGTTCAATGATCCCCGCGTCCGCCAGGCGCTGGCCCTGGCCGTGGACAAGGAACGGATCGTCCAGAAAATCACCCGGGCGGGCGAGCGCCCCGCCTCGCATCTGGTTCCGGACGGCACGGCCGATTACACGTCGCCCGAGGGACTGGGTTACGACCCGGCGCGGGCGCGGAAGTTGTTGGCCGAGGCGGGTTACCCGGACGGCCGGGGATTTCCGCGGTTCGATTACATCTTCAACTCCAGTCCGATGCACCAGCAAATCGCCGTGGAGTTGCAGCAGATGTGGCTGCACACCCTGGGCATCCACATGGAGTTGCGCCAGTTGGAGTGGAAGGTGTTCCTGAACGCCCAGGCGCAATTGGACTACGACCTGGCGCGCGCCAGTTGGATCGGCGACTACGACGACGCCAACACTTTTCTGGAATTGTTCACCAGCGACAACGGCAACAACCGGACCGGCTGGAAAAACGCGCGCTACGACGCGCTCATCCGCCAGGCGAACGAGCAGACGGACTTGCGGAAGCGCGAACGCCTGTTTCAACGGGCCGAAACCCTCCTGGTGCGCGACCAACTGCCAATTCTCCCGCTCTATTTTTACGTGGGCGTGAACTACTTCGACACCAACAAAGTCAGGGGCATCTACGAAAACATCCTGGACGACCATCCGCTGGAGGCCATCTACAAAGTTCATCGGGAGCCGGGAGTCAAGGGTCGAGGGCCGGCTGGCGCACAACAGGCATCGCAGCAATAACGGAGGCAAAATTCGGTTGACGAACCCGGCCGCGGTCGCGTAAACCGCATGCTATGAACCCGCTGCGCCGCAGCATGCGCGGGGAATCCCCGGGCTTTACTCTGGTGGAACTGCTGGTGGTGATTGCGATTGTCGGCATTCCGGCGGCGCTGTTGTTGGTCGCGCTCTCGGCCGCAAAACGGAAGGCGCAACAGATCCGCTGCCTCAGCAACATCCGTCAGATCGAACTTGCCAGCTTCATGTACCTGAACAATAACGACCAGTATCCCACCTTCGTTGCCTCCGCGGTTCCGCTCACGGGAATTTCCTGGGTGGCGCATTTTACAGACGCGGCCTCCAGGACCTTGTTGATTTGTCCCACCGCTCCGTTGCGGCCTCCTCCGCCCGACAGCGGCAACCGCCAAGGCACCGCAGACCAAGCTTGGGTGCGGTGGACATCGGCTGCCCGGACGATGTTCGCCGGGAGTTACGGATACAACTCCTGGCTTTACCCCGACTTGCACAAATACTTTCCAGCTACGGCGCCCGAAGAGTTCGTTTTTCCCAAGGGCGGAATTAGGCAACCTTCTTCAATACCTGTTTTGGTGGATGCCAATTGGTGCGGTTTGACGCCAAAGGAGAGCGACCCACCCGCGCGGGATCTTTACGATGGACTCGATATTGCGGGCGAAGGAAGGATGGGGCGCTGCACGATCTCGCGGCACGGAGGGGTTAATCCAAGCAGGGCGCCTCGCGATGTTGCGGCAGGCCGAAAGCTGCCCGGAGCGATCAATGTCGCACAGGCCGATGGCCATGCCCAATTGGTGAAACTCGATGATTTGTGGAATCTCACCTGGCATCGCAACTGGCAGACGCCCGCCATGCGGCCGCCATGATTTTGGGAAGGTTAGACCATTTGTTGATGCGAATCCGGCGGCCCTTCACATGGCCAAAACCCTTGCGGAACCCCGCTGACTAAAAAGTTGGAGAAACCCGTTGACAACCTTCTTGAATTGTGTTCAATTGACATTGTTCCAGAAGAAAACAAAACCGCTTATGAAAGCCAACTTTCATATTCTCACGGGAATCGCCCTGATTTCCATCCCCTCCATCCTTATCGCGCAGGCCCCCCCCCGTCGGCGACTAACATGGTGGTGGGCTACCAAATCGGCAAGGAAGACGCCAATTCGCGCACCTGGCTGAAAATCGTCCAGACCACCGACGCCAACGGGAACACCGTCCTGACCACCAACCGGGCCTATGTGGAGGTCGCCACCGGGCTGAACTAC
>JAGWMQ010000056.1 GCA_028873125.1 Verrucomicrobiota bacterium | reverse complement strand
TTGGCGAAGGCGTTTGAGTGGTCTTCCGGTGGCTGATTCATTTGGCTGGCAGATCGCTTTTGCCCGAACCGTAGCGGAATCCACTCATTTCAGCAACCCTCCGGCATTTCCGGCATTCCCCTCCGGCATTCCCCGCCAGGCAGGGTCCTGATTTCAAAATTGGGCAGGGCGGGCAGTCCCCTGCCCGCCGCGAACGCCAAGAACGGCGCGCACCGAGTAGCGCGTCCTACCGAAATTAGGACATTCCCAGCCCCCGTCAACTCAATGCCGAAACAACAAGCCGGTTGAAGCTGTTGGGCGTTGGATGTTTCCCGTTTCTCAAACCAGTTGCCCGTGGGCTTCGGCTGCGGCACACTCTATGAGGCATGTTTGTTGCCGGAACACGAGTGGACACCTTGCGGATGAGCGGCGCCGACACCCGGCGGTTTGCCTGGGCGCTGGCGTTGTCCCTGGCCGCGCACGTGCTGGGCTGGTGCGTCTATGAATCAGGCAAGGCCCTGCAACTCTGGCATCCGAGCCGGTCACCGCGCCTGGCCAGCCTGGTCCCGCCGCCGCCGCAAACTTCCCAGCCGCCCCTGGTCTTTGTCGAGGTCAATCCCGAACAGGCGGTCGCGCAGCCGCCCAAGGACGCCAGATATTATTCCGATCAGAATTCCCGCGCCGCCAACCCCCGGACCGCGCCCAAGGCCAACCAGCCGAAGCTGAACGGACGGCAGAGCGACATGGTCAAGACCGAGACCGTGACGCGCCCGGATTTCAACAAGCTGCAACCGTCGCCGCCCGCGCCGCAGACCCGGCCGGCTCCGGCGCCATCGCCGCCGCAATATGCGATGAACGCGGGCGATTTGACCGTGGGCAAACCGGAAAATTCGCGCCAGGAACAGCAGGAACCGAAACCTCGCCCGCGCACCCTCCGCCAGGCGCTGGCGGAACAGCCGCATCGCCTGCCCGGTCTGGCCATGCGGCAGGAGGGCGGCGTGCCGCGCGTGGCGCTCGAGCCCTCGCTCGACGTGAAGGCCACGCCCTTCGGCGCCTACGACCGCGCGTTCATTGATGCGGTGTCCCAGCGCTGGTATGATTTGCTCGACAGCCGGCGGTTCGCCCTGGACCGCACGGGAAAGGTGACGCTGCGTTTCCGGCTCAATTACGACGGCACCATCTCCGACGTGCAGGTGCTCGACAACAACGTCGGCGACATCCTCGGCTACGTCTGCCGGGAGGCGATCACCGACCCGGCGCCCTACCCGAAATGGCCCAGCGACATGCGCCGGATGATCGGCGCCGATTATCGGGACATCACCTTCACGTTTTTTTATTATTGACCGCGCGGCGGACCCGTTTTTATGGACAGCCTCATCTACATCCTGCTGGGCCTCACCTCGGTGGTGGGCCTGGCCTTCATCGTCGAGCGCGCCTGGGCGTTGCGCTGGAAGAAGGTCGTGCCGCCCGAAATCACCGTCTCCCTGGAATCCTGCCGCACCGCCGAAGAGGCCCAGATGCTGCGGCGCGTCTGCCAGCAAAAAACTTCGCCGCTGGGCCGCCTGCTCCTGCTGGCATCCTCTCATCTGGATTGGCCCAAGGCCGACAACGTGGACGCCCTGCAGACCGCCGCGCGCCATGAAATCGTCCGGCTCGAACGCGGCCTGGTCGTCCTGGAAATCATCGTCGGCATCGCGCCGCTGCTGGGGCTGGTCGGGACCATCGCCGGCATGATGACGCTCTTTGGCGACATCGGCCAGAGCGGGTTGAACGACGCCGCGCGCCTGGCCAAGGGCATCGCGCTGATCCTGAACGCCACCCTCATGGGCCTGCTCATCGCCATCCCCGCGCTGATCGCCTGGAGTTATTTCAGCAAGAAGGTCGAGGTCCTGGCCGTGGAAATGGAGGCCCTCTGCGACGAATTCATCCGGCGCCAATACACGAAATGAGTTTCAAGTTGCAAGTTGACAGGTGCGGGTTGTTCAAACGCCGCGCCGCGCCTTCGACTCGCAACCTGCAACCTGGAACCTGAAACCACTCATGCACTTCTACGTCCGCAAACGGCGCACGACGCCCGCGGTCATCATCGTGGCCCTGATTGACGTGCTGATCGTGCTGCTGATTTTTCTGATGGTCACGACCACGTTCAAGCAGCAGCCGGCCCTGCGCCTGGCGCTGCCCGTATCCACCCAGGCCAAAAAGGCTGGCGCCAACGAAGCGCCGCCGCTGGTTGTGAGTATTGAATCCAACGGCGTCTTCTACCTGGAAAAGCTGCCGGTCACCTTCGAGCAGTTGAAAAGCCGATTGGTGTCGGACGCGGCCAAGAACCCGAAATTGAAACTGGCCGTCAGAGCCGACGAAAACGCGCCGGTGGGCCGGATGGTTCAGGTAATGGACGCCGCCAAGGAAGCCCACATCAAATCCTCCATCAGCCTCTTTACCCGGGAACCGCCGCATCACTGACCCGCCGGGTCCTTGATGCGCGCGGCCGCGCGCCGGGAAAAAAATAGACGCCCCATTCGATCACGGTTCATTCGCTTCCGATGATTTGAAGGGCGGCGCGCAGCCAGCCCAGCGCGTAGGCCATGCCCGCGTGCCACGGCGCGGCGCAGGTCATTTGCGGCGTGTGATCGGGAATCAGCACGCCGTCGAAACGGTTTTTCTTCAAAATCCGCAGGACGCGCAGCAGGTCCACGTCGCCCTCGTCCACAAAGGTTTCCCGGTAACGGGGGACCTTGCCGCGCACGTTTCGGAAATGGACGTAGGCCAGCCGGCCCTGGGAACTGTATCGCTCGGTGGCCTCATACACGTCGCCTTCGGTCATCTCGGCAATGGTGCCCAGGCAGAATTCGAGGTCGTTGGCGGGACTGGGGTCCAGGTCAATGACCTTTTGATACAGTTGCGGCTGATAGACCAGCCGCGGCTGGCGGCGCATCGTCGGCAAGGGCGGGTCGTCGGGATGCAACGCCAGTTTCACGCCGGCTTCCTCGGCCACGGGCAGGATTTCCTTCAGAAAATTTTCAAACCGGCGCCAGAGTTCCTCCGGCGAAACCGGCGGGACCGGCCCCGGCGGCGCGTCCGGATCGTAGATCATGTTCCAGACCATGCCCCGGGGCATCGGCTCGTCCAGCGGGCCCTCCATGCCGACGGACATCGCCCCGCCGCGCGCGTAAGGGCCGGTGGTGCGCCCGCAGACGCCGGCGAGGCTGAAGTTGTAACCCATGACGGGGATGCCGGCCTGGCCGAGATTGCGCAGGATGGTTTTGACGTTTTCGAGCTGCCGGTTTTTCTTCGGGCCATCGAGCAGCACGTCGTGCCAGTGGGCCGGGTCGAAGTTCTCGATGGCTTCGAGCTTCAATCCCTCGGCCTCGACGGCCCGCCGCAGCCCGATCAATTCCCCGGCGCTCCACAATTTCTCCGGGTCGCCGGCCCGGCCCCAGCCCTGCGCCGCGCCGGTCGGCTGGTTGTCGCCGGGGGTTTGCGCGCCGCCCTGGAAATAATCCACCAGGTGGGCGACGACGTGCGTGGCGCCGGCCTGGCGCGCGAATTGGAAATGGTCGCGCGTGAGTTGGTGGCGATACAGGCCCAGGCCCGGTTTCATGGCGGCCCCATTGATGCCTTCCGCATTGCGGCGACCGCAAGTGAAAAACACGAATGGGTTTGAACCCTGAACGGACACGAATTTTTCCAGGGTCCGTCAACCCGCACGTGCGCGTCTTTGCAAACCCATCGCGATCTCTGTTAAACCCGACATCATCGCGGCGTTCGCGACCAAGTGAGGAGCGACGCTGCGCCGAACTTCCCGATCATTGTTTCCCCTTGACCAGCGCCTCGACGACGTGCGGATCGGCCAGCGTGGTGGTGTCGCCAATCTGGTCCAGGTGGTCCTCGGCGATTTTCCGCAAAATGCGGCGCATGATCTTGCCGGAACGGGTCTTGGGCAGCGCGGGGGCAAACTGAATCTTGTCTGGCACGGCAATCGCGCCGATCTCCTTGCGGACGTGCGCGAAAAGTTCCTGCTTCAATTCCTCGCTCTCGACAATGCCGTCCTTCAAGGTCACGAAGGCGTAGAGCGCCTGGCCCTTGAGGTCGTGCGGCATGGGCGCGACGGCGGCCTCGGCCACCTTCGGGTGGCTCACCAGCGCGCTCTCCACTTCCGCGGTGCCGATGCGGTGGCCCGAGACGTTCACCACGTCGTCCACGCGGCCCAGCAGCCAGTAGTCGCCGTCGGCGTCCACCCGGCAGCCGTCGCCGCTGAAATACAGGTTTTTGAAGGTGGTGAAGTAGGTGTTGACGAAGCGGGCATGGTCGCCCCAGGTCGTGCGCATGATGCCCGGCCAGGGCTTCTTGATGCACAGTTTGCCGCCTTCGTTGGGGGCGCATTCGCTGCCGTCGTCGCGCAACACCACCGGCTCGACGCCGAAAAAGGGCCGGCTCGCGCTGCCGGGTTTGAGCGTGTGGACGCCCGGCAGGGGGGTGATTAAATGGCCGCCGGTCTCGGTCTGCCACCATGTGTCCACAATCGGGCAACGGCCCTTGCCGATGTGCGTGTAATACCACATCCACGCCCCGGGGTTGATCGGTTCGCCGACCGTGCCCAGGACGCGCAGGGAGCTTAAATCGTATTTCGCCGGCCACTCGTCGCCCGACCGGATGAGGGCGCGGATGGCCGTCGGCGCGGTATAGAAAATGTTCACCTTGAATTTCTCGACGATTTTCCAGAAGCGCCCCGCGTCCGGCCAGGTGGGAATCCCTTCAAACATCAGCGTCGTCCCGCCGTTACACAGCGGGCCATAGACGACGTAACTGTGGCCGGTGACCCAGCCGACGTCCGCCGTGCAGAAGAAGACGTCGTCGTCGTGGACGTCGAACGCGTATTTGTGGGTGAGCGCGCACCAGAGCAGGTAGCCCGCGGTGCTGTGGACCACGCCCTTGGGTTTGCCCGTGGAGCCGGACGTGTAAAGGATGAACAGAAAATCTTCCGCGTCCAGCTTCGCCGGCGGACAGTCGGCCTTCGCGCGCGCCATCAATTCGTGATACCAAACGTCGCGGCCGCCGGTGAACGGGCAGGACGTCTCGTTGCGCCGGACCACGACGACCTTTTCCACGCTCGAGGTTTTCTTCAACGCCTCGTCGGCGATCTCCTTGAGCGGAATGCTTTTGCCGCCGCGCAAGGAGACGTTGGCCGTGACCAGCAGCTTGCAGGACGAATCGTGGATGCGGTCGGCGAGGGCGTCGGCGCTGAACCCGCCGAAGACGACCGAATGAATCGCGCCGAGGCGCGCGCAGGCGAGCATGGCCACGGCGGCCTCGGGAATCATCGGCAGGTAGATGGCCACGCGGTCGCCCTTCTTGACGCCGAGCGATTTGAGCGCGTTGGCAAACCGGCAGACCTCGCCGTGCAGTTCGGCGTAGGTGATCTTCCGCACGTCGGCCTCCGGCTCGCCCTGCCAGAGGATGGCGATCTTGTCGCGCGTCCCGGTTTTCAGATGGCGGTCGAGACAGTTGACCGTCACGTTGAGCCGTCCGTCCTCGAACCAGGTGTGCCGCACGTTGCGCGCCTCGGTGTCCCAGACGTATTGGAGCGCGGCGCGGGGTTTCTTAAACCAATCCAGCGCGCCGGCCTGCTCCAGCCAGAAGGCGTCCGGCTGGCGGACCGAGCGCTGGTACATTTCGTTGAACCGGGCGGCGTCGAGGTGCGCGCGCCGGACGATCTCCGGCGGCGGCTGGAAGGTGCGGTTTTCCTGGAGCAGCGTGGCCGTCGAAATGGTCTGGTCTGGCGTCGTCATGTGCGTTTGAATGATGCGCATTTGCGCAAAAATTCCGCCGCGTGTCAACCGCCTGCGCCCGCCGGCTCCAGCTGGGGACGGTTACCGGACTACCGGACTGCCGGGAGGAAGCGCGGATTTGCTTTGCGCGCCGCGGTCTCCGCGCCTTAACCTCCGCCGGGATTGACAGTTGGACGGCTCATGCGTTAACGGATTGAAATTATGCCAATGCTCGACGGAAAAACCGGACTGGTCTTCGGTGTCGCCAACAAACGCTCCATCGCCTGGGCCATCGCCCAGGCCTGGGTGCGCGAAGGTGCGCGCCTCGCCTTCACCTACCAGGGTGAGCGGGTCAAAGAAAGCGTCGGCGAACTCGCCGCCGCCTTCGGCCCGGACACACTGATTCTGCCGTGCGACGTGACGAAGGACGAGGAAATCGCCAATGTCTTCAAGGTCGTCGGCGAAAAATTCGGCCGGCTGCATCTGCTCCTGCATTCCGTCGCCTTTGCGCCCAAGGACGCGCTGGAAGGCGAGTTTGTGAACACGACGCGCGAGGCGTTCCGCGTGGCGCACGACGTGAGCGTCTATTCGCTGGTGGCGCTGGCGCGCGCCGCCGCCCCGCTGATGACCGAAGGCGGGAGCATCGTGGCCATGAGTTATTACGGCGCCGAAAAGGTCGTGCCGCACTACAACGTCATGGGCGTCGCCAAGGCCGCGCTCGAGGCGGGCACGCGCTATCTGGCCTACGACCTCGGCCCGAAAAAAATCCGCGTCAACTGCATCAGCGCCGGTCCGGTCAACACCCTGGCCGCCCGCGGCATCGCCGGGTTCACCGAAATCCTCAGGCATTATGAGACCCACGCGCCCCTCAAGCGGAACGTCCTGCCCGACGAACTGGGCGCCACCGGCGCGTTTCTGGCCGGCGACGGCGCGGCGGCCATCACCGGCCAGGTCATTTACGTGGATTGCGGCTACCAGATCATGGGGATGTGAGCGGCCAGGATCACATCATGTCCGACTCACTCCCGCGGGGAGATTTTCTCCACGAGGAATCGCCCGGCTCCGGCGGTTCCGGGCGACCATGCCCCTTCGCCGACTACCTTCGCCGGCTTCAGCAAGCCCTCAAGCGGGGCGACGCCACCGAGCACACGCACCGGCCCGCGCTGAAGGCGCTGCTGGAAGGACTTGATGACCGGATTACCGCCACCAACGAACCGAAACGCTCGGACTGCGGCGCGCCAGATTACGTCGTCTCCCACAAACGCGATCAACTCACGCTGGGCCACGTTGAAGCCAAAGACCTCGGCGCCGACTTGAACGACGTGGAACGCGGCGAGCAACTCCGGCGCTACCTCGGCGCTTCGCCGGGGGAAAATCTGCTCCTGACGGATTATCTGGAGTTTCGCTGGTTCGTGAACGGCAGGAAGCGGGAAAGCTTCCGCCTGGCGCGCCTCGACGCCGGCGGCCATCTCACGCCTGTTTCCGCCGGCGAACTGGAGCGCGCGGAACATTGGCTGCGCGCTTTCCTCTCGCAGCGCCCGGTGGACCTCGCCTCCGCCGAAGCCCTGGCCGACCGGCTGGCCAAGCAGACCCACCCCATCCGTGACGTCATCACCGGCGCGTTTCAGACCGGCGCGGCCTCGCAGCAATTGCGCGACTGGCGCGACGCCTTCGCCGCCACCCTCCTGCCCGAACTCGCGCCGCACGCCGACGCGAAAAAGGAAGCTGCGGCCGTCAATGAGTTTGCCGACATGTTTGCGCAGACGCTTGCCTACGGCCTGTTCAGCGCCCGCGCCGCCAGCGGTTCGGCCAAATTCACCCGCGAGAAGGCGCAGAAGCTCATTCCGCGCACCAACCCCTTTCTCCGCACCTTCTTCGAGCAAATCACCGGCGGCATGCTGGACGATGAACCTTTCGCCGGCTTCGTCGAGGATTTGATCCAGACCCTCGACCACGCGGACATGGGCCGGATTCTGGAAGACTTCGGCAAACGCGGACGCCGCCGCGATCCGGTAGTTCACTTTTACGAAACCTTCCTGAAAGCCTACGACCCCAAGTTGCGCGAATTGCGCGGCGTCTATTACACGCCGGAGCCGGTGGTGAATTACATCGTCCAAAGCATTGACCGGTTGCTGAAGGACAGATTTAACATCAAGGCCGGGCTGGCCGATCATTCCAAAATCACCGTCAAGCGCAAGCAGGGCGAACGTGAAATTGCCGGCGAGACGCATCGCGTGCTCATTCTCGATCCCGCCACCGGCACGGCCACGTTTCTCTACACCGTGCTCGATTTCATCCGCTCACAATTCAAAAAGCGCCGGAACGCCGGCCAATGGGGCAGCTACGTCCACGAGCATCTCCTGCCGCGCCTGTTTGGGTTTGAACTGCTGATGGCGCCCTACGCCGTCGCCCATTTCAAGCTCGGCCTGGCGCTGGCGGCGATGGACGAGGAACCGCTTTTCCGCCAGCAATGGAGCTACGAGCCGCAGGCGGGCGAGCGCGTGAACATTTTTCTCACCAACACGCTGGAGGACTTGGAGCGCGCCACCGAACAGCTTGGCCCGCTGCGCGCCTTGAGCGACGAAGCCAACTCCGCCTATGAAATCAAGAAACACAAGCCCGTCCTCGTGGTCCTGGGCAATCCGCCTTACGCGAATTTCGGCCAGCAAAACCGGCATCCGTGGATTCTGCAACTGCTGGAAGACTACAAGCGTGGGCTGCACGAGAAGAAACTCAACCTCAATGACGACTTCATCAAATTCATCCGCTGGGCGCAGTGGCGCATCGAGCAGACCGGCAGCGGCATCGTGGGCTACATCACGAACAACGTTTATCTCGACGGCCTCACGCACCGGCGGATGCGCGAATGCCTGCTGGAAACCTTCGACGAGATTTATATCGTTAATCTGCATGGCTCGGCCAAGAAGCAGGAAACCACGCCCGACGGCGGCAAGGACGACAACGTCTTCGACATCACCGTGGGTGTTGCAATTGCGCTGTTCGTGAAGCTGCCATCGGGAGTGAAGAAAGGAATCAAACCTCTGGCATCGGTGCGTTATGCGGATTTGTGGGGACGCCGGGCGGACAAATACGAATGGCTGGACGACCACCACACCGACAACACGAAATGGCAGAAGCTACAGCCCGAGTCATCCGGTTTTTATCTCGTGCCGCGAGATGCCGCGCTGGAAAAGGAATACAGAAGATTGTGGAGTGTGCGCGAACTGTTTCCGCTCTCAGGGAACGCGATAAAGACAGAAAGGGACGGCGTCTCTATCAAGTTTAGTGAAGAAGAAATCAACCATGTCGTCGGCGATTTCAAAATCAGTGCTGTTGAGGATCTGCGCCGGAAATACGAACTCGGACCAGATAGTCGCGATTGGTCAATCCAGCGGGCCAAAGCGGATGTTCAAGACCATGCCAAGGAACGGCTCACATATCCAATCGTCTATCGGCCTTTCGATGTTCGCTACACTTGGTATAGCGGACGTAGCAAAGGCTTCATCGGAACCCCAGCCAGAGGCCTCATGTATCATTTTCTTCAAGAAGGAAACTTGGGCATGTGTTGCCTGCGTCAAGCAAGGCGCGGACACATAGATGGATTTTTTGTGGTTCAAGACTTGGTTTGTAAAGACGTTGTTTCCCCTTTTGACATCGGCACGGTGTTCCCGCTCTACCTCTACCCCAACGGCAAATTGCCCGAGGAAGATTTGTTCGCCCACGACGATGGCCGCCGCCCGAACTTGAGCGCCGAATTCATCAAAGAATTCTGCGAAAAGTTACAGGTCAAGTTCGTGCCGGACGGTCTGGGCCGGCCCGGCAGGCGCGAGGTCGGGCCGGAACTGATTTTCCATTACGCCTACGCCGTGTTTCACAGCCCAGTGTATCGCGCGCGTTATGCAGAATTTCTGCGCGCGGATTTCCCCCGGTTGCCCCTCACGCGCAATTTCGAGCTGTTCCGCACGCTGGCCGGTTTTGGCGGCGAACTGGTGGATTTGCACGCGCGCGGCAAAGGCCAGCCGCGCGGCCTCGGCTTCCCCGTGAAAGGCGACAACGTGGTTGAAGAAGTCCGTTATCAGCCGCCCGGCCTCACCCCGTCCCTTTCCCATCCGATGGGAGAGGGTGGCCGCAGGCCGGGTGAGGGCAATCCCGGCCGCGTCTGGATCAACCCCCGGCAATACTTTGAGGGCGTTCCGGAGTCGGCGTGGACTTTCCCGATTGGAGGCTACCTGCCCGCACAACGCTGGTTGAAAGACCGCATCGGCCGCGCGCTGGGCTATGATGAGCGTGAGGAATATCAACGCATCATCCAGGCTTTGCTTGAAACCGAACGGCTCATGGGCGGGATAGATGCCGCCATCAGCCAACACGGCGGCTGGCCGCTCAAGTGAACTGCCGCCTCAATCCGGACGCACCATCTCAAACCGGTTGCGGGTGCGGCAATCCCAGTGCGGCGAAGCCATGCGGCCGATGACCCGCGGGCGCTCGCTGCGAATCCGCTTCGTCTCCGCGTCAAACTTTTGTCAGCCGCGCAACAAAGGCGCCGTCCACCCGGTCGGCAAACGGCAGGAGTTCGCGCTCGAATTCCAATTTGAAGTTTTGGTTTCCGCGCAGGAAGTCCCTGACGACCTCCTGGTTTTCCTCCGGCTCCAGGCTGCACGTGCTGTAAACCAGCACGCCGCCGGGTTTCAACTTCGGCGCGGCGAGCTGGAGCAATTTGATCTGCGTCTTCCGCAACCGCAAAATTTCCGCCGGCGAAATCCGCCAGCGCAGGTCCACCCGGCGACGGATGACGCCGGTGTTCGAGCAGGGGGCGTCCACCAAAATCCGATCGAAGGCCGAAAGCTGGAGGCTGAAGGCTGAAGATAAGACTGCCTCGACGCAGGTCGCGCCGAGCCGCCGGCAATTCTCCCGGAGCAATTTTAATCGCTCTTCCGAAACGTCGCAGGCGACAATTTTGCCTTGGTTGTTCATCAATTGGGCGATGAACGCGGTTTTGCCGCCTGGCGCGGCGCACAAATCCAGAATCGTTTCGCCGGATTGCGGCGCAAGTTCAATCGGCGCGAGCAAAGTGCTTGGGTCTTGAATGTAAAACCAACCGTCGCGAAAACTTTCAAGGGAAGCCAGCGGCGGGTGTGATTTGAGTTCAAAAACGGGATTCTCCTCCAGCCAGTCGCGGCGAACCGGACCGAATTCGACGTTTTCCTCGCGCCACCGGTTCAGGAGGCGGCCCGGGTCAGTTTTGAGCGTGTTGACCCGCGCGAAGGTTTTCGGCGGGGTGTTGTTCCATTCGAGCAGCCGGCGCGCGCGTTCGTGGTCCCGGTGCCGTCGCCATTTTTCAACCAGCCAGCGCGGGTGCGAATAGCCGAGGGCGGGGTCGGTCCTCTTCAGTCCGGCAAGGGCTTTCCGGGTGGAGTCAAACTCGCGCAAATAACCGCGCAATATCGCGTTGACCAGTCCGGCCTGCGGGCCCAGGCCGCCACGTTTGGCGAGTTCCACCGTCTCGTGGACGGCGGCGTGGGCGGGGACTTTATCGAGCCAGAAAATCTGGTAGAGGCCCAGCCGCAGCAGATTTTGCAACGCGGCCTTGGGCTCCCGGCCATGGATTTTGCGCGCGATCAGCCAGTCGAGGGTGGCCTGCCAGCGGATGACGCCGTAGGCCAGTTCCTGACAAAGCCCGCGGTCAGGGGGCTGCAATTTTGCCTTCGCCAGGCTCCGCTCCAGCAGGTTTTCGGTGAACCCCGCGCCGCCGCGCCGTCGCCCCAAAACGCGCAGGGCGATTTGTCTTGGATTTTGTCGGTTCACCGCGTTTAATGGAGCATTGTGCGTTCGTGACGGAAAGAATGCGAATTTTTTATGAGAACAGAATTTGAGAAACTGGCGGCGGCGGGAAAGATCGAACGCCGGCACGTCGAGCCGCTGACGCACCTGGCCGAAAGCGGCTGTTGCGTGCATCGCAGTTGGGGCTTCGGACGCATCAAGACCGTGGACACGGTGTTCGCGCGGTTCACGATTGATTTTCCGGGCAAGCCGGGCCACGCGATGGACCTGGCCTTCGCCGCCGAATCCCTCAAGCCCATCCCCAAGGACCACATCCTGGCGCGCAAGGCCAACGACCTGGACGGCGTCCGCCAGTTGGCGGCGCATCACCTGGAACTGGTCAAGCTGGTGTTGAACAGCTATGGCGGCCGGGCCACGGCCGAGCAGATCCAGCAGGCGCTGGTGCCGGACGTCATCCGCGACGACTGGAAGAAATGGTGGGAGACGGCCCGGCGCGAAATGAAGAAGGACGGGCACTTCATTGTTCCGGCGAAAAAAACCGAGCCAATCGTGTTCCAGGCGCAGCAAACCTCGCTGCAGGACCGGACGCTGGCGGACTTCCGCAAGGCCAAGGGGCTGAAGGCGCGCGTGGCGGTGGTCGCCGAGCTGCTCAAGGTCATCCCGGATTTGACGGACAAACAGGCGGCCGCCAACGAAATCATCCCCGCGCTGAACTCGGACATCGTCTCGCACCAGCGCACCCAGCCGGCCGTCGCCCTGGAGGCGGTTTTTGCGCGCGACGATTTGCGCGCGTCGGCCGAAACGGCGCCCGTGGAGGGCGAAGTGACCGCCGCGCAGATCTGGCTGCAGGAGCACGTCAAGTTCGGTCCGGTGATGGAGGGGATCCCGGCCGCCAAGCACGCCCGCGCCCTCGAGTCCTTCAAGCAGGCCAATCCCGAACGCTGGATCGAAGTCCTGCGCGGGGCGCTGAACCTGGTTTCGGCCAAGCTTTGCCGCGAGTTCGCCAGCCTGCTCGTTCACGAGGGCAAGATGGACCTGCTCAAGGAAACGCTCGTCCGGCTCGTCAGCCAGCACACCGCCAGCAGCGAACTGCTCCTCTGGCTGGGGCGGGACCGCAGCGACGCCTTTGCCGACGTCCTGGGACCGGAGGTGTTCCGCGCCATGCTGACGGCAATGGAGCGCGACCAGTTCAACGAGAAGCGCTCCAACCGGCTGCGCGAATTCATTCTCGACGACCACGAATTGCTCGCCGAACTGACCGCGTCGGCGGACATCGAAGTCATCAAGGACCTCACCCGCGCGCTGCAATTTTCGCCCGTGTTTGACGACATGGACAAGCGCTCGCTGCTGGCCCGCCTGGTCAAGGCGCATCCGGCCGTGCAGGCGCTCGTCAGCGGCGAACAGACCCGGCAGGAGGCGTCCCTGCTCGTTTCCTGGGAAAGTCTGGAGCGCCGCCGCGCAGAGTATCAGGAACTGGTCCAGAAAAAGATTCCCGCCAATTCCCGGGAAATCGCCATCGCCCGCAGCTACGGCGATTTGAGCGAAAACCACGAATACAAGGCGGCCAAGGAGATGCAAAAACTCCTCATGCGCCGCAAGGAGGAGCTCGAATCGCAACTGGCCCGCGCCCGCGGCACGGACTTTTCCAACGCCAAGGCGGACGTCGCCGGCATTGGCACCGTCGTGCTGGCCACCGATCTGGGCGCCAACCAAACGGAGACCTTCACCATTCTGGGCGCGTGGGATTCCGACCCGGACCAGGGCGTCATCAGCTACCTCTCGCCGGTCGCCCAGGCGCTGCTCAACCGCAAGGTCGGCGATGAGGTGGAATTTGAATTCCACGGCGCGATCCACCGCCATCGCATCGAAAAAGTCGAGCCGTGGAAAGCGCCGGCGGACGGCGAGCCGGCCGCGCCCACGCCCACCGTGGAAGCGCCGGAGCCGGTTCCCGCGCAACCGCAGGCGTGATGGATGATTTGCAATTTATGATTTGCGGACGCCAACCCGCGAGTCATGAATCTGAAATCACAAATCACAGATGCCTTCAGAGCACGTCTGAAAACGGCACGGCAGCGGCCGGCGTGAGCCGGCTCCGGCTGCCGGCCGACCCGCAGATTTGGCGGTGAAATCTGGGCCGACTCACGCCGGCTGCTGCAACGAAAGGGGATTTTTCAGACACGCCTTCAGGCCTTGCCGCCGAAGCTCATGTAATCGTCCAAATCGAGCACGTCGAACCAGGTCACGATGTCCCTGCGTTTGGGACCGGCCGCCTTGTGGATCTCGTTGAAGTGCTCGCGGGATTCGGGATTGTCCGGCGCGCTCTGCTCCTGCCACGCCGACCAGGCGGCAATTTCCGGACCGCCGTGCTTGTGTTTGGCGTGGGCATTGATCCATTCCAAAACCTCGGTGTCGCTTTTGCCGAGCTGCTTTTTGAGCTCTTCGGGATCAATCCCGACGAATTCCAGAAATCCCTGGTCCAGCGGACAGGCATAATGATATTCGCCGTTTTTGCCGGCCAGCGTGGCGCGGCCCTTGTCCAGGCAGCGCGGCAGGATCACGTAGCCGCCAAGCCGCACGCGCGGACTGCGCGGGGGGAATTTCGTCAAATCAGGAGTGTGTAACGACATATGGTATGATGTTATTTGAATTGTTTTCGTTTTTGCCGCGCCTCCGGCGACGCGCCGGTGTCCGCGACGGATTTCAAATTGTCACGAAAATGCCGAATTGCAAGCGGCCCCGGGAATTTTTATCGTGCGCTTGTGAAACATTCCGGCAAAGCCGCGCTGGCCGCGCTGCGCCTCATCGCCTGGACCGCCGCCGGCCTCCTCGTGCTGCTGGGCGGCGCCTGGGCGGCCAAGTGGATTGCCTTTGCCATCCTGCATTATCTGCTGTGGCCGCTGGTCGCGCTCTGGGGGCTGTTCGTCGTGTTCGCCCTTTATTTCTTCCGCGATCCCGACCCGCTGGTGCCCACCGGCCCCAACCTCGTCCTCGCCCCCGCGCACGGCAAGGTGGACGTGGTGGACGAGACCACGGAAGGCGAGTTCATGGGCGGCGCCTGCCGGCGCGTCTCGATTTTCCTTTCCGTGCTGGACGTCCACGTGCAACACGCGCCGGTCGCCGCCCGCGTCGCCTTTTTCAAGCACACACCCGGGCAATACCTGAACGCGATGAAAACCGATTCGGCGAGGTTCAACGAGAACGTGCTGATCGGCCTGGATTGCGCCGAGCCGCGCGGCGAAAAAATCGGCGTGCGGCTGATCGCCGGCCTGATCGCGCGGCGGATCGTCCCGTGGGTCCGGGAGGGCGACGTCGCGCAGCGGGGCGACCGCATCAGCCTCATCCAGTTCGGCTCGCGCGTGGAGGTGTATCTGCCGCCTCGCGCCAGGATCAAGACCAAGCCCGGCGACAGGGTGTTGGGGGGCGAGACCGTGATCGCCGCCTTCGATTGACATGAGCGAACCCCTTTCCAGACCCGCGTCCGACGATCCGGAGGAAAAGCTGAAGATTTATTTCCTGCCGAACCTGTTGACGGCGGGCAACCTGTTTTGCGGCTTTGTGGCCCTGACCAAAATCGTCGAGGCCGATCCGTTGAACGACAATTATTTCGGCCAGATCAAGCTGGCGCTGGCGTTCATTCTGCTGGCCTGCATTTTTGACCTGCTGGACGGCCGGGTGGCGCGCCTGGGCGGGGCCGACAGCCCCTTTGGACGCGAATTCGATTCGCTGGCCGACCTGATTTCCTTCGGTGTCGCCCCCGCGTTTCTGGTGCAGCGCGTCGTGCTGGCCGACGTGTTCGGCCCGTATCGGCAGATCAGTTGGTTCATCGCCTCCATCTACCTGCTGTGCGGCGCCTTCCGACTGGCGCGATTCAACGTGCTGTCCACCGGCGCCGCCGGCGGCGGCAAGGACTTCCTGGGATTTCCCATCCCTTCGGCGGCGGGCCTGGTGGCTTCGCTGACGCTGCTGATGATTCATTTCTATGAAAATGAGAAAAGCCTCGGACACTGGAGCTATCTGCTGGCGGTGGTGCTGGTGTTCTTGTCGGCGATGATGGTCAGCACCGTGCGCTATCCCAGCTTCAAATCCCTCGGCCTGCGCTCCAAAAGCACGTTCGCCAAGGCCATCGGCACGGCGCTGTTTCTGGGCCTCATCCTGATCCTGCGCGAAAAGATCCTCTATTATGTTCTGCCGGCATTTTTCACCGCGTATCTGGTTTATGGCTTCGTGCGCCCGCGCCTGTCGCGCGCGTGGCGGCGGGAAATCGAAGAGGAAGACGACGATGAACCGGAGGCGACGGAGTAAAAAATGCCCGAACAGTCGCCCATTCCCCTGGCCCTGCTGACGGGCTTTGTCGCGGGGCTGTTGCTCTCGATGCCCGTCGGTCCGGTCAACCTCACCATCCTGAACGAGGCGACGCGGCGCGGTTTCCTGCGCGGCATGCTCGTCGGCCTGGGCGCCTCGACGATGGAACTGATTTATTGCGCGGTCTCGTTTACCGGGTTCTCGCAATTCTTCGGAATCCGGTTCATCAAGGCCTCGATGGAAGTGTTCACCTTCGTCTTCTTTCTGTTCCTGGGCGCGAAATTCCTGCGCGCCAAAACCCTGGCCGCGCCGATGACCCTCGGCGCCGCGGCCAAAAGGATCCAGGCGCGCCTGGATGAAAAACTGCATCCGCACACGGCGTTCATGACCGGCTTCGCGCGGGTTCTCGGCAACCTGGGCGTGCTGCTGTTTTGGATCGTGTTGGCGGCAAACTTTCTGTCGCACGACTGGGTGGCCGACGCGCTGCCGGCCAAGGCCGCCTGCGTGGCGGGGGTGGCGCTGGGCACCAACACCTGGTTTTGCGGCTTGAGCTTCGGCGCTTCGCGCGGCCACGGCCGGTTCAGCGAACCGACGCTGCTGCGCCTGGAACGGTTTTCGGGCCTGTGCCTGCTGGCGCTGGGTCTGGGACAGGGCATCCATATCGCGTGGCAATTGGCAAATCACAAGATGTGAGAAGTTATGCTTAAAGCCGGAATCGTCGGACTGCCCAACGTCGGCAAGTCCACCCTGTTCAACGCCCTCACCCACACGCGCAAGGCCCAGGCGGCCAATTATCCCTTTTGCACCATTGACCCCAACGTCGGCGTCGTCGCCGTGCCCGACGCCCGCCTCGAACCGCTCGCCAAAATCGCCCGGACCAAGGTCCTCATCCCGGCGGCGGTCGAGTTTGTGGACATCGCCGGTCTCGTCAAGGGCGCGTCGCAGGGGGAAGGGCTGGGCAACAAGTTTCTGAGCCACATCCGCGAAGTGGACGCCATCGTCCAGGTGGTGCGCTGCTTTGAAGACCCGGACATCCACCACGTCACCGGCGGCGTGGACCCCGTGCGCGACATCGAAATCGTCAACACCGAACTGGTCGTCGCCGACTTGGAGGCCGTGATCAAACGCCGTGACAAACTGGCCAAGGACGTGAAACGCGGCGACAAGACCGCCGCCGCCGAAGACGCCGTGCTCGCGAAAATCCAACCCGCGCTGGACGCCGGCCAACTCGCCTTGTCGGCGCCGTTGACGCCCGAGGAAAGGCAAATCGCCCGGAACTTCTTCCTGCTCACGAGCAAGCCGACCCTTTTCGCCTGCAACGTGAAGGAAGGCGATTTGGCGACCGCCGGCCGGAATCCGTTCGTCCAGAAGGTCCGCGACTACGTCCGGATGCATCTGGCTTGCGAGGCGGTCGTGATCAGCGCGCAAATCGAAAGTGACTTGGTGGATTTGTCCGAAACGGAGGCAAAGGAATTTTTGAAGGAACTGGGCGTCGTCGAGAGCGGCGTCGGCGCGCTCATCCGCGCCACGTATCATCTGCTGGGACTGCGGACCTTTTTCACCGCGGGCGAGAAGGAGGCGCGCGCCTGGACGATTCACGCCGGCGACACCGCCCCCAAGGCCGCGGGCGTGATTCACTCCGACTTCGAGCGCGGTTTCATCAAGGCCGAGACGGTTGCGTATGACGATCTGATCCAGTGCGGATCCATCGCCGCCGCGCGTGAAAAGGGCCTGTATCGGATGGAAGGCAGGGAGTACGTGGTGCAGGACGGCGACGTGATGCTGTTCAAGTTCAACGTCTGAAGATTTACCAATTGCGATATACGATTTACGCGGTCTGTGGGTTCGCAAAGGCGCTCGTAAATCGCCAATCGTATGTTCAGCCGAGTTTGTAGCGCCGCATTTTCGGGTCCACTTCCTGCGCCCAGGCGTCAATGCCGCCGCGCAGGCAACGGACGTTCTGCAAACCGTGTCCCATGAAATACGCCGCCGCGTCCAGGCCATTCCTGCCCGCGTGGTCAATGACCACGATCGGACCTGTCTTTGCGCCGCCGGCCAGAAGTTCCTGCATCACCGGCTGGGAAAGCAAAACGGAACCTTCGATGTGAACCGCTTCAAATTCCTCGCGGGAGCGAACGTCCAGGAGCTTCACCGGATTGTCCCGCTGCAACAGCGCGGCCAGTTCCATCGGCGGAATCAACAGCTTCGCGTCCTGCTCGCGGCTGGACCGGATGTGCGCCAGCACCTCGGCCGCGTCCAGGCCGCCATTGCGCGCGCAGACCTCCGCCAGCGTTTCGTCCGGACGGAACCCGCAACTGCTGCATCCGCCGATGTGATACCGGCGAAACAACGCCCGCTGCGCGCCGGGGAAAGCCTCCAGCACCTCGCGCATGGACGATTGCGGACCGATGTCTGTCTCAACTGTCATCACGGGAATTTAGACCGGCCTGCCGTTCTTGTCGAAGTCGAAAGCCGGAGAAGAATGCCTTGGCTGTGCCGCCGTCCGGTTGCAACGGCCCTGTCTGAGCGTGGGGAGCTTCGACGATTCCCGAATCGCGCCTCGCAACCTTGAACCGAAGGTGGGTAGGGCGCGCCACTCCGTGCGCGCCGTTCGGCAACCAAGCGTCTCCTGGTCCGTTCGCGGCGCGCAGAGGACTGCGCGCCCCACCAATTCATGGAGTGGCTCCAAGCGCTTGACGACGGCCGGCGTTCTGTTATCTTGACCGCGTGAACAGCACGCAAGCAAACAACGCAACCGGCAACCGGTTCTTCTTTTATTGGTTTTGGCCGGCGGGCGCGCACTTGCGGCTGCGATAGAACTTTTTTACCCAAACATCGCCGCAGGCTGCCCAGGCGCCCTGCGGCGTTTTTGTTTTGGCAATCTGCGGCCAACCTGACACAACCCATGATCATCGTGCTCAAACCCGGGATTTCGAGGAAGGAGGAACGTTCGGTGCTCCGCGAAATCCGCAAGCTCGGCTACGCGCCCCACGTCATGCGCGGCGTGGCGCGCACCGTCATCGGCGCCATCGGCGACGAACTCACCCGCGCCAACCTGGAAACGCTGCTGGCGCAATTCCCGAAGGCCATCGAGAGCGTCACGCCCATTCAGAAACGTTACAAGCTGGTCAGCCGCGAGGCGCACCCCGCCAACTCCGTAATCCGCGTCCGCGAACACGTCATCGGCGGCCAACAACTCCACGTCATGGCCGGGCCTTGTTCGGTCGAAGGCGAGGCGCAACTGCTCCGCACCGCCGAGGCCGTGAGGGCGGCCGGGGCGACCGTCCTGCGCGGCGGCGCCTTCAAGCCGCGCACCTCGCCGTATGAATTCCAGGGACTTGGCGAAAAAGGTTTGAAGCTGCTCGCCAAAGCGCGGCGCGCCACCGGCCTGGCCGTTGTCACCGAACTGCTTTCGGAAACGCACGCCGGACTGGTGGCCGAATATGCCGACATCCTCCAGATCGGCGCGCGCAACGCCCAGAATTTCCAGCTCCTCATCGCCGCCGCCCGCACCGGCAAGCCGGTCCTGCTCAAGCGCGGCCTCTCGATGAAAATCGAGGAATGGCTGCTGGCTGGCGAGTACGTTCTGGCCCATGAAAATCCGAACCTGATGTTCTGCGAACGCGGCATCCGCACCTTCGAGACCTGCACGCGCAACACGCTCGACCTCTCCGCCATTCCCGTCCTCAAACACGAATCGCACTGTCCGGTGGTGATTGACCCCAGCCAGGGCGGCGGTCGCGCAGACCTGGTGGCGGCCCTCTGCAAGGGCGCAATTGCCATGGGCGCCGATGCGTTGCTCATTGAAGTGCATCCGAATCCCGCCGCGGCCTGGAGCGACGGCGCGCAACAGCTTTCCTTGGATTCCTTTGCGCAGTTGATGAAGGAATTGCGGCCGTTCATCCAGGCCGCCGGGCGGGAGCCGGCGCATTAGATCTTTTGTCCGCGTCCCGCTCTGTTATATTGGCCTCATGTATCGAATACAGGATTTGCACGTCCGGGAAATCGTCCGGCTGCTGACGCCGCGCGAGTTGAAGTCCCGGTTGCCGGCCGGCGAGGCCGTGGCCGCCACCGTCGCCCGCAGCCGTGAACGCATCATCCGCATTTTGCGCCGGGCCGACCCGCGCCTGCTCGTCGTCGTCGGGCCTTGTTCCATTCACGACGAAAAAGGCGCGCTGGAATACGCGACCCGGCTCAACGCGCTGCGAACGGAACTGGCGGACCGCATGGAAATCGTCATGCGGGTCTATTTTGAAAAGCCGCGCACGACCATCGGGTGGAAGGGCCTGATCAACGACCCGCGCCTCGACGGCTCGCAGGACATCGAAACCGGGCTGAAAACCGCGCGAAAACTGTTGCTGGAAATCGTCGGCCTGGGGCTGCCGGCGGCCACGGAATTTCTCGACCCGATTGTGCCGCAATACACCGCCGACTTGATCTCATGGGCGGCCATCGGCGCGCGCACCACCGAATCGCAGACGCACCGCGAGATGGCCAGCGGCCTGTCCATGCCCGTGGGGCTGAAGAACAGCACCGACGGCAGCCTGCAAATCGCGGTGGAAGCGATGGGCGCCTCGCGGCATGCGCACAGTTTTCTGGGCATTGACCAGGACGGCGTGACGGCCATCGTGCGCACGACGGGCAATCCGCACGCGCACATCGTCCTGCGCGGCGGGCGCGCCAAAACCAATTACGACGCCCAGAGCATTCGGGCCGCGGAAGAGAAATTGATTTCGGAAAAACTGCCGGCGGTGCTGATGGTGGATTGCAGCCACGCCAACTCCGGCAAACAACCCGCCCGGCAGGAGGAGGTGTGGCGCAGTGTGATTCAACAACGGGTCGAGGGCACGCGCTCGCTCATCGGCTTGATGGTCGAGAGCCATCTCCACGAGGGCAGCCAGCCGATTTCCAAAAACCTGAAGGACCTGCGCTATGGCGTGTCCATCACCGATCCTTGCATCGGCTGGGAAACGACGGAACGGATGCTGCGGTGGGGCCACGAGGCCCTGGGCAGGCTTCTGCCGAGGGTGACCATCGCCGCCTGACGTCTCGTCGCGCGGCAACGATTTTTAGAACGAATAGTGGTAGGCCAGTGAGAACAAATGCACGTTGAACGAGTATGTGCCGTTGAATGCTGGTGAAGCTTGGTCATTCGTAATGTGCCGGTCATTGTAAAAATCAAGCCCATAGGCGAATTCGAGCGAATTGCGCCGACCTTGCCAGCCAAGCCCAATAGTGAAAACATTTTGGTCGGCGTCCGGGATGGTTGGTGAAAAAGTCGAGTCGGGGACGGGACTTTGATAAAATTGATAGCCCCCGCGCAAGACCCAGTGGCGCGCAAAAGCCCAGTCGCCGCCGATGCCGGCGGTAAAGGTGTCCTTCCAGTTTTCTGGAATGCTTGTAGACGTAATTCCCGTGGGGTTGCTCCCGACGTTTACGGGAAGATCTTGAAAGCGGGAAAACTGAAGCCATTCGACGTCGGTTTCCAAGCGGACCGTGTCGTTGAGTTGCAGACCATAACCGAGGGCGACGATTGTCGGGAATTTCAGTTGGCTGTTGAAACTGGAATCGAAGTTTCCAGCGGGCGAATTAAACTGTCTGAAATCACCGTCGTAGCCAATCGTCATGGGCGAACGATAGGTCACGGCGAGCCGCTGCCGGTCGGTAATCTGCCACGTCAACCCCAGGTTGCCACCCATGCCCACTCCCTCGCCGTAAGCTTTCGTCCACCAGGTGGGGGCTGCGGGCGAGATGTATTGCTTGAATTCCAAGTCCGACCACATGGCGTCCAGCCCCATACCGACGCGAAGTTTGTCTCCGAGTTTGAAGGCCAGCGTCGGATTGAAATTGATTGTGGTCAGGCGGGTATAATAAGGCGCCCCACCCGTTCCGACAAAGCGCCAGATGCCTGTGGCCGGATCAAACACGCTGGAATTCCGGTCCCATTCCATGCTGATTCCGTAAGGCACCGTGATACCCAAGCCTACCGCAGCCTTGCCGTCAGCAAGAGGAAGCGCGGCAAAAAAATTCGGCAATAATTTCCACGGCGATTCTGTGCGCGCCGATTGGCCCGGCGCGGCTGCGGACTCAAAATCCACGGCGATATAGACGATGGAAGGCGTCGCTTGAAATTCGGCGTTGGTCAAATCCACCAGATTGGCCGGGTTTTGCTGCACGGCGGATGAGTCGTTCACCTGTGCGATGCGGCCGCCGGCGCGTCCAAGATTAAACGTACCCGGCGGCGGATTGCGAAACCCTTCACCGTCCAGGAGCTCAGCCGGCAATAGCATGAGCAACACCACCCCCAAACCGCGGTTCAGACATGATCCTTTTGGCATAACTTTCCGTTGCTTGTTTTTGAGACAATCGTTTGCCCTATTGGAGGACAAATGACGGTCGGCTTCAAGAACTTACGGCCCGGTATGATTTAATTTTTGAAACAATTCAATAAGCCGGAGCAATAAGGGTGCCAGAGAAATCCGTTTGTTTTGGCCTGAAAAATGTTTCATGTTGTCTCAGAGATGCACCAGACTTCCAACGGAAGCGGGAACGGCAATGGCAGCGGCGCCAAGCCCTTGGCGAAAGTCCTGTTCCGACCTGATGCGCTGCTAACCCCCGCGCCACTGTCCCCGAGCGCGGAGACGGAAGTGTTGTTTAAAACCGAAGAAGGCGCGGTATTGCACGGCTCACTGGTCCGCATGACACGGCACAGCATCGTCTTTGAAATGTATCATCCGGCCTTCATGCCGCGCCTTTCTGAAGTGCTGCAAAAGTTCACTATCATCGTACAAAGGCAGAAGGTTTACTCCGGCCGCGCCGTGGTCAGCAACCTGATGGACGCCAGTTCCAAGATACTCTACGAAGCGACGTTGGATGAGATCTACTGGCAGGATTTCAATTTATTACCAGCCCCGGACCAAGAGGAGCAGCTTGCACAGAAATTCAAGGATTTCCTGAAGGAGTGGCAGAAGTTTTACAAGTTGCTTCCGGAGTTCAAGGTCGTCATCGCCGACATGCAGACGTTTTTCCATGAAGTCCGGATTTGGCTGGATAAAGTGGAGGCGGAGGTTTACTTGCATCCACCCGGAAAAGGGGGCGAGCGGACGCGGTTTGAGCATCAGATCCTGCAGAGGGTGGAAAAGGCCGTGCTGCCGCCGCTTGCCCATCTTTTTCAAAGATTTGAAACGGCCGCCGCCAAAGTTGAAAAGGAGTTGCGCCCCCACCATGCCTCTTACGCCAAATATGCCCTTCATCCCGCAGTGTTGTGTGCGCCCTTTATGTACCGGACCTTTCAAAAGCCTTTGGGATATGCGGGTGATTATGAAATGGTCAACATGATGGTTTTAAATCCCTACCAGGGAGATTCCATCTTCGCGAAAATTCTCAACGCCTTTTTCTTGAGGACCCCGCCGGTCGCCGCACATCGCAACCGCATTGATTACTTGGCGGGAATGCTCGAATCCGAGGCGTACCGGCTTTCCAAGCGGAAAAAACCGATCCGGGTGCTTAATCCGGGCTGCGGCCCGGCCGCGGAAATTCAGCGATTTCTGGGATATTCATTTCTGAGCCATAAGGCCAGTTTGACTTT
>JAGWMQ010000184.1 GCA_028873125.1 Verrucomicrobiota bacterium | reverse complement strand
AAGACCTCCTGACGTTGAAGCAGCCAATGATTCATGCGTTAAGAAGCGACGTCTTTGGGGATGGCAGATGGAGGGTTCGGCCCGGTATTCGGAAAACGCACGTTGTCCCGGTCGGCGCCTTGGAGTTTTGGCACCGCGTATTTCCGGCGCCTGTCGGCTTCGGTAAGCATTGCGGATAGGAGAGCATCGGAGAACAGATGGCGGCCGGGGCAACGAAAAATTGGGCAACATGCCGCTCCGGTGAGAAAATCCATTCTTGAATTGAAAATTGTTGCATTCCACTCTCAAAAAGCCATCGCATGAAAACAAACTGTTTGATTTTACTCTTCTTGGGGCTTTCCACGGCGAACATTCCGGCGACGGTAATCGCCGAACACGGCGCGGCGAGGATGGTAATTGTCACGGACCCCGCCGCGACGGCCACCGAAGCCTACGCGGCGCGCGAGTTGGCGGCCACTCTGGAACAAATCACCGGAGCGGCCTTCGAGGTCCGCACCAACACCGCGGCGCCGGCGCACGCCATCCTCGTCGGTCCGGGCACGGCGGCGCGCGCCCTGTTCAAGGAGGTGCCCTTCGACAAATTGGGCGGCGAAGAACTGGTCATGCGCACGCGGGACGGGCGTCTGCTGCTCGCCGGCGGCCGTCCGCGCGGGACGCTCTATGCCGTGAGCCGGTTTTTGCAGGAGCAATGCGGGGTGCGATGGTGGACCCCGTGGGCGAGCCGGATTCCCCGGCACGCCACCTTGCGCGTGGGCGCTCTGAACGTCCGTGAGAAACCCGCGTTTGAATATCGCGAGCCGTATTGGTTCACCGCGCTGGATGCGGATTGGCAATGGCACAACGGCTGCAACGGACAGTTTTCTGGCATTCCCCAAGACAAGGGCGGGCACATCCGCTACGCGGGCTTTGTCCACACCTTTTATCAGCTAGTGCCTCCGAGGGAATACTTCTCCCAGCACCCCGAATGGTTCAGTCTGGTGACTGGGAAACGGGAGGGCACCAACGCGCAACTCTGCCTGACGAACCCGAAGCTGCGCGATTTCGTGGTGCAACGCGTGGAGCAAAGGCTCCGGGAGTCGCCGGAGGCCGACATCGTGAGCGTGTCGCAGAATGATTGTTCCGGCGCCTGCGAATGCACGAATTGCCGCGCGCTGGACCAGGCGGAAGGTTCGCATTCGGGCACGATGCTGGCCTTTGCGAACTATGTGGCCGGGCAGATTGAGCCTGAATTTCCGAACGTGGCCGTGGACACGCTGGCCTACCAGTACACCCGCAAACCGCCCCGGACGTTGCACGCCCGCCCCAACACCATCGTCCGGCTGTGCAGCATCGAGTGCAATTTTCGCGCCCCGTTGGATGACGCGTCGAACGCCCGGTTCGCGGACGACATCCGCGGCTGGGCGGGACATTCCGACCGGCTTTACATTTGGGATTACGTGACGGATTTCGCCCATTACGTCCAGCCGCATCCCAACTGGTTTGTCCTGGGGCCGAACCTGCGCTTCTTTCAGGCCCATCACGTCAAGGGAGTCTTCGAGGAAGGCGCCTATCAGTCGTATGGCTCGGAGATGGCCGAGTTGCGCGCCTGGGTGCTGGCGCAATTGCTCTGGAATCCACAACAGGACGACCGGGCGCTGATCCGCGAATTTCTGGACGGCTATTATGGCAAGGCGGGCGGAACGATCTGGAGGTACCTGACCTTGATGCACGACGCCTCGCGCGGCTACAATCTCAAATGCTATTCGCCGCCGGACGCCCCGTTTCTCCAATTCAAATCGCTCGCGGCGGCGGAAAAATTGTGGCGGGAGGCGGAAAGCGAGGTGGCCGGCGACCCGGACCTGCTCGCGCGCGTCCGCCTCGGGCATCTGGCCGTCCGGTACGTGTGGCTGGCGCGGTGGGACGCGCTCAAGCGGGAATGCGCCGCCGCCCATGCCCAATGGCCCTTGCCGGATTGGTTCGCAGAAGTGGCGACACAATGGCGCGCGGTGGCGGCCGGCGTTCCGGGAAGACCGTGGACGAAGGTCACGCAGATCAATGAAGGCGGCCTGACGCCCGAGCGATTCCTCTCAGGGTTGCGCCAGTGAGCCCAGCGTCCGGACGATGACCTGCCTGGAGAGCGGCCCGCCCCGCGGGCGTGTCGCTCGTTTTCGCGCCATTCCGTCGCCGACAAATAGTCCCGCTCCCACGGTTCAAGGCAGTCTGCCGCCGGTCTTTTTGTCAGCGGTTCGAGACGACCGGGCGTCGGCCGTCCGTCGCTTCTGCGGTCACTTGCCGATGCAGAACTGGCTGAAGATCGAGTCCAGCAAATCCTCCGTGGCCGTCTGGCCGACGATTTCGCCGACGGCGTTGACCGCGATGCGCAAGTCCAACGCCACCAGTTCCAGGGCTGCGTCGCCGCGCAGGGCGTCAATCGTCCGCCGCGCCGCCTCGCGAGCGCGATTCAGCGCGTCCTGGTGCCGCGAGTTGATCATCACCTCCAGCATGCCCGCCTCGATTGCGCCGGACCAGACCCGGTCCTTGATGGCGTCCTTTAATTTTTCAATTCCTTCTCCATTCAAGCAGCAAACGTCCACAACGGACGCGCCGAACTCCGGTCCGGTTGCCGGTGAGGCGCGGATGGCTTCACGTCGAGGCGGGCAGGCGTGTTCCGGAGGCAATTCGAGTTTTACGGGCAGGTCCACCTTGTTCCGGACCAGAATCCGCTGCTTGCCGGCGAACTCGGCCAGGTGATTGGCATCTGCGGCGGTCAGCGGTTCACTCGCATCCAATACGTGCAAAAGCAGTTCAGCCTGGGCGAGCGACAGTCGGCTGCGGCGGACGCCTTCCTCTTCGATCTCATCGCGGGCCTCGCGCAGGCCGGCGGTGTCAATGAACACCACGGGGATGCCGCGCATGTTGGCCGTTTCCTCGATCGTGTCCCGCGTTGTGCCGGGGATTGGCGAGACGATGGCGCGGTCGCGTCCGAGCAATTGGTTGAGCAGGCTGGACTTGCCGGCATTGGGCCGCCCGACGATGGCGGCGCGGACGCCCCGGCGCAGAATCCGGCCTTCATTCGCCGTGCGCAGCAGCTCATCCATGGAGGCGAGGGCCGATTCCAGCCGGCTCAACAGTTGTTCCTGGGTGTCCGGCGCGAGGTCTTCCTCGGGAAAATCAATGTGCGCCTCGACGCGGGCCAGCGTGTGGAGGAGATCGTCGCGGAGCCGATTGATGCGCCGGGATAATTTTCCGGCAAGCTGTTCGTTGGCGGCGGCCAGCGCAACTTCCGTGCGCGAATGGATCAGGTCGGCCACCGCCTCGGCCTGCGCGAGGTCGAGACGTCCGTTGAGGAATGCGCGGCGGGTGAACTCGCCAGGCTCGGCCAGACGCGCGCCGTTTGCCAGGACCGCATCCAGCACCAACTTCGCCGGCAACAGGCCGCCGTGACAGGAGATCTCGATGGTCTCCTCGCCGGTGAACGTGCGGGGCGCGCGCAGCACCGCGAGCAACACCTCGTCAATGACTTCAAACGCTCGCCCGGTCGCAGGCCCATCCGCGGGTGGGGCGGGGGACTGGTTGTCATTATGGCGGATGATTTTGCCGTAATGAATCGTGTGCGTGGGAGCGGTGGAAGGTTTCTGGGAACGCTTTCCGGCCGGCAGAAAAATCCTGTCGGCGATGGCGGGTGCCTTGGCGCCGGAAACGCGGATGAGGGCCAGCCCGCCTTCGCCCAGCGGGGTGGCGATGGCGGCGATGGTGTCTTCGAGCATGGTTGCAGATTACAGGGCGCAGGTTGACGAGCGCAAGGGGGCTGGAACGGCGGCCGAACGCGCACCTTTCAACCGGCATGCTGCAGCCGGGACCTCAAACGCGCCGGCAGTCTCCGGCTTGATTCTCCGCTTCCCGTCCCAGCAGAAAGAGCCGCGCCTTCTCGTAGCTCTTCTTGCGCAGGTAATGGGCCAGCGCCGGATCGGTGCCGGTCGGCAACCGCCCGGCCAGTTCATCAATGCGGGAGAAGAGCGGCAGCAGGTCCGGTTTGGGACCGGCCCCGGGCGGGGCGTGAATCGCCCTTTCCAATTCGACCAGCGCGCGCAACAGATTTTTCTCGGCGGCGGTGTCCATGCTCAAAACCGCAGATGGGCGGCCGCGGTGTTGATGAGGTTTTCCACCGGCGTGAAATGCCCGCTCAAATACCAGGCGGTGAGGAATCGTTCCAGTCCCGTGGCCATGACCAGCAGCAGGCAGCTCATGAGATACAAGCCGAAG
>JAGWMQ010000055.1 GCA_028873125.1 Verrucomicrobiota bacterium | reverse complement strand
ATTGAGACGAGCGGTGCGGGACAGGCTAAATACTGTGCGGACTTTGTGCGCTTTCTGGCTTATTCAGGTTGCCGCCTCTCCGAAGCCAAACAAGTGCATTGGTCAGACGTGAATCTAAAGCGCGGTTTTATCACGGTTCACAGCGTAAAGACGCGCAAGGCCAACGATGCCCCCAAAACGCGGAACGTTCCCATCATCGCAGATATGAAGGCACTGTTGGGCCGGTTGGCAGAAAAATCACATTCGCCACAGGATTTAATCTGCCATGTCGGAGAATGCGAAAAGTCTTTAACACGAGCCTGCCGCCTTTTGAAAATCCCTCGTATTACCCACCACGATTTGCGCCACTTGTTTGCAACGCGGTGCATCGAAGCCGGCGTTGATATTCCAACCGTCTCGCGCTGGCTCGGTCACAATGATGGCGGGGCGCTCGCAATGCGAGTTTATGGCCATCTGCGCAACACTCATTCCGCAGAAATGGCACAGAAAGTTTTTTTCCTCGAAAGCGAACAGACAGCTAAAGAGGCAGCCTCGAAAAATTAGCGACATGATTCAGCCACGGTCCTTTTCACCTCCGATTTCGATGGCATTGACCCAGCCATCTTCACCAGCGGCCAATGATGAATAACGCTCGGCCATCGGTTGGATGGATTACTCACGCGCTTGGGTCGCTGCGTAATGCGCTCGTAATACCTGCTCCATCTGCATGGCCGGATGATCGAACAAACGATACGCTGCCTTGGTCTTGGCGCGGCTGCCACAGGCTTGCGGGAGCGAGGCATTGGGGCGAAGCGAAAAAATCGCGCGCGACCGCCCACAATCGCCGTTGCAGACGCGTGTCCCCCAAGGTGGTGTGCCCAAATTCAGCTTCGGCCCAGTCGCCCGGCGATACAGGGGGTGTTACCGGACTCGGTTTCGTGGCCAAAAGAGCCGCCGGTTCGGCACTCAACAAGGATCGAGCTTGGGCCACCAAGGGCAAAAGGAAGATCGCTTTGCGGGGCACGGTTGCCTGATGACCTTGGTCTTGGCGGGAACGTCCCGCCGTGGTTCCCACCTCAAGAAGGATAACGCGCCGATGACTCCGCGGGCACAACTAATCAAATACCGCATTTGGGCCCCGCAGGCGGGACGATAACCCAAATAATGATGCGCAGCGATCAACTGTTTATATAACCGGGCTGAAGCCGAGCGAGGCCCGCGCACCAGTGTCAACTCTAACCCGGGCAAAACTTCCACCGAACCTTCCAAGCGCGGCGACGCCGGCGGCAGGGCCAGAGGCCTGCGCGTTGCTGGACCACAACGCGGCTGTGGCAACCGGAGCCGTCCCTCTCGATGTAATCTCAATAATGCACAACGCGCGCTCATCTCCTTGAGTCGCCCGTTGGGGCGCTTCCAGTCCAGCCACTCACAGAGCCGGTGTGACAGAGCTCGCCGGGATAATTTCGGCTCCTGCTGAATCGTTTCACGCAAGCGATTCAGCAATGGCTCGGTAAAATTCTGTCCGCAGACGGCTGCGGCGCAAGCACGAGGTGCTCTCGGAGTTGATGGAGGAACACATCCGTTTAAAAAAAGAGCTTGGGGAAAGCCGTCAGCTTCGAGCAAGCGATGCGTGACGGGCAGATAATCTTTGCGCACGCACCAGGCCAGAAATTGCCGGACAACCGCGCGATAATGGTTCCGGCTTTTGGCGGAAGCAATGATCCGTTTCCTGCCTTTTCGCATTTTGTCCAGCGCGGCAATGAAGGCGTCCAAGTGTTGCCGCGTTAAATCGCAAACAGCGGTGTTTGGGAATGTGTCGGCAAAACGGCCAAGGCGGATCGCGCGAATGCTTGCGTATTCTCTGGAAAGCTGCGCGCGTTGACCGTCCGGCGCATGGGCACGCGGCGCTTCCGCTTGCAGAAATTCCGCGACGGCTTCCGCAATGTCTTTGTGTCTCACACCGGCAACACTCCGCAAATAGCCTTCAACCGCCTCGTCCGCCGTCCGCCCGTTCAACTTGGCGGCGGCTTCGCAATACGCCGAAATGCCGGCCAGCAATGACACGCGGCGTCCGGTGGACTGGTAGAACGCCTGCAACCGTTCCAGCGCGGCCAGGGCGTCACGGGCTTGCGCCGGGTGCAACGCGCTCACTTTGCGAGCCTTTGGCCAAATCCTTCACCAGCGCGTCAGCGTGGCTTTTGGCGAGTGAATAGGACGAAAACGACGCCATGTGCCGCTGTCCGGCGACCTCCCACGCCACACGGTAAGAATCGCGCCCCTTGCACCTGCCGTAGATCGTGGCAAGCACTCGGCCACGGTATTTGATGCGTTTTGGGAACCTCACTGCTTTCTCAAATTCCGCCCCGGATTCTGGCGTTTTCTGTGTCGCAAACGTGTCAGAAGTGTCCGACTCCACGTTTTTATTGAGAAAATTGGTTGCGGGGCTGGGATTTGAACCCAGGACCTCAAGGTTATGAGCCTTGCGAGCTACCAGGCTGCTCCACCCCGCGACTCGGAAGCGGCAGTATGGCCCATCGCCGGGAATCGCGCAACATATTTCCGCGGATTTTCGGCGGTCTGAAGTCGCGGTCGCATTCCATGCGCTGCAGCATGCAAGCGCAGGTGGATGCAGCCCTTCGTCGCCGCGGGAATCCGGCGCTGGTCAAACGCGGCGTGCGTTGGTAATCTCACCGGTGACAATGAATCTCTCCGTCAAGCAGACGTTGGCGGCGTGGCTGGCCGGGTTGGGGCAGATTACCCTGCTGGCCCGCGAGGCCGCGGCGGCGCTGCTGACCTTCAAGGTCGCCTGGCGCAATTTGATCTACCAGGTTTATTTCGTCGGCGTCAAATCACAGACGGTCGTGCTGATCACCGGCGCCTTCACCGGGATGGTCCTGGCCGCGCAGACGTATTTCCAATTTCACAAGGTCAAGATGGACACGGCCACGCTGGCGGTGGTGGGCGTTTCCATGTGCAGCGAACTGGGGCCGGTGCTGACGGCGCTGATGGTCACGGGACGGGTGGGCGCGGCCATCGCCGCCGAAATCGGCACCATGCGCGTGACGGAACAAATTGACGCGCTACGGACGCTGGCGACGCATCCGGTGGATTATCTGGTGGTGCCGCGCGTGCTGGCCGGACTGATCGCGCTGCCGCTGCTCACGGCCGAATCCATTTCCCTGGGCATCGCCGGCGGTTACGGCGTCGGCGTGGGATTGTATGGCATTGACCCGGTTTATTCCTGGGCGCACATGCTCAAATACACCGGCGACACCGACCTGTCCATCGGGTTGATCAAGGCGCTGATCTTCGGCGGCATCCTGACGCTGGTGGGCTGCTACAAGGGCATGACCTGCGGCGTGGGCGCCGAGGGGGTGGGCAAGGCCACGACCGAGGCGGTGGTGGCTGCGTCCATCACCATCCTCATCTCTGATTTTTTCCTGACGCTGGGGCTGGAGCGGCTGTTGAACGCCCTATGATTGAAGCGCGCCATCTGCTAAAGCGGTTTGACGATCAGACGGTTCTGGACGACGTGAGTTTTCGGATTGAAAACGGCGAATCCGTCGCCATCATCGGGCGCAGCGGCTGCGGCAAGAGTGTGTTGCTCAAGCACGTCATCGGCCTGCTCAAGCCCGACCGCGGCGAGGTGCTGATTGACGGCGAAAACATCGTGCCCATGGACGAGCGGCAGTTGCTGCGCGTGCGCCGGAATTTCGGCATGGTGTTTCAGGGGGCAGCGCTGTTCGATTCGATGAGCGTGGCCGAAAACGTAGCGTTCGCGCTCCGCCGCAACGAGAATCTGACCGAGGCGGAGACCGCCCGGCGCGTGGCCCGGGTCCTCGAGATGGTGGACCTGCCCGGAACGGAAGACAAGAATCCGGCCGAGCTCTCCGGGGGCATGAGAAAGCGCGTGGGCCTGGCGCGGGCGATCATTTACGAGCCGCAAATTGTGCTTTACGACGAACCGACGACCGGCCTGGACCCGATTGTGTCCGACAGCATTGACCATTTGATCCTGCGCGTGCGCGACCACCTGAAGGTGACCACGGTGGTGGTGACGCACGACATGCGCACGGCGCGGCGCGTGGGCCAGCGCGTGCTCATGATGCACGACCGAAAAATCCACGCCAGCGGCGCCCCGGAAGAGGTGTTCAACTCGCCGGACCCGGTCGTGCGCCAGTTTATTGACGGGGTGGCGGACCCGGAAAAAAGCACCCATGGGAACATCGCGTCTTGAAACCAAAGTGGGTCTGTTCGTGCTGGTGGCGCTGGCGTTGCTGGCGGCGCTGCTGGTTCAATTCAGCAAAAACCGGAGCCTCTTCCAGGCGAGCTATGAGTTGCGCCTCCACGCCGCCAACGTCGGCGGCCTCAAGCAGCAGGCCTCCGTGCTGCTGGCCGGCGTGCAGGTGGGCAGCGTCTCGGGCATTCAACTGGCCCCCGACGGCCGGAGCGTGACCATCTTCCTGCGCATCCGCAAGGCGGTGAAGATTTATCACGACGCCCGCTTCGTGATCGAGCAGGCCGGGTTCCTGGGCGATCAATTCGTCGCCATCCTCCCCACGGCCAACGAGCCGCCGCTGCTCCACGATGGCGACGAAGTCCCGTGCGAGCCGCCGTTCAATCTGCAGGAGACCGCCCGCGCCGCCGCCGGCTTCATCCAGCGCATTGACGCCACCGCCAGGCAACTCGACGCCGCGGTCACGGATCTGCGGCAGACGGTGCTCAACGGGCATTCCTTGACCAACATTGCGGTGGCTGTGGACAACATGCGCTCGGTTTCTGATCGGGCGCTGGACACGATCAACGACATCAACTCGCTCGTGGCCAGCAACGGTTCGCCGGTGAGCCTGGCGGTCAGCAACGTGCTCCTGTTTTCCCAGGACCTGACGCGGCTGGCCACCAACGCCGACAATCTGCTGCAAACCAACGGTCCGGAAATCAACCTGGCGGTCAAAAACATCCGGTCCTCGACCGAGACGTTAAAGGACTTGCTCCGGGGCATGCAATCCGGCAAAGGACTGGCTGGCGCCATGCTGCAAAACGAACCGCTGTCCACCAATGTTCAGGCGATTGCCTACAACCTGGCCGTCGCCTCCAGCAACCTCAATCGCCTGGGGTTGTGGCGCTTTCTCTGGCACCGCGAATCCCCGTCCACCAACGCCCCCCGGCCCCGGCCGCCGCGCGCCCCGATTCCTTGAACCTATGCGATCGCTCTGGGTCATCCGCATTCTGTTTGTGGGCCTGTGCATCGCCGCCGGCTATGCCATCAGCCAGGTGCGTCCCGAATACATCGGCATCCGGCACGCGGCATTTTTTGGAATGCTGATGGGTTTCGGCTTCGGGTGGCTGCTGATCGCCGTGGACGAGATGCTCAAGGGGTTTTCGCTTCGCGCCTTTTCGGCCACGACCTTTGGATTGATCCTGGGCACGGTCGTGGCGGAGCTGATTGATGCCTCCCGGCTGTTCGAAAACGCCGATGCGAAGGTCCAGTGGCTGATCCATCTGGGACTGTTCCTCAGCTTCAGCTACATCGGCATCGTCCTAGCGCTGCGCAGCAACAAGGAGGATTTTTCCCTCATCATTCCTTACATCCGGTTCCGCCCGCAAAACCAGCCCGACAGTCTGCTCCTGCTCGACACCAGCGTGATCATTGACGGGCGCATCGCCGACCTGATCGAATCCCGTTTTATCGAGGGACTGGTCGTGGTGCCGCGTTTCGTGCTCCGGGAAATCCATCAAATCGCGGATTCCGCCGACCCCATCAAGCGCGCCCGCGGCCGGCGCGGCCTGGAGATGCTCAACCGCATCCAGCGCAACCCCCAGACCGAGTTCCGCATCCACGAAGGCGATTTTTCAAACGAGCAGGAAGTGGACGCCAAACTCATCCATCTGGCCCGCAGTCTCAACGCCAGACTGTTCACCAACGACTCCAACCTGGCCAAAATCGCCGCGCTCCAGAAGGTCAACTGCGTCAACCTCCACGAAGTGGCCAAGTGTCTGCGGGTGGCGCTGCTGCCCGGTGAAATGGTGCATCTGAAAATCGTGCGCGAAGGCCGGGACAAGGGCCAGGGCATCGGCTATTTGCCCGATGGGACCATGGTGGTCGTCAACAACGGCCAGTCGCACCTGGGCCAGCAGGTCGAGGCGCAGGTGCAAAGCCTGGTCCAGACCGGCGCGGGCGTCATCATCTTCTCGGAATTGCGCTCGCCGGAAACGCCGAAAAATCCGCCCGCCTGAACCCACCTTGCCCCATGAGCCTGGTCACCGTCTTTACCGCCTTCAGCCCAGCCGAGGCGCAATTGGTCCGTTCGCGGCTCGAGGCCGCGGAATTTCATCCGTTCGTGGCCGATGAATTGTCCGCCCTGAGCATTGACGGCTATTCGCTGGCGGCCGGCGGCATCCGCGTGCAGGTGCCGGAAGCCGAGGCCGCCGACGCCCGCGAATTCCTCGACGCGCCCGCTCCTTAAGCCCGGATCAGGACTCCCGCCAATTGCAGTTTGCAACCCCCGGTCATCCATGGACTTGCAAGTTGCACTTGACGTTTCGAGCAGCGGAACGCCAGGGGCCTGAACTGCCCCCTTTTCGTTGGACATCTGCCTCGTCAGCCACGTCTGAACCTGGTTGGCACGCTCCCTGCAGAAGAAAACCCGTCGCGCTTCGTGCGCGGCAAAACAGAGAGCAACAACGCACCAGTCCATGAACGCGCTCGAGGTCAAGGGAAATTGGAACATCGCCAAGGGCAGATTGAAACAGAAGCTGGCGCAATGGATGGATGACCAATCGCAATTCACTGAAGGCAAGGAGGAGGAATTGCTGGGTCGCATCCAGAAACGCAGCGGACAGGCGAAGAGGGATGCCGGGCGCGTCATGGGCTCGTGCGGATGCCATAAATGATTATGAATGCCGGGAGTCAAAACGTATTGAGGCCCGCGCATTCAAATGACAAACCGGGCGTTCCCCCCACGACGACCAACATCAGCGTCCGGTTTGTCTCCCTTTTGCCGTTCTGGCCGCCAATCAAAAATTCCAGCAAACCCGTCGGCGCGCCGGCTGCGGTCGGGGAGGTTGCACGTCACGCCGCCGCGCCGCTGACGGCGCTGGCCGAATCACACAAACCGGCACCCATCCTGGCGAGTTTGAAGAAATTTCCGCCGAACCTGAAGAGGAACCCGGAACATTGCCTGGCCGGCCGTGTCGCCGCGGCTTTCAAGCGGATATTTCCGTCGCTTCATCGTGGATGGCCGGCGGCCAGACGGTTCGCATTCGCTGCGCTACGCGGGCAAAATCTTCGGCGGGGGGCCGACGCCGTGAACCCTGCCGCCTGTGTGTGCCATGAAGGCCGCCTCTCATTCCGACATCCTTGAAGGCTTGGCGCGTTCCGGCGTTCAAGTCTGCGGCTATCTGTTTTCCACAGTCCTGGCGGCCATCCTGATTTTGGCCTGGGTCATCACCGGACCATTTCTCGACTGGGCGCAGCCGACGCGCACCGCTGAATTGAAACCAAGAAAACAAGAATTCGAATGACGAAAATCATGAACACGATATGGCCGAAAATCATCGGCGCATCGGCGGCCCTCCTGCTGGTCGCCGGGTGAGGCAACCAATCGCAAAGCTCGTCCACCCCCGCCAACGAAGCGCCGCCCGCACCGCCGAAAGGCAGCCCCGCGACGCCGGCGACCAACGCCAGTCCGCCGGCGGTGACCAATGCCCCGGCGGCCCCGCCCGCCCAGTGACCCTGATCACGGGCAAGGGATGGTGGGATCAACCGTGTTGCAAGAAGGCCGCGCCACGCTCCGCCGCGGTGCAGCCTGACACAATTGAATCGCCCAGGGAAACGCCGTCCCGATAGCTGCCCGCGAAAAACAAGCCGGGCGCCGCCGCTTCCATGGTCTCCATCCGGTCCTTGAATTTGCCGTAGCCGACGGTGTATTGAGGAATCGCCTTCGGATAAATGGCGCAATGTTGAAACACCGGCCCGCCCTGAACGCCGAGCAGCAGCCGCAGATCGGCGCAGACCAGTCCGACCAGTTTTTCCGCCGACAGCGACGCCAGTTCCGGCTGGCGTTCGCCCCCCACGTAACTCGTCAGCAATATGTGTCCGGCGGGCGCGCGGTTCGGAAAAAGCGAGGACGAAAAAATTGTGCCCAGAATCTTGAAACCCTCGATTTTGGGGACCAACATGCCGAAGCCCTCGCACGGATGCGCCACATCCTGCCGCCGGAAACCGAGCGCCACGCTCGCCACCGGCGGGTAGCGGACTGCGGAAAACATTCCGAGCCTTCCCGCCCCGCGTTCCTCCGCCCTTTCCTCAACCGATGGAGAAAGCGACGAGGCGGGACTCGCGCGCGCATCAACCCGTAATTCCGCCAGCCGATAAGCTGTGCCACAATAAATCACCGCGCCGTATTCCACTTCACCCGATGGCGTGGACACGCGCCAGCCATTTTCCATTTGCGTCAACCCCATGACGGGTGAGTTGAGCTTCACCGCATCGCCCAGTTGCGCCGCGAGCGCGTCCGGCAAAACCTGCAGGCCCTCGTCAAAGGAAAATTTCGGCGCGCGGTCCTTGGCGATTTCGCCGCGCCGTTGGCGTTGGCGCGCGCCGAAAATCTGGCCCTTGATGAGCGAGCCGTAACGCGCTTCGAGTTGCGCGAGCCGTGGAAACGCGTGTTGCACGGACAACTTGCCCGGATCGCCTGCATAAACTCCCGCCACCAAGGCCTCCACCGCATGATCCAGAAACTCCTGACTGAGCCGCCGCACCACAAATTGGGCGACACTTTCCTCGGCGCCGTCCCGGAGCGGCGGCACGAACGGCTCGCGCAACACCGCCAGCTTGGCCCTGGCGCTGAAAAGTTTGGTCGCCAAAAATCCCAACGGCGAGCCGGGCATCTTGATCGGCCGCCTGTGGCGCACGAGGTAGCGCGCCTCGGCCCTCGGGTCGCTGGCCAGCCGGCGAGATTCCAAGCCGGCGTCGCTGACAAATTGCGCGATTTTCGGCGAGGTTTCCAGGATGGTGTTCGGCCCGAACTCGGCGAGAAAACCGTCCTTACGGATGGATTGAATCACGCCCCCCGCGCGCTCGCCGGCTTCATAAACCGTGACCGGCACGCCCGCGCGTTTCAGGTAAAACGCCGCCGTCAAACCCGTGATGCCAGCGCCGATAATCGCAACGGATTTCATTCAACGTCGAAACTCAGTTTTGCAGCATTTAAGCCCGTCTTGGTTTGATTTTTGTGGAGGATTTTACCAGGTATGCTATCGGCTTTTCCGCGAGTAGCATTGCCAACTGCTGTTCGTTTTCTTTTTCGATTGAACCATACCCGCCATTCATTTCGAGGTCTTCGCCGGCAAAATCAGGATACAACGCCGCAAGCCGCGGAATGGAAAGTCCGGCCAGCTTGAAATACTCTTCGTCAACCTCGACGCCAACGGCGTCGTAGCCGACGCCTTCAGCGGCGGCAATGGTTGAGCCTGATCCCATAAACGGGTCGAGCACGACGCCCTCGCCAATTGGAAGCAGCGAACGAACCAGGATTCGCATGAAGTGTTGCGGCTTCAGACAAGGATGATTGGAGATGGCCTCCTCGCGATCGGGCGTGCGTCCGCTCGGAATCGAATCAGGCAAAGGTTTGTCAACTGAAAGCCGACGAAGCCCGCCGGTTTTCCACTTGCGAAGATTTTCAGCCACAGTTCTTTCTTGGATGGGTTTTCGGAAGAGCATCCATGGTTCATAGGCGCCTTTTGGTGTCACGCAAACTTCAGGAAATTCCCGTTCCGCATTTTTGGGGCGGTCGCCCCCACGAAAACTAAAGTAGAGCCGCACAATGGCTGCCCGCACTTCGTAGCCGGCTTCGGCCATCGCATGTTGAACGAGGTGTTGGAGAATCGGATGGCCAGCCACACAAACGTGCGCTCCCGGCACCAACGCGGGCCGAAGCGTCTTGCCCCATTCGCGGAAGAATTTGCGCAGTTCCTGTTTTTGTGCGTTGGTCAGAACGGTGAAACGCGGAAGCGGGTCGCGCTGGCTACCGCCGATCGTCGGGGGCAGACGCCACACGCCGCCGCGCCCCGCGCGAAGCTTGGAAATCTCCCTTCCCGTAAATTCCAAAAGGCCATAGGGCGGATCGGTGCAGACAGCATGGAGCGAGTGAGGCGCGCGCTCGCGCAGCCATTCAAAGCAATCCGCATGGTAAATCCGATACATTCTTTAATCACCCCCAGGTTCAACTATAGGCGAAAGACAAGCAAGCGAAAAATGTGTATCAACTATGGGCGAAATGGATGCCAAAACGACCATTGGGCGGTTTATCCGCAAACTGCGTGAGCAAAAGCAACTCACACAGGAACAGTTGGCCACCAAGACAGGGATCACTTACCAGCATCTCTCCGGCATGGAAAACGGGCGCGAGAACTTCACAATTGATATTCTTGATTCTCTGGCTCGCGTGCTCGCCTGTCCATTGCCGCTGTTTGTCGCTGGCGCGTTTGCGCCTGAACCTGTATTGCCCAGCATCATCGTCAACCGAGATTATTTTCGTCCGCAAGTTCCCCTGCCGCCGGACATGAACATCTCTCATCTGGAGGCGGCGATGGACGCCACGCAAAGCATCGTGTCCCGCATCAACGCCAATTTGCTTGCCAGCGGCGCAAAGCCATTGCTTGAATACATCCAAGGCAACAACTTCAGCGGGCTTGTTTCCAACGTCTTTTGCGACGCGTTGAATGACCACTCTCCTTACAAACATAATTCTGACCAGGCTTACCCCGGCCTCACCAATCCAGCGGCAAAACAAAGCGGCAAGCCAGTTGGTTTGGAGGTGAAATCAACCATTCAAATCGGCAAAGGCGGCGAAAGCCACAATGGTCATTCCGGCTGGCATCTCGTGGCGTGTTTTCAAATTGAACCTCAGTCGGGAAATATCCGCTTCGTTCATTTGATGTTCGGTGTGCTGAATGGACACAATCACCCGAAACCCGATTGGACTTATGTTGGCAGTAGAGTCAACACAACCACCGGCAGCCGCCGCACCGAAACTTACAACACCACTCTCATCGGCACGACCAAACTGCGCGACGGTTCTGCTTTGCTCGACCCAACAATTGTAAAATTCAAACGCTGGCGTCAGGAACGAAAAAGCCCTGTGCCTGCCTCCTCAATCTTTGCACAAACTTAAATCGTCTTGGAATGCCGCCGTTCTCCCACCGGCGCGAGTGTGTTATCGAAACACATGGCGATGTTGCGGATGAAAAGGCGGCCAGCGTCGGTCACTTCGAGGCCGGTTGAACCGCGTTTCACCAGACCGTCGGCTTCAAATGGAGCGAGCGCGGCCAGTTCCTTGGCGAAATGCCGCTCGAAGTTGAAATTAAATTTCCGGGACATCGCGGCGAAGTCGAGCGAGAGGTCGCACATCGCGCGCATGATGGTTTCACGGCGGATTTTATCCTCGTCGGTGACTAAATACGCCTTGTGCAGCGGCACTTTGCCGGCGTCCACGGCGGCCTGCCATTTCGGCAGTTCCTTTTCGTTCTGCCAGTAGGCTTCGGGAATCTGCGAAATGCTCGACATGCCGAAGGCGTAAATGTCCGAGCCGGCGCGGGTGCTGTAACCCTGAAAATTCCGCTGCAGCTTCTTCTCGCGCTGCGCCAGGGCCAGCTCGTCAGTCGGCTTCGCAAAATGGTCCATGCCGATATAGACGTACCGGCCCTCCGAGGTGAGTTTTTCGATGACGAGCTTGAGCACTTCCAGCTTGGTTTCCGGCGTGGGCAGGACTTCGCGTTCGAGGATTCTTTGCGACGGCTTGATCCACGGCACGTGTGCGTAGCTGAACACGGCCAACCGGTCGGGCTTCATCGTCAGCACGATGTCGAGCGTTTCGTTGAACGATGCCGGCGTCTGGAACGGCAGGCCGTAAATCAAATCCAGGTTGATGGAGTTGTAGCCCAGTTCGCGCATCCAGTCTATTGCCTGCTGCGTCATCTCGCGTGGCTGGACGCGGTGAATTGCCTCCTGCACCTTCGGGTTGAAATCCTGCACGCCCATCGAGGCGCGGTTGAAGCCGATTTCCTTCAACGCCATCATGTGCTCGCGCGTCAGCCGGCGCGGGTCCACTTCCACGCTGGCCTCGATGTCCGGCGAGAAGGTGAAATGTTTGTGGATGATTTCCCCGAGCCGGCGGATTTCATCCGGCCGGAGAAAGGTCGGCGAGCCGCCTCCGAAATGGAGTTGAACCACCTGGCGCCGCGGATTCAGACGCGGCGCCATCTGCGCCACTTCACGGCCCAGCGCCTCGACGTAGGCCAGGCCTTTGTCGTGGTTGAGGGTGATGACGGTCGTGCAGCCGCAGAACCAGCAGAGCGTTTCGCAGAAGGGGATGTGAAAATAAACCGACAGGTCGCGCGGAGCGCGGTTGTTCTCCTCGGTTTTCGCCGAAAGCTGTTCCCACGAAATCGCCTCGGTGAATTTCGTGGCGGGTGGATAGCTGGTGTAACGCGGCCCGGGCACGTTGTATTTTTTCACCAAATCCAGATTGACGTTCAGCCTGCTCATTTGGAAAAAAGAAACCGCAGAGACGCGGAGGCGCGGAGAGAAGCAATTTTAGAACTCTGCGTCTCCGCGACTCTGCGGTAGAAATAAATTCTCATTTGAAATTTTTTACAGTTTCCACCACCGCGGCGATGTTTTCCAGCTTCGCGTCCGGAGGCACGCCGTGGCCAAGGTTGAAAATATACCCCTTCCGTCCGCGCATTTCCTCCAAAAGTCGCCGCGTTTCGCCGGCAGCCCCCGCCGCCGGGGCCTCGCTCAACAGCGCCGGCGCGAGGTTTCCCTGAATGGCGACGCCGGCAGGCAGCAGCCGGCGCGCGTCCGCCAGCGGAAACCGCCAGTCAATGCCCAGCACGCTCGCGCCGGTGGCCAGCAGGTCGTCCCAGTTACCATGCGTGCCGAGGGAAAAAACGATGACCGGCACGCGCCCGCCAAGACGGGAAATGATTTCGCGCATCCAGCGGCCGGAGGCTTCGCGGAATTCGGCCGGCGCCAGCAGGCCGCCGTGGCTGTCGAAAATCTGCACCACGTCCGCGCCGGCCTGGATTTGCATCTGGAGGCAGGCGGTCACGGCGCCGGTGAGTTTCTCGGCCAGCGCAAAAAAGGCCAGGGGCTCCTCGCGGAACAGAGCCGGCGCGCGGGAGTACGCCTTGGCGCCGCCGCCTTCCATCATGAATGTGGCCAGCGTCCACGGCGAACCAGCAAAGCCGATGAGGGCGGTTTGCCCGCCCAGTTCCTGGCGCACCAGCCGCAGTGCCTGGTCCATGTAATTCAACCGCTCGACAACGCGTCCGACGGAGAGTTTTTCAATGTCAGCCTGGCGGCGCACGGCAAAATCCATCGTCACGCCGCCGCCGTCACGGAAGCGGTAGGACTGACCCATCGCTTCAGGAACCACAAGGATGTCGCTGAACAAAATCGCCGCGTCGAAACCAAACCGGCGCACCGGCTGGAGCGTGACTTCGGCGGCCAGTTCGGGCGTCCGCACCAGTTCCAGAAAGGAGTGCCTTTCCTTGAGCGCGCGATATTCCGGCAGGGCGCGGCCCGCCTGCCGCATGAACCACACCGGCGGACGGTCCACGCTCCGGCAGGCGCAGGCGCTCAGAAACCGATGGCAGTCCGGCGGCGCGTGGGCGGAGGATCCGGCTCGTTGGGTGGAGGTAGTGGTCATTTTCCGGCAATAAAATAGAGTCAAAGTCCGGCGAGGGCGAGCGAGTTTTCGCCGCAACTTTGCCGTGGGGACGGTTTTTAACCATGTGACTATGAAAAACGGGGCGCACCACACCGAATGGCACGAGTCGCTTTGGCGCGGGAAGGCCGCCGGTGCGGGAGGGGGCGAATGGCGCACGCGGCCGGAGATTGCGGCGGAACTGGAACTGGAATGCCGCCTGACCGAAGCGCTCGCGAAAATGCCGGAGACCACTGTGGCTTCCAACTTCACCGCCCGCGTGATGCAGGCCATTGAACGGGAGGAGTCGCGCGGCGCCCGCGGATGGATTTTCATATTGAACTGGCGTGTGCTGTTGCCGCGCCTGGCGATGGTGACGCTCGTTATTGCGTTCGGCGGGCTGGCCGTTCATCACCACGAACTCGACGTGCGCCGCGCCGAGCTGGCCCGGAGCGTCGCTTTGGTGGCCGACGCGCGAACGATGCCCAGCGTCGAGGCGTTGAAGAACTTCGACGCCATCCGGCGCATGAGCCAGGCCACGCCGCGGGCGGACATGGAATTGCTGGCCCTGGCTCCCGATCTGCAATGAACGGGGTGCGCCGAGGACCGTGGCGGGCGGGAGCGGTGGTGGCCGCCGGACTGGCTTTTGCTCTGTCGTCCGCAGCGGAAACCTCCACCAACACTCCAATCCCCTTCCCTTCCGCAGGCACGAATGCAGTCGCGCCGTCACTGCCGCCATTGCACTCGCCGATTGATTTCTTCCGCAAATTGTTGGCCATGACGCCGGCGGAGCGGGAAAAGGAACTGGCCGGCCGGCCGCCGGCAATCCGCGAGAGGATTCTGGCCAAGGTCCACGAGTACGAGGCGCTGGACCCCAACGAGCGCGAACTGCGGCTGCGGGCGACGGAGTTGCGCTGGTACTTGATGCCGCTGCTGCGCGAATCGCCGACGAACCGCGCGGCCCAATTGCAGGCGGTTCCGCGGGACATTCGCGGCCTGGTCGCGTCCCGCCTGGCGCAGTGGGAGATTTTGCCGCCGCCGCTGCAAAAGGAATTCCTGGAGGATGATCGCGCGTTGAATTATTTCGCGCACGTGGATCCCTCCGGCGAGCCGCCGATGCCGCCCGGCCTGAAAACGAATCCCTCGGATGAGGACATCGCGCGTTGGAACGCGCTGTCGGCGGCCCAGCGCTGCCGAATCGCCGGGCGCGTCAATCTGTTTTTCGAACTGACGCCGCAGGAAAAGCAGGAAACGCTCGGCCAGCTTTCCGCGCCGGAGCGGGAACAGATGGAGAAGACTTTGCAGGCATTCGATCACATGCCGCCGGAGCAGCGCCAGGAGTGCGTCCGGGCCTTCACCAAATTCGCCGGCATGAGCGCCGTGGAAAAGGAGGAATTCCTGACCAGCGCCCAGCGCTGGTCCCAAATGTCGCCCGCCGACCGCCAGACGTGGCGCGACCTGGTCAAGAACGTGCCTGAATGGCCGCCCCTGCCGACAGGCTTTGTTCCGCCGCCGGCGGCGGACCGGCCCCGCGTGGCCACCAACCGGAATTGAGCCGGCGCGAATTTGAGTTTTTCATTGCCGCCCCGCCGTCTTAGTCTTCCGCCGTGCATCCGATTGCTTTTCACTTTGGGGCGCTGACCATCCACTGGTACGGGGTGATGATTGCGCTGGCGTTTTTGGCCGGTCTGTGGACGGCCATGCTGCGGGCGCGGCGCGAGAACCTGCCCGCCGAAAGGATCGCCGACGTGGTGCTCTGGCTCATGATCGGCTCGATTCTCGGCGCGCGGATTGTCTATGTCACGACCTATTGGAAGGACGAATTCGCCGGCCAGCGGTGGTGGGAGATGTTCATGATCCAGCAAGGCGGCCTGGTCTATTACGGCGGATTGATTGGCGCGGCGCTCGCCGGTCTCATTTACATCCGCTGGAAAAAACTGCCGCTCTGGAAGACCGCCGACGTGCTGGCGCCCAGTTGCGCGCTGGGAAATGTGTTTGGCCGCATCGGCTGTTTCCTCAACGGTTGCTGCTTCGGACGCCCGGCCCACGTGCCCTGGGCGGTGCAATTTCCCAAACACTCCTATGCCTGGGACACTCAACTGCAGCAAGGGCTTATCGGCCCGGGTCAGCCGCCCCTGGCGGTGCATCCGACGGAGATTTACGACTCGGTGAACAATTTTCTGCTTTACCTCCTGCTGGCCTGGCTGTTTCGGCGCAAGAAGTTCGACGGCCAGGTGTTCGCCTCCTACCTGGTCGGCTACGCCGTCACGCGCTCCTTCATGGAATATTTCCGCGGCGATTACCCGCCCGACCACATCCACCACGGCCTCACCCCGGGCATGTTGGTCAGCATCCCCACGTTCGTCCTCGGACTGATGCTCGGCGCGATCCTGTCCCGCCGCGCGCCGGCAAGACCGGCGACCTGAAAGGAAAGCCAGCAGATGGCGGCACGCTCCCGCTCCCAGGCGCCCCGCCCGGCCACGCTGAACTGAGATGAAGACGGATCCACGTTTTCGGCTGCGTCCCATTTTCCTCGCCGGACCGACGGCGGTCGGCAAATCCGCGGTCGCGCTGCGCCTGGCCGAACAATTCGGCGGCGAAATCATCTCCGCCGACTCCATGCAAGTTTACCGGGGACTGGACATCGGCACGGCCAAGCCCTCGGCAGCGGACCGCGCCCGCGTGCCGCACCACCTGATTGACCTTGTGGACCTCATCGAATCGTTCGACGTGGCGAAGTTTGTACGCCTGGCGCGGCAGGCGGTGACGGAGATCCAATCGCGGGAAAAAACGCCCATCTTCTGCGGCGGCACGGGGCTTTATTTCAAGGCCTACGTGAGGGGCCTGGGCGAAGCGCCCGCCGCCAACCCCGCCCTGCGCGCCGAACTGGAGGCGATGCCCTTCGAGGCCTTGCTGCGCGAACTGCGCGAGCGCGACCCGGCGGCCTATGAAAAAATGGACAAACAAAATCCGCGCCGCGTCATCCGCGCCGTGGAAGTCATCCGTCTGACCGGAAGGCCGTTCTCGGAACAGTGGGCGGATTGGCAGAGGGAAGGCCAACCGGAAACGGCCGAAAAAATTTTCGTGCTGACGCGGCGGCCGGACGACCTGCGGGAGCGCATCAACGCCCGGGTGGACGAGATGTTCCGGCGCGGACTCGTGGAGGAGACGCGCGCACTGCTCCAGTGCGGCCTGGACCGAAACCCGACGGCGATGCAGGCCATCGGCTACCGGCAGGTGGTGGAACATCTGCACGGCCGGCGCAGCCTGCCGGACACGGTCCAACTGGTGAAACAGCGGACCCGGCAGTTTGCCAAACGGCAACTGATCTGGTTCCGCCGCCACGGGAATTGCCAATGGATGGAGTTGAAGCCGGATGAGCCTCTGGAAGGGATTTTGCCTCGTCTGAATCAGGTTTGACCCGCTAATTCAAGGCGAAGTTGTGGTCAAAAGAAAAACGGCGGGGGCTGGCCCGCGCCGTTGCTGGTTTTGACCCTGGAGTTTTTGCACGCCGCAACAGCCTGAAGAATTCGTATAGTTGCGAGCGCCGCCGGATGGCACCGCGCTCCTTTCGTGGAGGTATTACAATTTCGCCCTAGTTCATCAATCCCTGCGCGTGACCTCCGCCATGGAATCGGGCATCGCAGACCGCGTTCGGCGGTTCGACGAAATCGCTGGGTTGATGGATTAAAACCAGAATTCACGGTTAACATCACAATTCCAGTTGGGCGGTTGCTAAGAGTGGCTTTTACGCCCGCACGCAACGAGGCAGTTAATTGGCTTGCTTATTCTCCGAGTTGGAGTCAGTTATAGCCATGACGGACTAATGGCAAACGAATTGCCATTAAAACGAAAGGTAAAATATGCATCCATTATTATTCTCGCCGATTCTTGCCAGCGACGTTTGGGTTGCCCCCAGCGCGGCCGCGGTTATTGTCATCCTCTCCGTTCTGGCTCTATTGCGTAGTTGTCGCCACGCCTAGGCCCCCGCCGGTCGGCAAATTGGCAAGTTAGAAATGCTTGAGGACAGACGCCAAGGCAGTTTTTGGCGGCCATGCCGGGAGCTTGGTATTCCCCATGCCGGAGAAGGGAACAAGTTCAAACTGAGCCACGATCAACGTGCCGTCGCGCTGGGAATCCAACTGGACGCTGTCGAAGATTAAAAATTCGGCTTCCGGGCCAAAGAAGCTCGGGTCGCCAATGCCGGCGGAAAGGAGAAATTTTCCGCTTTCTGCGCGAGGCCGTGCGGGTTACGACTGGATGGCGAAAGTATATGGGCCTCATTTTCAAAGACGCAGACAGTAAACCTGTGGACCCGAAAACTGTCCGTAATCGGACCATCCTTCTGTCGCTGCCGTTTGCCATCGTAGGCCTTCTCGCGCTCGTCCTGGTTTTGCACGATGAAATTGTCAGCGGATTCAGAATGGAAAAACAAATGGCGACGGGCCTTTTGAGCGTGGCCATCGTTTGCGGCGGACTCATCGCGCTCATTTTTGGGATCAGCGCGAAAAAACAGGCGCTGAAACTCAGCGTCTCGGAAACTGACCCTGACAAGCCCTGGCTCGAACGAGAAGATTGGGCGAGTGGCCGGATCGCTTCGTCTTCGCGCAAAGCCGTCTTGCTGCTCTGGATTTTCGCCGCTTTTTGGTGTGCCGTTTCCGCCGTGATTTGCCTCGCCGTCGTGCCGCAACAATTGCATGAAGGCAATCCCGTTGCGCTCATCGCACTGATTGCCCCGGTCATCGGCCTCGCCATTGTCTCTTTCGCGCTGAACACGACGCTCGCGTGGGGCAAATTCGGTCGGAGCATTTTTAAAATGTCGGCCGTTCCCGCCGCGCTCGGCGGCGCGCTCGCCGGCGAGATTCAGGTCAAAACAAAATTGCAGCCGCAACACGGTTTGCATTTGTGCTTGAGTTGTGTCCGCCGCACGACGACCGGCGCTTCAAACAATCGTCACGCGAGTGAACAAATCCTCTGGCAGGACGAAAAATGGCTGCGCGCCGATTTGCCGCACCCCGAATTCAACGCGACCGGCATCCCCGTTTTCTTCAAATTGCCCGACCATCTGCCGGAATCAACGGCTTCGCCCGGCGATGGAATTCATTGGAGACTCGAAGCGTCCGCGGAATTGCGCGGGCCGAATTTCCACGCCGCCTTCGACGCGCCCGTTTTCAAATTGCTGGAGCCAGCCGCGCCGTCCGACGACCCGACGCTGCAATACCAGATTTCCCTCGACGAAATCCGGCAACAAATCCATTCGGGTATTCAAGTCAAAGACTTGCCGGACAACGGCAAGGAATTCATTTTCCCCGCCGGGCGCAATCCCGGCTTCGCGTCCGGCGCAACCATCGTCTGCCTCATTTGGACGGGCATCATCGCGCTGCTGATTTGGAAACGGGCGCCGTTGCCTTTTCTGCTTGTATTCAGCGCAATTGATGTGCTGATGACCGCGTTTGTGTTTGATCTCTGGTTCCGGCGCAGCCGCGTTGTTGCGAACCCGGAAGGCCTGATGGTCCAAAGAGCGTGGTTTGCTTTGAAGAAGGATCAACGCTTCCAAACAAGTGAGATCAGAAGCATTGCCTCCGATGTCGGCGCGACCGCCGGCCATGCGGTCTATTATGACTTGAAAATTCACACGCGCGACAGAAAGGAATTCCTGCTCGCAAAAAATGTGAACCGCCAGCCCGAGGCCGACTGGCTCGTCCGGCAGATGATCACGGCGCTGAAACGGCCAACTTGACCGAATCCCGGCGCATTTTGCTTCAGCTCCTTCGACTCACTACAGCCAGCCAAACTCCGACCGTTTCATCCCCTTCTGGAAAAGCATTTTTTCTGGAACAACTACTTTGAGAATAGGCGGCAAATATCCGGGGCGGGCGGTTTGATTTTCATTTCTTAAAAAGCAAAAACGGCGCGGAGCTGTCCGCGCCGTTGGTTTTGACCCCGAAGTTTTTTACACGTCGAAATACATGAAGAATTCGTAAGGATGGGGACGCAGCCGGATGGCGTCGGCCTCCTTCCGTTTGTTGCTGATCCACATTTCCAGGAAGTCTTCGGTGAAGACGTCGCCCTTGAGCAGGAAGTCGTGGTCCTTTTCGAGGGCTTGAACGGCCTCCTCAAGGCTGCCGAGGATCTGCGGGATCTTGGCGTGTTCTTCCGGCGGCAATTCATACATGTTCTTGTCAATGGGTTCGCCGGGATCAATCTTGTTTTGGATGCCGTCGAGTCCGGCCATGAGCATCGCGGCGAAGCACAAATAGGGGTTGGCGGACGGATCCGGCGGGCGATATTCGAGGCGTTTGGACTTGGGGCTTTCGCTGTAGGTCGGGATGCGAACCGCGGCGCTGCGGTTGCGCGCCGAGTAGGCCAGATTGACTGGCGCTTCGAAGCCGGGAACCAGACGCTTGTAGCTGTTCGTCGTGGGGCTGCAAAAGGCGCAGAGGGTGCGGGCGTGTTTGAGGAGGCCGCCGGCGTAATAGAGCGCGGTCTCGCTCAAGCCGCCGTATCCCTTCCCGGCGAAGAGCGGCTTGCCTTTTTTCCAGATGCTCTGATGGGTGTGCATCCCGGAGCCATTGTCCCCAAAGAGCGGTTTTGGCATGAACGTGGCGGTCTTCCCGTGTTTCTTAGCGGTGTTCTTGACAACGTATTTGTAAATCATCATCCAGTCGGCGGCGGTGAGGAGGGTGCTGAAGCGGTAGTCAATTTCCGCTTGGCCGGCGGTGGCCACTTCGTGGTGCTGCTTTTCCACCTTGACTCCCAACTGTTCCATCGTCAGCACCATTTCGGTGCGGATGTCCTGCTGGGTGTCCTGGGGCGCGACCGGAAAATACCCTTCTTTGTGGCGGATTTTGTAGCCGAGGTTGGTGCGTTCGCAGCAGCAGCCCGCCCCCTTGCCCGTGTTCCAAATGCCTTCGTCGCTGTCCACGGAATAAAAGGTGCCGTTGCTCTTGGAGTCAAACTGGACATTGTCGAAGACGAAAAATTCCGCTTCCGGGCCGAAGAATGCCTGGTCGCCGATGCCGGTGGAGACGAGATATTTCTCCGCCTTCTGGGCCATGCCGCGCGGGTCGCGGCTGTAGGCTTCGCGCGTGCCGGTTTCGGCGATGGTGCAGGTCAGGCTCAACGTGGGCACCGCCATGAACGGGTCAATCCAGGCGGTTTCCGGGTCGGGCATGGCCAGCATGTCGGAGGCCTCGATGCTTTTCCAGCCGCGAATGGACGAGCCGTCAAATCCCAGCCCTTCGGAGAAGGAATCCTCGGACAATTCCGCCACCGGGAGACTGAAGTGCTGCCAGGTGCCGAAGGTGTCCACGAACTTGATGTCCACCATCTTGGCTCCGGCTTTTTTTGCCATTTCCAATACACTCTTGGGTGTTGCCATATTTTTTAATGCGAAGTTGTTGTTTGTTGATCTTGTTTATGCACCGGCTCGAAAGCCGCGCCGGCGATGACTGTGGTCAACAACCGGCGCGGCGTCGAGTCTTTTTTAGGTCATGTTCCAGCCTTCCTCGCCGTGTTCGTTGATGTCCAGGCCGGCGATTTCGACTTCCTCGGTCGGACGCAAACCTACCAGCGCCTTGGTAATGTAGGCACACACAATGGTGCCGATAATAAAGAGCACCAGCGAGACGATCACAGTTTTCACTTGCTCCCACAATTGCGGCTGGAAGATGCGATCCGTCACATAAGCCTTGAGGTTGGTCGCGAGATTCGGATTGGCCGCCTGACGGGCGAACATGCCGGTCATGAGCGCGCCGCACATGCCGCCGATGCCGTGAACGCTCCACGCATCCAAGGCATCATCCATGCCGAGCCAGCCCTTGACCTTGTAGCAGAAGAACCACGGAATGGTGCCGGCGGCAATGCCAATCCAAAGTGCGCCAGACGGAAGCACGTAACCGCAAGCCGGCGTGATGAGCACCAGGCCCGCCACCGCCCCGGAGCAGAAGCCCAGCACCGTGGGTTTGCCCTTGACAATCCAATCCCACATCGGCCACACGAAGGAGCCGACCGCCGTGGCAATCGTTGTCGTCGTGAAGGCGTTGGACGAGATGACGTCCGCAGCCACCGCGCTTCCGGCATTGAAACCGTACCAGCCAACCCAAAGCATTGAAGCGCCGATGTAAGTCAGCACGATGCTGTGGGGCGTAAAGTTCTCTTTGCCGAAGCCTAGGCGCCTGCCGAGGATAATGCATAACACCAAGCCCGACCACCCGGAAGACATGTGCACGACCGTGCCGCCCGCGAAGTCAAGACCATGGATCGCCGCGTTCGGATTCCAGCAGCCGTTCATCATACCGTTGACGCCCCAGACCATATGGCCTTGCGTGAAATACACGATCAGCATCCACAGCGTCATGAACACAAAGATGGCCGAGAACTTCATGCGTTCGGCAATGGAGCCGACGATGAGTGCCGGCGTGATGATGGCAAACATCATCTGGAACATGGCAAAAACGTTTTCCGAGACCCAATAGGAATAATTCGGGTTCGGCGCGGAAGTAACATTGCTCATCATCCAACAAATAAACGGATTGCCGACGATGCCCTTAATCCAGTCTTCCTTGGCCGCGTCGCCCGTGCCGCCAAAGATCATGCCGTAACCACAAATCACGTAAAGAATGGTCACCAAGCCAGTGATGAGGAAGCATTGCGCCAGCACGGAAAGAACATTCTTCTTGCGGACCAGACCGCCGTAAAACAAGGCTAAACCGGGCAACGTCATGAAGAGCACCAGTGCCGTGCTAGTCATGAGCCACCCATTGTGGCCGGCGCCAGGATATGCCGCCACTGAGCCGGTGCTGTTGATGAGGCCGGTATTGATGATCGGTCCCCACTGCACAGCCTGGTTGCCATTGGTTCCCTTAAACGGGGCGGTAGGATCGCCGTTTTGGAAGTAGGCCTCAATGGAGGAAACGCGCTCATCAAGCGTCGGCGCCGGCAGATTGGTGGCGGTGTCCGCGCGCGTCGAGAAAGCGCCGAACGTGGTGGCGGTAATTAGAACGAGAGCCAGAATGATTCTTTTCATGTTTTGATTTTGAGTAAGGTTCAAGTGGTTTGGATCTTCAAACAGCCGATTCGCCTTTTTCCTCCGTGCGAATCCGCACCGCCTGTTCAATGGCCGAGACAAAAACCTTGCCGTCGCCGATCTTGCCGGTCTTGGCGGACTTGATGATGGCGCCGACGGCGGCGGCGGCCTGCGCGTCGCCGATGACCAGTTCGATTTTGATCTTGGGCAGGAAATCCACGGTGTATTCGCTGCCGCGATAGATTTCGGTGTGGCCTTTCTGGCGGCCGAACCCCTTGACCTCGCTGACGGTCATCCCTTCGATGCCGATTTCGCCGAGGGCGTCCTTTACTTCTTCGAGCTTGAATGGTTTGATGATGGCTTCAATTTTCTTCATAGTTTTAACAAGGCGGGCGCGTTGGGCTACAACACGACCGCGTTCCGCTGCCAGAAGCAGCGGCAATGCCAGCGGAAACAAACGGGCGGGTGGATTGGCGAAAGCCCTGCATTTGCAACGGGTTGCCGTCGGACAAAAAAAAATGAAGCGGCCGAACTTCTTCCGAGCTGTTTCTTTTTAACCAAGCGACGAAATTTTCGCCAAAGCGGAGCGGAGCGTTTGCAGACCGCGGGAGTTTGCCTATGACTTGGCGGACGGGAGGTTGCTGGAACCCCGCGGGGGAAGTGGTCGGAGCGACAGGATTTGAACCTGCGACAGCCAGCTCCCAAAGCTGGTGCTCTACCAAGCTGAGCTACGCTCCGGCAAAGGCCGCCGGATTATCACCTGTCAGGCCCGTCCCGGCAATTGAAATTCGAGCATTGAAATTCGAGCGGGCGTATATCAAAAAATATAGGGGTCAATCGAGCCGGGCTTTGATATCAACGGCACATGAACAACTGCTGTTTGAAATCGGTTCCTCAATCCGACAGCAGTTACGAGACGTTTGACCGGCTGGTGGACGACTGGCAGGCACGTCTGACGGCGGG
>JAGWMQ010000183.1 GCA_028873125.1 Verrucomicrobiota bacterium | reverse complement strand
CACTCTGACACCACCGCCCTTGGGCTGTCTGCGGCCTAGGTCTTCCCACACGACTGACGACCGCCCGCTCACTCAAAATCGCCAACAAATCGCCACCCGCCGTCCCGAAAAAAATCCAAATCCCCCGAAATCTGCGAAAGTCGGGTTAATTCCTGACTGCGCCGGACGAACTGCAGGGGCGGCCGTCCAAGCTGATGAAAATCCCGAACGCGGATTATCTGGAGCGCATCGGGAGGCGCGTGCCGCACGGGCCACCGTGTCCCGGCACGCCCGCCCGTCCGTGCGGTATGTAAAATGAGAGCGGGAAATGCCGGCCAATACAGGCCAAGCCGGCATCAGGAGTTGTCTGCAGCGGGAGCAGACGAAGCCGCCGGCTCCGGGTCCAACGGCCGCGGGCCGAGATGGAACCCGGCGTGGTCTTCGTAGCCCAGCGGCACCCGGGCCAGAAGATCCGCGCGAAGCCGGGAGATACGACCGGCCCAGCGTCGGAAACTTCTGGCACAGGCGGCGCACAAATCTCTGCAGCCGCCAACCAGTTCGCCGGGTCGGTCGCCATTGCCGGATAGAGGACTGGGCATGGTCATTTTTTGCGCAATCATCGCCGCCAAGGGCAGAGGTGCTCTCCATTTATTGGCAAAATCTGCCCCAAAATTGCGCCGGCAAGAACGCCCGCCGGGGCTGACTGGGGAATAGTTTTTGTCAGCCGTGCGCGGCGGTGTAAGCTACGGGCGGCACGACGTGAAATATTTCAAGGCCATTGCTGCGATGTCGCTCAACCGGGTGATCGGCGCCGGCGGCAAAATCCCGTGGCACCTGCCCGAGGATTTCAAGTGGTTCAAAAGAATGACGCTGGGCCACGTGGTGGTCATGGGGCGCAAGACGTTTGAAGGCCTGGGCAAACCGTTGCCCAACCGGAAGAACCTCGTCCTGACGCGCCATCCGCAGCGGCTCATCAAGGGCCACCCGGAGATTTTTGGACAATACCACGAGTGGCGCGGCGGGCGGCATCTCAAGCGCGCCTACCAGTTCCACTTCACCAAACTTGAAGGCAAGAATCAGACCGACATTTTGATCTTCAACTCGCTGGACAGGTTGAATCCCGACGAGTTCCCGAACGACATCTTCATCTGCGGCGGCGCGGAGATTTACGCGCAGGCGCTGCCGCGTTGCTCGGACCTCTACCTGACGCTGGTCAAACGAGAGGTGGAAGGCGATGCTTTTTTTCCGCCCTTCGAGGACCGGTTCGAACTGGTCGGGGAAATCCGCGACGAGCCGGAATTCAAGATCGTGCATTACCGGCATCGCCGCCTGGCGCAAAAGGCGCCTTGACGGGCGGGGCGCGCGCTGGCAGCTTTTTCACCTGCGGGCCAACGTAGCTCAGCCGGTAGAGCAGCGCTTTCGTAAAGCGCGGGTCGCTGGTTCAAGTCCAGTCGTTGGCTCCAGCTTTCATCGAGGCTTCGACACACATTCCAAAAAAAACCGGCGGGCCGTTGCCGGCCCGCCGGGGTTGAATTTCCGGTTTTTCAGACGCCGGATTATTCCTGTTTGGACTCCTCCTGCCGGGCCTCGTCGGCGGCGTCGAAAGCGTGCTGGAGGGCCACCAGGTCCTCGCCGGGTTTGAGCGCGTCGAGGAGTTTTTGTTCCTCCTTGAGCTGCTCGTCGGTGTAGCTGGCGGCCTTGATGGATAGGCCGATGCGCCGTTCGCCCCGGTCAATCTTGATGACGCGGGCAGTGACCTCTTGGCCGACCTTGAGGACGTTCTTGATCTTGTCCACGCGCTCCTCGCTGATTTGCGAGATGTGCACCAGGCCGTCAATGTCGTTCTGGAGGCCCACGAACGCTCCGAAGCTGGCCAGCTTGGTGATCTTGCCGGTGACCAAGTCGCCGATCTTGTAAAGCTGCTCGATGTTTTCCCAGGGATCGGCGCCGAGTTGTTTCATGCCCAGGGCGATGCGCTGGTTCGCCCGGTCCACTTCCAGGACGACGGTCTCGACCTCGTCGCCGCGTTTGAGCACCTCGCTGGGATGATTGATTTTGCGCGTCCAGGAGAGGTCGGACACGTGGATCATGCCGTCAATGCCCTCTTCCAGTTCCACAAAGGCGCCGTAGCTGGTGAGGTTGCGCACCTTGCCCTTGACCCGCGTGCCCACGGGATATTTCTGCTCGACGGTGTCCCAGGGGTTGGATTCCAACTGGCGGATGCCCAGGGAGATTTTTTGTTCGTCGCGGTTGATGCCCAGCACCACCGCTTCGACCTCCTGGTCCGGCTTGAGCATGTCGCTGGGCTTGGCCACGCGCCGGGTCCAGGAGAGTTCGGTGACGTGGACCAGGCCCTCCACGCCCGGTTCCAGTTGCACAAACGCGCCATAGGGCACGAGGCTGACGACCTTGCCCTTGACGCGCGCGCCGACGGGGAATTTGGTCTCGATGTTGTCCCACGGATTGGCCATCTTCTGCTTGAGGCCCAGGCTGACGCGCTCCTTCTCCTTGTTCACGTCCAGCACCACCACGTCCAGTTCCTGGCCCACCTTGAGCAGTTCGGAGGGATGGTTGATGCGGCCCCAGCTCATGTCGGTGATGTGGAGCAACCCGTCCAGGCCGTTCAGGTCAATGAACGCTCCAAAATCGGTGAGGTTCTTGACCGTGCCCTTGCGGATGTCGCCGGGCATCATTTCGGCCAGCAACTTGGCGCGTTTCTCGGCCCGCTCCTGCTCGATCAACTCGCGGCGTGAGAGGACGATGTTCTGCCGCTCCTGGTTGATTTTGACGACTTTGAATTCGTAGCTGTTGCCGACGAATTGCTGAAGGTTCTTGGTGGTGACCACGTCCACCTGCGACGCGGGCAGGAACGCCTCGACGCCGACGTTGACGACCAGGCCGCCCTTGACCACCGATTTGACCTTGCCGGTGATGCGGCCGCCCTCGTTGCAGATGGTCAGGATCTTGTCCCAATTCTTCTTGAACTCGGCCTTCTCGTGTGACAGCACCACCGTGCCGTCCTTATTTTCGAGTTTTTCGATGAGGACGTCCACTCCGTCGCCGACCTTCACGGCCTCGGGATCCTGGAATTCGGCGAGCGGGACGACCCCCTCGCTCTTGTAGCCGATGTCCACCAGAACTTCCTTGGGGCGGACTTCAATGATGGTGCCTTTGACAATTTCGCCCGCGGCAAAACGCATCGCGCTTTGCTTCAGGGCCTCTTCCATGGTGAGCATAATGTGCTGTGTTGAACTGCGGGAGCTTGCGTCCCCCGCGCCGGGCGGGAAGCCGAAGACTCCATTGCCTAAACCAGAGACTTCCGTGGCAACGGAGGTTGAGGGTCAGGTTGTTTGGTTAACTGTTTTTTCTCAGCCTCAATGAACCACCGCACCCGCGGGGTTCAGGCAGGGTGGAAAATACTGGAAAGGCGGGAGGTTGGCAAGGACGAAATGAGACCCAACTGAGGGGGCAAGGCGGATTCAAGAATCAGTTGGAAATGCGGTGGTGGAGGACGTGGCCGTCGGATCGTGGAGTTTGGCGCGAAGAATGTCTGATTGGCCACGCCAGGGATAAAAGCTCTCCGTTGCAGACAAGGACCATCCCTTGGCGGTCCACGCGGAAAGGCCGCAGACCGGCGGCAGATGAAGTTGCCGGTGGGGGAGTTTGCCAGCTGACCTTCGAGGGGGTTGTGCGCAACAAATTCAACAACCAGGAACACCGGGCGCGGTGGTGTTCGGAGCATTGGCCCTAACACTTCTTCCAGCGCCAAGGGATCCAGCGCCGCCAGAGCTCGTTGGAAGGAAGATTCCGAAGGCACTTCATACTGGCCGGTGTCTGGATTCCGCCGGCAGCCCCATTCCGGCGCTGAGGATGGTGGCTGAACTGCTGCAACGGCTGGGACTGTCCCTGCCCGAATAGAGCCGGATCATTGAAAACGCAGTGGCAAATGTATAGTGCAGAAAATCGGGGTTTGAAACGTGCAAACCCCTGCAAATCAGCACTGCGGTTTCGCGAACTGCGGAAGATGGGCTACCAGCGCGGCGCGTCCGAAAGAAAAGACGCCGGCGCGGCGCAGGGGCGCCCAAAGATCGGCGGGAGTCTGTGCGACGGATCGGCCCGGTTTTATTCCACCACGGCCGGTTCCATGTCGCGCGTAAAATAAAGAATTCGGCCGCAGTTGGTGCAGGTGACAATTTCCCGCTGCGACCGGCAGTGGACGAGGATCTGCGCGGGCAATTTCATGTGACAGCCGCCGCAGACGCCGCGCGGCACGCCCACCACGACGTTTTCGCCCTTGCTCTTGAACAGGCGCTCGTAGCGGTTGCGGGCG
>JAGWMQ010000054.1 GCA_028873125.1 Verrucomicrobiota bacterium | reverse complement strand
AACTGTTTTTAGTTGATCGTCTTTTTTGCTTTTTACGAGCGCGACAAGATTAACCGAAAGACCAGCAGAGCGACAATTCCCGATTTTTGTCAACGCACATCGAAACAGGTCAAATCACCAAGACAAGCGTGCCTTGCGCCTCGATTATATGGCTCGCTCGCGCCGTCAAGGTTGAACGCCCCTTTACCCTGCGTCTCCACCGTTGACCGCGCTCGCTTTGCCAGGGACCGGCCGGCGCTTAGGAAGGCACGCTTGGAGTGTGCATGTCTGGTTCAAGAATCAGGGCAATGGTCACCGCGTCATCTGCTTGGTTTAGGCGCGTTTGTTCAAGCATGGCTTGAACTGCGCATCCAAATCCAAGCAAAATGGATAAACGCTTTGTCTTCAGCGGATCATATTTGTCCAGAAAAGACGTGTTCACGAAAAGAGGAATGTTCACGGCATCGTGAACATGGCGAACCGTTGCGCATACCAAACGGAACAGACGGCAAAGGATAATCTGGTTTTCCCGAAGGTGGATTTGACATATTCTCCACCTGCAATGCCTTTGCCGTTCAAAATTGATGATATGACGAGCAACAATTTGCCATTAAAATGTCAACCGGCGACAAGACCAATCTAAAACAAATTTTGCGCGACAAATGCCTCCCGGCACTTGGCGGCCAGTGGAAGTATTACAGCACAGAAGCCGTTAAGGCGCAGTTGAAGCGTCATGGACTCCTTTGCCCACAGGCGACGCTCAATCGTTACCTCCACGAGTTTTGCCGCAACGGATTGATTTATGGTGCCGGGCGCGGCTGGCATTCCAGTCTGGCCACACCGTTCGCACTGGATCATGAGCCGGTTTCCGGTCTGGTTCAGGAACTGAACAAAACTTTTCCACTGGTTGAATTTTCATGCTGGTCCACGGAACAAATCAAAAGCGCCATGCACCATCTCTTGAGCAGGTTTGTCACCGTCATCAATGTCGAAGCCGACTCGATGGAGAGCGTGTGGGAGCACTTGCGTGATACGGGTTGGGATGCCTGGCTGAATCCACGCGGCGCGGAGGCGGCGCGCTTTGCCGTGCGGGAGCGAACAATTGTCGTGCGCCGGGAAAGCCGCAAAAGTCCGTCAAAAGAATCCTACGCGCCCATTGAGAAGTTGCTGGTGGAGTTGTATTTCGGGGCGCGTGACCTTCAGTTCATGGCCCTGCCGGAATTTCACACGATGCTGGCAAATCTGGCGGGAACCAGGCGCATACAGATGGCCACGCTCATTGCCTACGCCGCAGACCGGAAATTGCCGCTAAAAAAGCTTTTTGGAGAGAAGAATCAACTAATCCCGCCTTTTTGAAAAAGGCGGTTTTAATTGATTTGCAACAAATCATGATTGCAGAACAATGCTTTACGAGTGAATGGCAGGCGCGCAAACGCGAGGAACTCGGCGGTTGCGACCCTGTGCTGTTGGAAAAGACCAGCCAGCCACCTTGACCAACCGCTATCCGCTGGCGCTGGAGCGGATCGTTCGCGGCTTGACGCGGGTCACGCTCAACCCGGCGACCATCCTCATCAGCCTGAACAATCATTTTGTCCACTGCGGCTGGCTGGTAAAAGTTGGGAGCGATTTGTCCACTTTCGGCAGCACCCACGGCGGGCTGGACGATCTGAACTCGGATGGCATTCTATTGAGCAATTTCACTCCCACCCACGACACGGCGAGCGACCGGGTGGCTGGACTTTTTGATGACTTCCCCGGCCTGCGCAATTTTCGCGCGCGCGGCCACGGCGCCGAATGGGTGACCAAAAGGGAGCAGGTTCGAACCCGGATTGCCCGCGACCCGTTTGACCGCGTCTGCCAGCGGCTGCCCCCTGACGACGTTTTTCTGCGGGTCTGGTCGCCGCAATTTGACCGCCTGGACACCCTCGCGCCGCTCGAAGTGACGATTAAAGAAAGGCCGCGATTCGCAGACGCGCAGGTTGACCGGGCCGATCGCGGTCCGGTGAATGCGCCCGAACTGGATCTGACCTTCAACCATCCGGTTTCGTTTTCAGACCCGTGCGCTGACGAAAGGGTTTACGCGCTGCCACCCGAACTGGTCGTCAAGGCGCACGCCGTGTATCGAATTTCGGGGTGGCTTCGGGGTCACCGGCGGCGTGGTTTCATCTTCGAGTTTGACTTTGACACCAACGATCACGGAAGGCCCGCAGCCTACTGAGGAACGCCAACGTCTGGCCATGCGCTTCCGTTTGCGCGACATCAAATCGTGAGTTCGCTTTGGACTGTGGACAGGTCTGTGTCCCGATCCGGCTCCGCGAGTCGCGGCGATCAAGCCAAGCCGCGGCCCCGCTTGTCTCAACGCTTGGGAGCGGATGGATAGGAAATGCCCGCAAACCTCGCGCCCATCGCCTGCTGATTGGAGCCCACCAGGCTGACCTTGGCCGCTTTGAATTGTCGGGCGGCCACCGCGTCGCAGGCCGCCACACATTGCCAGGCGGCGGCGGCCATGAGTCCTTCTCCCAGGATGCCCTTGGGGCTGAGGCGCGGACCGGTCCAGTCGCGCCACGCGGACCGCTCCGCCGCGTCCGCCCGCGGACTGGCTCCCAGTCCTTCGCAGAGCACTTCTCCGGGACTGCTTGCGCCCAGCTCGCCGCGCATGGCCCGGGCCGCGCGCGTCCGGCTGGTTTGAGTGGAATAGGTATGGGCGTGCGTGATGGCCGCCAGTTCCACGCCCAGGGACGATTCCGGTTCGCGGCAAAGACACAAGGCCCCGGCGCCGGCGCTCAGGATGGCCGGGCGGTCCAGATGCCGGAGGGCATCCGCGGTAATCCAGTGGGTTTCTTCGGCGCCGATGACGAGGCAGGCGTCCACGCGCTCTTCGACCAGCCACCGGGCGGCGAGGGACACGCCATGCAGAAAGGTTGCGGGATCGCCCACCAGGGAACAGGTGAGCGTCGCGTTTTTCAGGAGCGCGGCAATGTGGCTGGCCGGCGCTGCGTAAACGGTTTCGGGAAACACCAGCGGGCTGGCCGTGGCCGGGTTCTGCAGCGTCTCCTCGTAGAAACGGCAGGAGTATTGCACGCAGCCGGATTGCAGGCAGACGACGACGCCGAACGGCCAATGTTCCGTCTCGGGGTTTGCCAAACGCAGTCCGGACTCGGCTTCCAGCGCGGCCGCCGCCGCGTAATGGGTGATGGGACTGGCCCGGCGCAGGCGCGGATGCAGGAGAAATCCAGGACGGAGAGCAGGATTGGGCACCCGCCGCGCCGGGAGCGGCTGATCCCGTCCGGGGCGCGCCACGGATTCAACGGGCAGCGGTTCGCCCTGGTTCAGCGCCTCGCGCAGGTCGGCGACATTCCAGCCGGCCGGCGACACCGCGCCCAATCCCGCCACAAAAATCCGGCTCACACCCACCTCCTCAAGACCAGGGTCGCATTGACGCCGCCAAAACCGAACGAATTGGACACCGCGACGTTCACGCGCGCGTCCCGTGGCTCGTGTACCACGGGAAACCGGCAGGCCGGGTCGGGTGTTTCAAACGCCCGTTCCGGCGGCAGCCATTGTTCGCGCAGGGCCATCAGGCAAATCACCGCCTCGACCGCGCCGGCGCCGCCCAGCAGGTGGCCGATGTTGGCCTTGGTGGAACTGACCCGCAGGTCGGCGGCGCGCCGGCCCGCCCACTCGCTGATGGCGAGCGCTTCCGAGCCGTCATTGAGCACCGTGCCCGTGCCGTGGGCGTTGATATAATCCACGTCCGCCGGGCCGACCCCGGCGCTTGCGCAGGCCCGTTTCATGACGTCCTGGGTCGTGCGGCCCTGCGGATGCGGCTGGGTGAGGTGATGCGGATCAATGGCCGTGGCGTAACCGATGAGTTCACCCAAAATGGGGGCCCCGCGCCGGAGCGCGTACTCGAGTGTTTCCATGGCGACGACCGCCGCGCCTTCGCCCAGCGCCAGTCCGTCGCGCCGCGCATCAAACGGACGGCAGACAGTGGGCGAGAGGGCCTGCAAGGCGTCGAATCCGGAAAAGACCGTCTGGCAGAGCGCGTCGTAGCCACCGGCCAACGCGCGTTGGGCCTGGCCGGCTCGCAGCAATTCCCACGCGTGGCCCAGGGCGTTGCCGCCGGAAGCGCAGGCGTTCGAGATGATGGTCACCGGCCCGCTGAAACCGAGCGCGTCGAGGACCGTCCGCGCCTGGACTTGTGGTTGGTAATAGACCGCCCGCGTGGCCTGCCGGCGATGCCGGCGCGGCGATTGCAGCGCCTGACGAAAGTAAGCTTCGCCCAACGACATGCCGCCGCCCGTGGTGCCCAGCACCAGCGGCAGGGGTTCGGCGGATTCCCAGCCCGCCAGTCGCCCGGCCTCCCACGCCGCCCACAGCAGCATTTTGCCGGCGCGGTCGAGCCGGCCCAGCCGGCGAAGATCCAGGCGCGTCGGCGCAAGGTCGCCCGGCAGGTCCACCTCCGCCGCGGTCTTGACTCGTTGGCGGCTGACGTCGAACAGGGACACGGGTCGGAACGCCGTGCGCCCGGCGCGAAAGCCCTCCGCGTTGGATTTCCAGCCCAAGCCCAGGGGCGTGATGATTCCCGCGCCGGTGATGACCACTCGGACGGGCAATTGCGGGGGAGACGTCGTCGGAAAGTGCATGAGGCATCAGCGGCGATAAAATTCCGCCGCGCATTCAGGCAGGCCGGTCGGTTGCGCCTCACGCGTCATCAGCGCGCGCGCGTGAGATTCAAATCGCATGGTTTTCGAATTGAAGACACCATACGGCGCACGAGGAAGAAGGACAACGCAAAAACAGCGGATGCAGGCATGGATATTGGCTTGCGCCGCCATCCCGGACAAACAATTCTCCACCAGTGGCACGACCGTGCCATCTACGATGAGAGCATCCATCCAGACCGTCGGCATTATCGGCAGCGGCCCGGCCGGGGCCACGCTCGCGTCGCTCCTGGCCTGGAAAGGCCTGGACGTGACCTTGTTCGACGACGGCCGCCGGCCGGACCTGATCGTGGGCGAGTCGCTCGTGCCGGCGATTGTCCCGGTGTTGCGGAAACTGGGGTTGGAGGAGCGGGCGGCGGCATTCTCCCTGCGCAAGCCGGGCGTCACCTTCACCTTCAGCCCGGACGAACAGGTCGCGTTCAGCTTCCAAACGCTCGCCGGTTCCCCCCTGCCGCCCTATGCCTATAATGTGCCGCGCCCCGCCTTCGACCGCCTGCTGGACGGGCGCGCCGATGAACTGGGCGTCAAACGGGCACGCGCAGGGGCGAAGATTGAGCGGACGGACGGAGACGGCTTGCGGCTGTCCGAAGAGACGCTTTCGCAGGCGCCCTGGCTTGGCGGTCGCCAGCCGGATTTGCTGGTGGATGCCACGGGCCGCTGCCGGCTCTTTGCGCGCGCGTTAAGGATTCCCGCCGAAACAGGCCCGCGCAAGGACGTCGCTTACTTCGCCCATTACGAAGGCTTCGACGATCCCCAGCCGCGCGGGCAGGTCATCATCGGCCGTCTGGCCCGCGGCTGGTGCTGGCGCATTCCGCTGCGCGACCGTCTCTCGGTGGGGGTGGTGACCAACAAGGAGGCCGCCGCGGAATTGGGCGGGACCCCCGCGGAGCGCCTGGAAGCGGCCATCCGCCGCGATCCGCTGCTCGCCCACGCCGGCCGGGACCGCCGCCGGCTGACCGGGGTGGTCACTTACAGCAACTACCAGCTGGTTTCCGAACGCGGCCACGGGCCGGGTTGGGTGGCCGCGGGCGACGCCTTTGGCTTTGTGGACCCGATGCTCTCGCCGGGCATGTGGCTGGCGCTGCACTCCGCGGAATTGCTCGCCGAACATTTGGAGGACCTGCCGGCCTACTCGCGCCGGATGCGCCGGCTCATCAAGGCCTGGATGGGGCTGATCGAGTATTTCTATGACGGCCGGATTTTCGCGATGTATCAGACTGGCATGGCGTTCAAGCAGAAGTATCCCGGCCGGATCGCCGAGGGCATCCACGAATTCTTCAATCACCGGGTCGCCTGCATGGCTTCGGGCTTGACCACCACCTCGCGGTTTGGCCGGGCCCTGTTGCGGTTCATGTCGCGCCCCGCCGGCTTGAGGACCGATCCGGCGAGCCTGGCCATCCGGTGATGATGGACCGGCGCGCAGCGCAAGAGTTGCCCCATCGGTTCAGGAAACGCGGGACACGACTTTGGGCTCTTGGCCGGGACGTCGGCCGGTGCAAATCAAAGCAACCCTGTCACGCCGGTCTGGGACCGCCGCCACAATTCAAGACAAGATTTGAAATCGGGACATCGCCTGCCAACGGCCCCTTGACAGCGCGCCGCTCCTGCGGCAGACTGTCAGGGAATTGACCGCGAGATTTTCCTTGCCGAGTTGAGGGCCCAACTGCTCAAACGCCCGGTAAAATAAATAAAGACCAGGTTTTGAACTTTTCCGGTCGCCGGTCGTCCAATCGGGAGGCTGCTTTGCCACCCGTGCGGCGCCGAGGGCGGTTGAAATTCCGGTCATCCAATCTATTAACCGATTTATTTGAATTTGTTTATGCCTAGAGTCTCGACCAAAAAGACCCGGACCAAGGCGTCGGCCGTGCGCGCCGCCGAGTCCGCCAGGAAGAATACCGACGCCGCCCCGGTGGCGGTGGCCGAGCCACCCGCCGAATCCGCCGCGGAATTGCAGCCGCCCCGCACACCCGTCGAGCCGACGGTTGTCGAGCCGCCCGCCGAGGAGCGGCGGGAGGGGCCGCAGCGCGACAAGATCGCCGCCTCGCTCAACATCGCCAAGCTCCAGGCGATGAGCATGACCGAATTGAACCAGATGGCCAAGGACCTGGGCGTGGAGAACTTCGGCACCATGCGCAAGCACGAGGTCATCTTCCACGTCCTCCAGAAAAACGCCGAGCGCGCCGGGGTGCTGTTTTCCGAGGGGGTGCTGGAAATCCTGCCCGAAGGGTTCGGCTTCCTGCGCTCGCAGAGTTTCAATTACCTGCCCTGCCCGGAGGACATCTATGTGTCGCCCTCGCAAATCCGCCGGTTCGATTTGCAGACCGGCAACCTCGTGGCCGGCCAGATCCGCCCGCCCAAGGAAAAGGAAAAATTCTTCGCCCTGCTCAAGGTCGAGGCCGTGGACGGCGAGGACCCGGACAAGGCCAAGGAGAAGACGCACTTTGACAATCTGACACCGCTGTTTCCCAACAAGCGGTTTATATTGGAAACCACCGCCGAGGAGGTGAACACGCGGGTGCTTGATTTGGTGTGCCCCATCGGCAAGGGGACCCGCGGCCTCATCGTCGCCCCGCCGCGCACGGGCAAGACGGTCTTGATGCAGAAGATCGCCAACGCGATCCTGAAGAACAACCCCGAGGCCTATTTGTTCATCCTGCTCATAGACGAACGGCCCGAGGAGGTCACCGACATGGAGCGCACCTGCAAAGGCGCCGAGGTGATCAGTTCGACGTTCGACGAGCCGCCGGAGCGCCACGTGCAGGTGGCCGAAATGGTCATCGAAAAGGCGCGCCGCATGGTGGAGCACAAACGCGACGTGGTGATCCTGCTCGACTCGATCACCCGCCTGGCGCGCGCCTACAACACCATCCAGCCGCATTCGGGCAAAATCCTGTCGGGCGGCGTGGACGCCAACGCCTTGCACAAGCCCAAGCGGTTCTTCGGCGCGGCGCGCAACATCGAGGAAGGGGGTTCGCTGACCATCATGGCCACGGCGCTGGTGGACACCGGCAGCCGGATGGACGAAGTGATTTTCGAGGAGTTCAAGGGCACCGGCAACATGGAGGTGCATCTCGACCGCGCCTTGGTGGACCGCCGCGTCTTCCCGTCGGTCAACATCGAGCGTTCCGGCACGCGCAAGGAGGAACTGCTCTACCACCCGGACGAGTACAGCCGCGTGGTCATCCTGCGCCGCGCCCTCACCGGCGTCCCGCCCGTGGAGGCCATGGAACTGGTGCTGGGCAAACTGAAGAAGACCGGGAGCAACATTGAATTCCTGTTGAGCATGAGCGTGAGCTAAGACTGCCGGCGCGCCGGAGCGCCGCCTTCCCAGCCGGCACCAGGGTTTTGCGACGAGCCGATTCGAGGATCGGCTCTTTTTTTTTCGTCCGATTCCGGCTGCGCCTGGCTGTCACTGTGACGCCTCGATGCCGGGGGGTACTGCGTCCAACCCGGGGGGTGCCGGTTGAAATCCACCCATTCGCGACACCCCTTTGCCCGCCGCCCGGGCCGACAAAATATGACCGCTCTTTGACAAAAACCGGGTAGAGCGGAATTGCAGTTCGTTTAATGTTCCAACAACGATGAATTGCAATCGGTAACAACATTGCCCCTGTTTATGCGTCATATGACCTCCATTCAAAAGGCGCCGGTTCGCTTCCTGGCCAGCATGTTTCTGGCGGTGTCCACCCTGACCGCCGCCCACGCTCAAACCCCTATGCAGGCCCGGCTCCTGGCGCGCCCCCTCACGCCACACGATATTGAAATATACGGCCTGCCCGGCGACACCGAGGTGTCCGGCGGATTGTGGAATGTCGGCGTCGGCCAACCGCTGTATCTGGAGGCCGATGTGAACATCGCCCTTCCCGCCGCGGACATCACCAACGTCACTTGGTCCTTGGTCAGCGCGCCATCGGGGTCCAAGGCGGCGCTGACGACCAGTCCCTTGGAATCCAACGTGCCGGTCTTTGGGCCTTCGGACCAGTTGGTTTATCAAGTGGCCGGCCGGACGCTCCTGCGGCCTGACTTGGCGGGCCAATACACCGTGACCCTCACCATCGCCACCGCAAACGAAGGCACGACCAATCTGACTCAGACCATCACGGCGGGCACCTACATGGGGATCAACACCTGCTCACTTTGCCACAGTGGCGGACTCGTCGCGGACAACATGGTGGTGCCGTGGCAGACCACCGGGCATGCCCACATCTTCTCCGAGGGGATTGATGGCCTGATCTACAGTCATTACGACACGAGATGCGCCGTATGCCACACCGTCGGCTACGACACCAACACCAACGCGGTCAACGGCGGATTTGACGACGTCGCTGCGGAACTGGGTTGGACCTTTCCGACCAACCTGGTGCCCGGCAATTGGGCGAGCATGCAGTCGAATTATCCGTCTCTGGCCAATCTGGCGAACATTCAATGCGAAAATTGCCACGGCCCGGGCAGCCAGCACGCCGCCTTGCTGGGCGCCACCAACGCCCAAGCTTGGCCGAGTGTCGCGGTCAGCTTCGACGCCGGCGTCTGTGCCCAATGCCACGACGAACCGCCCCACCACAGCAAGGTCGCCGAATGGGACAATTCCGTTCACGCCGTTACCACGCGCCATCCGGCCGGGGAAGCCAGTTGCGTCGGCTGCCACACCGGCAAGGGCTTTGTGCAGCGGATGGAAGGCATCACCAATAACATTGACACCAGCTATGTCCCAATCAACTGCCAGACCTGCCACGAACCGCACGGCGAGACCATCCCCGACGGCAATCCGCACCTGATCCGCGCCATGACGAGTGTGACACTCATGGACGGCACGGTCGTCACCAACGCCGGGGAAGGGTTGCTGTGCATGCAATGCCATCACAGCCGGCAAGACGCGGCGGTTTATGCCGCGACCGCGCCGGCAAGCCGGTATTTTGGCCCGCATCATGGTCCGCAGGGCGACATGTTGGAAGGCGTCAACGGTTTTACTTACGGCCAGGCCATTCCCAGTTCGGCCCACCGCACGGCCGTGACCAATCTTTGCGTGACCTGCCACATGCAAAGCGTGGCCTCCTCGGACCCCGACTTCACCCGTGTGGGCGGGCACACCTTCAAACCAGGTTGGGAAGGGGACACGAACCACCCCGCCGAGGACTTGGTCGGCGCCTGCCAGCAATGCCACGGTTCGGCGGTCACCGACTTCGACTTCCCGTTGCAGGACTATGATGGCGACGGCGTGATCGAAGGTGTCCAGACCGAAGTGCAGCATCTCTTGGACAAACTGTCCATCTTGCTGCCGCCCGTGGGGACGGTCAAATCGTCGTTGAGCATTGATTCGACCTGGACCCGGCCGCAATTGGAGGCGGCCTACAACTGGCAATTTGTGAACAATGACGGCAGCCGGGGCATCCACAACACGGCCTACGCCGTCGGCTTGCTCAAGGCGTCCCTCGCCAACCTGACGGGTGTGACCGTTCCGGGCGGCTTGCCCGACGCCTGGGTCCTTCAATACTTCAACTCCGTCAACGACCCGAACGCCGCGCCGAATGCCGACCCGACCGGCGACGGCATTCCCAACTGGATAAAATACGCCCTGGGCCTGAACCCACTGGTGGCCGGCACCACCGTGACCAACGGCGTGGTGTGGGACAACGTCACTGCGCTGGGCGACACCAACGTGGTCCACATCTACACCGCCGCCGAGGTGACGTTCGACACCGAGGCGGGCAAGTATTACCAAATCCAGGCCATCGGTTCGTTGAGCGGCGGCTGGCAGGACGTGGGCGCGCCGATTCAAGGCACGGGCAATTCCATCTCCTATCTAACGCCGACGCGCAACGGCGTGCAACAATTCTTCCGCGTGATGACGACGACCTCGCCGTAGTTTGCCTGGTCTCGTTTGGTTGAGTGCGGGTTGGAATGGGTTGGTTGAGCCCCTCCTCATGCAAGTGAGGAGGGGTTTTTTGTCGGAAGGCAGAAGGCAAAATGAAGAAGGCGGAAGGCGCAGATTCCGAGCTTGAAGGTCTCAGGTGGAAGCACCCTGATTCTTCAAGCAACATGCTCCCTCGAGAGATTGGCCGCGGCAAGTGCGATGCCGGATGTTTCCGACGACTTCCGCTTTCTTCATTCCGCCTTTTTCAGTTGTTTGAGCGCCGCGATCTGCGCCTGCAACCTGGCGGCGATCTGCTGGAGCTTCTGCGCCTGCGCCGTCTGGACCTGTTGCAGGCGTTTCATGGCGGCTTGTTGTTCGGCTGGGGACTGGCTGTTTTCCGCCTGGACGAGTTGTCGCTGGGCCTGTTTGACCTGCTCATCCATCGTTTTCGCCGCCGCCGCGAAGTTCTTCAACGCCGCCTGCTGCAGAATCCGTGTTCCGTTCTCCACGGACACGGAGGCGAAGTTGGGAATCGCGCGCTTGACCTCGGCAATCGCCGCGGCATTCACGGGCGGCGCAGCCTCCACGACCGGCCGTCCCGGCGATGGGGCGTTGGCCGCCGGCGCGGCGGCTGGGACGGCGGGCGGTCGGGTGCCCCCTGGAGATGTCGGGCTTTCCACCCCGGGCTGTGCCGTCTGATGAAACCAGAAGGCTGTGGCCGACACGCCCAGCAAAAAGGAAACCGCCGCCAGGAGGGCGATCCGAATGGAGGCCCGCTCCTGGATCTGCCGCTTTCCAGTAAAATAAGCTTCGTTTGTTGATGCCGATCTCATGGTGCGCATTTTCGATGCTGAAGTAACCTGCCCAGCCCCTCCAGCGTGCCAAAATGTGGTGGGGCGCGCGAGGAAAATATGCGCGAAAGCAGCGCCTTATGGCGAGGCGGAAACAATCCGTGGTGAGCAAACGCCAATAAAGGAATAGCTGTTGATTTCCCGCCGTGTGAAACTGCGGCATGCACTTGGGTGAACCGGTCCAACTCCGTTGTTCCGGCGCGGCAGTCCGGCCGGCTTGCCGCCGCCGGGCCTTCGGGCGCTTCCAAGATTCGGCGGTGGGACGAACGGTGGTTGTGGTGTTGCCTCTGCTGCTTCTGGCGGGATTGTCCGCCATGGCGCAGGGCGTGCAGCATTTAAGTGTCACCCTGCCCGGCGGGATGCCCGGAACCCCGGTGATGACCGGCATCCAGCAAACCACCAACGGAGTGAAAACTTCCTGGGACGGCCCGTCGGGCTATTATCAGGTCTGGCACAAAATGAATTTGACGGGTTCAAGCTGGCTGATGGTTGGAAAGGCCACCAACCTGAGCCGGACTGCCACGATCCCCGCACCCTACAGCAACGACTTTTTCCGCGTCTCCGGCCCGGCGCCGCGTTACGCCGGGGCGCAGGTGTGCGCGGGATGTCACGGCAACATTCACGCCTCGGTGATGCTCACGGAGCACACCGGCGCGTTCACCAACGAACTTTTTGTCCAGCAGGGCGGCCAGACCAACGCCTCCTGCCTGGCGTGTCACACCGTCGGCTACGGATTGCCGTCCGGATTCACCGATGCCGCGGACACGCCGCAACTCGAAGGTGTGCAATGCGAGAGCTGCCACGGGCCGGCCGCCAATCACGCCGCCAATCCCGGCGACCCGACGGTGGTCCCGCGCGTGGAACTGGCCGCGCAGGTCTGCGGCGGCTGCCACAGCGCCGGGTTCGCCCCCGCGTCCGTGGCCGCCTACCATCCTTCATTCTTCGAGGATTGGAGCACCTCGCCGCATGGCGCGGTGGTGCCCGAAGTGTTGCGGAGCATGGCTTCCTCGACGAACAGCATCAGCAGTTGCGGCCGTTGCCATTCCGGGTCGGCCCGCCTGACGCTGTTGCAGGGGCGAAATCCCAGCGCGACCCTGACCAACGATTTCAGCGTGGCCATCACCTGCGCCGTCTGCCACGACGCGCACGCGCAACACGTCTGGACCAACGCGTTGAACGGGGTGGTTTATACCAACCAGCTTCGTAATCCGCTCTCCTCGACCAACGATTACGTGCTGACTACCTCGGCCGTTTTCACCAACGCCTATAATCCCAACATCAACGTCTGCGCCCAGTGCCACAACGACCGCGGCGCTTCCTTGAAGGTCACCGACCGCGCGCCGCATCATTCGCCCCAATACAACATGCTGCTGGGCACCGTCGGTGAACTCAACACGAACGTGGTCGGCGTGGTGGATACGAACGCGCCGCCTTATTATTCCTCGCCTCACGCGTTGTTGATTGCGGACCAGTGCGCCGATTGCCACCTGCAGGCGGCGACGAACGACGCGAGCGGCCACGCCTTCGAGGTGGCCACGTATCAACTTTGCCTCCGCTGCCACACCGATCCGGCCGGGTTGGTTCAATTTGTGACCAACGACATTTCAAATCAGATCCAGCAAACCAAGGCCCTGCTGGACATGTGGGCCGCCAACAAGGCGCCGGAGGCGCTGAGGAAATACGGGACCCTCGCCTGGGAATACACCACGCCCGGCGATTTGTCATCAGGCGGACCTGGACCGGATGCCACGGAGCAGGGCATGATCACCAACGTCATCCAGAAGGCCCGCTTCGATTTGTATCTGGTGCTGTATGACGGCAGCTACGGCGTCCACAACGCTCCGTATGACATCGAGCTTTTGCAAAGCGCCCAAGGCTGGGTCGAGGGGCAACTGTATCAATAGGCCAAATGAAGATTGACGAAATGAATTCGTTGACGCGGTTGAGCGTTGAAGCGTTGAAGCGAACGAGGCGCGCGCTGCGGCCCGCCGCTTTAACGCTTCAACGCTTCCGCGTCCTAACGGGGGTGATTTTCACGGTGTTGCTGCTGGCGATGATCTCTTGCAGCACCGTCCACCGGACCGCGGTGCAACTGCCCAACGTGCCCGGCACCACCTACATCGGCTCGGATCAATGCGACACGTGCCACGACGACATTTACAAGGACTTCGTTGCCACCGCCGACCACGCGCGCCTGATGGCGCAGGGCACCAACGCGCTGAACGCCGGCTGCGAGTCCTGCCACGGCCCGGGCAGCCTGCACGCGGATTCCGGCGGCGACGTGAAACCGCCTTACGTCTTCACCGCCGGACGCGGGCGCCGGAGCAGCTACGGCGCGCGGCTCACGGCCGAGCCGTCGCGTTCGGAGGAAACCATCTGCTACCAATGCCACGCCGACGTGCGGGCGCAGTTTGAGCTGCCCGATCATCATCCGGTGCCCGAGGGCCACATGGCCTGCACCGACTGCCACAACCCGCACAAAGACTCCATCTACCGGGGCGGCGGCACGTCATTGCTCTCGGAAAACGACCTGTGCCTGCGCTGCCATCCGGCCCAGCGCGGTCCCTTCGTCTTTGAACACGAGGCCCTGCGCGAGGGCTGCACCACCTGCCACAACCCGCACGGCTCGGTCAACGCCAAGCTGTTGACGGCGCGGGACTCGAATCTGTGTTTGAAATGCCATTTCCAGCAGTTCGGCGGCGGGAGAATCTATATCGGCGGGTCCGACCACACGGATCGTTTATCGCAAGGCGCCTGCTGGACCGCCGGCTGCCATGAAGCGGTGCATGGCTCGCGCGTCAACCCCTCGCTGCGGTTCTGAGCGCAACTTGAAAATGAAGAATGAAGAAACAGATCCGTTGAAGCGTTTGAGCGTTGCGGCATTGCAGCGTCGAATGGCGCCGGCGGCTTTCGCTTCAACGCTTCAACGCTTCATCGCTCCCACGCTTTCGTTTGTTTGGGTTTTCATCGCTTTCGCCCCGCCGATTCGCGCGGCGGACACCAACAGCCCGCCGCCGATGACGCCGCAGCAGCTTTTTGAGGGCGGCACCAACACCTACACCGATTGGATTGAGCTTTCCACCGGCGGCTTTTTGACGCGGGGCAATGGCCCGCAGGCCGAAGAGATTCAACACTGGCACGGCGGGGCGTTTGGCGGCATTGAAGACCTGCACCTCCGCGGCAATGCCTTCACCAACGTCACCCTGACCCTGGACGGCCATTCGATTTTTGACCAGCACGATTACGACGTGAAGTTGCGCCTGGAGCGCCCCGAAAAATGGTTCCTCCAATTCCACTTCGACAACTTCCGCACCTGGTCGGACGACCTGGGCGGATTTTATCCACCCACCGGCATGGAGTATTCGCGTCCGGGCGGCGCGCTGGCGCTGGACCGGGGCGAGTTCACCTTCGAAGGCGGGCTGACGCTGGAAAAGCTCCCCGCCCTCACCTTCAAGTACACGCACCGCTACCGCGATGGCGACAAGAGTTCGACCATCTGGGGGCCGGTGCATCCTGACCCGCTCAATGCGCCGGCCGCGGTGCGCGGGTTGTCTCCGAGTTTCTACGACCTGGATGAAACCGTGGACGCCTTCGACCTGAACGCCACCAAGCACGTCAAGGCGACGGACCTGGGGCTGGGACTGCACTATGAACACGGCGATTTGAACAACGCGCTGGACGAAACCTTTTTTCAAGGCGAACCGAACCAGCGGGACGTGACGGACCGCCAGAAGACCACCTACGACCTGTTCAGCGTCAACGCCACCAGCGAGACGTGGTTTAAAAACAACCTCATGCTTTCGGCCGGCGGCATGTTCGCCAATCTGGACAATGATTTTTCCGGCAGCCGGATCTATGGGAATGACTTCGACGTGGCGTATTCGCCGGTTGCCTACGACGGCCTGGGCTACACCGATCTGACCGGCGATTCGCATTTGCAGGAGTACGTGATGGACCTGAACCTGCTGGCCCTTCCCGTCAAGACGCTCTCCATCATTCCGGCCGTCCGGGTGCAGAAGGAAAGCTGGGACGCCGACTCCGGCGGGACCGGGACCTTCAGCGACGGCACCGTCTTCGGCTTCGGCGACGCCACGGGTCCCTTCAACGAACAAAGCTCGCGGGACGTGATTGACGTGTGCGAGAGCCTGGACCTGCGGTACACCGGCCTGACCAACTGGGTTTTTTCGCTGCGCGGCCAATGGGACCAGGGCGACGGCAGCTTGAAGGAAAACGGCGGCATCGGCCCGACCAACGGGTTCGATCCTTACGGCACACCGCCCGTCAACAACGAGACCGACGACGGCCGGTTTTTCCAGAAGTATTCGCTGAACGCGCGCTGGTATCCGCTCCGCCGCCTCATCGTGGACGCCGGCGGCTACTACAAGGACAACAAATATACCTACCATTTCCCGGTGGATGGCACGCCCAACAACGCCCCGCCCGGCGAGGAGCGTTATCCGGGCTATCTGACCATACAACGCTTCCAGACTTACGACGGCAATCTGCGCCTGACGCTGCGTCCCCTTCAAAACGTCAGTTTGACCAGCCGGTATGAATATCAATGGTCCGTGATCCACACCGCGCCCGACCCGGCTTCGGGCGAGCCCGAAACCGAGTCTTCCATCATGACCAGCCACATCATCGGGCAGGACATCGGTTGGATCCCGTGGTCGCGTCTGAGCTTGCAGGCCGGATTCAATTATGTCCTGAGCGAAACGGAAACGCCCGCGTCGGGCTATATTCCGCCCCTTTACAGCGCCGCGCCAATTCTCGCGGCGCAGAACAATTACTGGACGTTGAATTTCTCCTCCAGCCTGGTGCTCGACGATAAGACCGATTTGAATTTGAATTATTTTTATTACCAGGCGGAAGATTACCAGGACAATTCCAGTGCCGGGGTGCCGCTGGGGGCCGGGGCACACGAACACGGCGTGACCGCCACGCTCACCCGGCAACTCAACCCGCATCTGCGGCTGAACCTGAAATACGGCTACTACAACTACGCGGACGCGCTCACCGGCGGCCACAGCAATTTCGAAGCCCACCTGATTTTCGGCAGCCTGCAATACCGTTTTTGACCGTGACCAAGGCGGCGCATGGCCGTCCCAGGTGCGTCAGCCGCCATGGTTTTTTCGTGAAGACGAAAGGCGCGGAGCGGCTGCCACGTCCGGCGTTGACCCATTGGGATTGGGCGTGGATCGCCGTTTGACAAATGCCGGACCCTGTCTTTTATTCTCAATCATGAAAATGAAAGCACGAACGTTAGCAAACTCCACGGTTGCGGCTGTATTGTTCACGGGCCTTTTCGGCTGGTCCGCCACGGCGGGCGACGTCACGCAGAACTGGAACGCCAATTGCGCCGCCTGTCACGGCAAGGATGGCAAGGGCGAAACCCTGATGGGTCGCCGGCTGCAAATCAAGGATTTGGCGGATCCCAAAGTCCAGGCGTCCTTCACCGACGCTGACGCAACCAAGGCCATCAAGGACGGCGTCACCGAGAACGGCCGCACCAAGATGAAGGCCTTCGGGGGCAAGTTGAGCGCCGATGAAATCAAGGACCTGGTCGCGCACGTCCGGTCCTTCAAGTCGCCCAAATAATTTGCTCCTTGGTTGCGTTCCTTCCGCGGGCGACGGAACTCCGACGGCCCTTCGCAGAACAGCCGATTCCGGGGCCGAAGTGATTTTGTCGTGCCGGAAAGCGACAACTCAACCCGGCCTCACGCCGCAGCCGGTCGGGCGATAGTTTCCGACGAAGGCGGCCTTCGTCACCTCATTCCGCCGCAAACGCCGGCTCGCCGGGACACAAAGCGGCGGACGAGCGAAAAAGGCAATTTTACCCGCCTATAACTGTTCGGCAATTTTTGTGTTGTAAAGGACAAGGAAAGGTGAGCTTTCACAGGCGGTTGCATTAGACTGGCTGCAAAGTCCGGTGGATCAATGCCGGGCTGCCTTTTGATCGGAAACATTATGAAAATCAAGACACAAGCACTTCTGAAAACAACCGTCGTGGCCGCCCTGTTCGCGGGCGCGCTTTGCTGGTCCGCCGCCGCCGGAGAGGCGACACAGAACTGGGACGCCAACTGCGCCGCCTGCCACGGCAAGGATGGCAAGGGCCAGACCAAGATCGGCCAAAAACTCGGCATCAAGGACCTGACCGACGCCAAGGTCCAGGCGTCCTTCACCGACGCTGAGGCGGCCAAGGACATCAAGGAAGGCATCACTGCGGATGGCCGGAAAAAGATGAAGGCCTTCGGCGACAAATTCAGCGACGACGAGGTCAAAGCCCTGGTCGCTTACGTGCGCGGTCTCAAACAGTAACGCGGACGTTCCGGCCAGGGGCTGTGGCCGGGCTTGATCCGGGCGCAAGGAATGGCGAAGGAAGGGCGCGCGCGGGATCATTGTTGGATCACAGCCTGAACTGGGCCGGGGTGTCCGGCTTAAAACTCAAAGAATCCATGCGTCATTTCCGGTTCCCTCCGCAGCTCTTCAGGCTGGTGTTGTTGACCCTGGCCATCGTGGGGGCCTACCTGGTCGCGCGCACGCTGCTCACGCCGCAGTCCTTTGGAGAATACGGGTGGTATCGCGGGTCGGCGTTGGCGGAGATTGCCTCGCGCACCCCGGTGTTTGCCGGAAAAAAGGCGTGTGCGGAATGCCACGCCGACATCGCCCAGAAGATGGCGCAATCCGAACACAAGACCTTCTCCTGCGAGGCCTGTCACGGGGCGAATCGCGAACACGCGATGGATCACGACGTCGTGCCCGCCAAGGTGCCCGACAGTTACTGTCTGCGCTGTCACGAGGGCAATCCCTCGCGCCCCAGTTGGATCAAGCAGATCGTCGTGAAAGACCATTACGGCGAGAAATGCTCGGATTGCCACCTGCCCCATCAACCCACCCAGAGTCCATGAAAACGCAATTCAACCGTCGCAGCGCCCTCGCCCGCCTGGGCGCGACGATTGCGGGCGCGCTCGCGCTCCCGGTGGCGCGCAAGGCCAAGGCGGCCGTCCAATACTTCCTGGTTTCCTCGGGCGCGCCCAAGGGTTACGACCCGAAGGACCACAAATGGCTGATCTGTGTGGATGCCACCAAATGCATCGGCTGCGGCCTGTGCGCCGAGGCCTGCAAGAAGGAAAATGGCGTCCCGGAAGGGCCGTACTTCCGGACGTGGATCGAGCGCTACATCATCACCAAACCCAAGCCCGGATCTGAGGAAACCCGCGGCGAGACGCTGGTGGACTCGCCCGACGGCGGGATGCACGGCTTCCCGGAATGTCCGGTGCCCAAGGACCAGATTGAGCAATCGTTCTTCGTGCCCAAGCTGTGCAACCTGTGCGAGCACCCGCCCTGCGTCCAGGTTTGTCCGGTGGGCGCGGCCTTCAAGGCGCCCGACGGCGCGGTGTTGATTGACCCGGATTACTGCATCGGTTGTGGGTTCTGTGTGCAAGCCTGCCCCTACGGCGCCCGCTTCCTGAATCCGATCACCCACACCGCCGAAAAATGCACGCTGTGCTACCACCGTATCACGCGCGGCTTGAAACCGGCCTGTGTCGAGATTTGTCCGGCGGAGGCGCGAATTTTCGGCGATTTGAAACACCTGGCGCCGGATGATCCGCTGCAACAATTTTATGAAACCCACCGCACCCAGGTGCTCAAGCCGTATTTGGGAACCGAACCGCGCGTTCTCTACGCGGGTTTGGACGAGGAGGTGAGATGACGAGCCAATTGACCAACGCCGCCACCGAAGTCATGCCGGCCTTCACCGGCTATGTCTATCCCAACGAGGCGACGGCCCATCCCATCTGGAGCGTGCTGATCGTCGTGTACCCTTACATCACCGGTCTGGTGGCCGGCGCGTTCATCATGGCCTCCCTGGTGCGGGTGTTCAGGGTCAAGGCGCTGGAACCGGTGTATCGCTTCTCGCTCCTGACGGCCCTGGCGTTTCTGCTGTGCGCGCCGCTGCCGTTGTTGTGCCATCTGGGTCATCCCGAGCGGTGCTTTGAAATCCTGATGACGCCGCACCTGACCTCGCCGATGGCGGTGTTCGGATTCGTTTACGCCTGGTATCTCATGGCGGTGCTCCTGCTGGAATTGTGGTTTGATTACCGGCACGACCTGGTGGTGTGGTCCAAAACCGAGTCCGGCTTCAAGGGCATTCTCTACCGGCTGCTCACCGTCGGCGTGACGGACCTTTCCGAGCCGGCGGTCAAGCTGGATGCGAGGATGGGCAAAATCCTGTCCATCGTGGGCATCCCCTCGGCCTTTCTGTTGCACGGGTATGTCGGCTTCATCTTCGGCTCCATCAAGGCCAATCCCTGGTGGGGCAACCCGCTCATGCCCATCATCTTCATCCTGTCCGCCATGTCGTCGGGCATCGCCTTGTGCGTCTTCAACTACCAGGTCCTCACCTGGGTCCGGCGACGCGAGATGAACATGCGGTGTCTGGACACGATGGCCATGTTTCTCTTTTACGCCCTGGTGGTGGACGCGGCGGTGGAAGCGCTGGACTGGCTTCACCGGGCCTTCGCGGCGGAGGAGGGCTTTCAGGTGCTGCAGGTGATGATCCGCGAAAAGCTCTTTTACACCTTGAGTGTGGGGCAGGCGTTGGTCGGCACCCTCCTGCCGTTTCTGTTGTTGGGTTCGCTGCAGTTGCTGCGCCGGCGCGTGCCGGAGGTGGTCCGCCGCCGCATGATTTTCAGCAGCGCGGCGATGATCCTGGTCGGTGTGCTGGCGATGCGATGGAACGTCGTCATGGGCGGCCAGCTCTTCTCCAAGAGCCTGCGCGGGGTGATGAGCCACAAGTTTGATTTCACCGGCGGGGAGGGCTGGCTCATGGGCCTCTTTCTGCTCATCCTGCCGTTCATCATCCTGGCCATGCTGCTGAGGCTATTTCTGTCCGAACGCCTCCCCTCCAGCGAACCCGGCCCGCACAGCGCGGCCGCGGCCAGCCTCCCTTGAACGACCTACGGACCCAACCGGGTTTGTTCTAGCGCCGACAAAATATGTTGCGCCTTTGGCAAGATCGGCAGTGCCTGTCCCGATGGAAGATGTGAAGTTTCCTCTGTGAAAGATGGCTATCGCCTTCCGGTCAGCCTTTCCCGGGAACCATGGTGATGACGGTGGGCCGGACAGTCTCCGTGGCCAAAGGGAAGGTCTGAAGGGCGGAAAGGTGAACACCGAAAGCCGCAACACAAAGTTGATATCGCGATGGACATGAAGAACGAAAATCCAAATCCCCGGCGCGGGCCTCCGTCTCTGCTGCGCAACTGGATGAGTCTGATCGGGGCGGTCACGGTCATCGGCGGTCTCTTCTCGTTCTTTTGGTTGTTTGTGCTCGACACCGTCGCGCACTTTTCCAACCCCTACATCAGCATTTTGACCTGGATCGTGGTGCCGGCCTTTCTGGCCGTCGGCTTGTTTCTGGTGGTGTTGGGAGAGTTGCGCGAATGGCGGCGGCGAAAGGGCGCCACCTCCTTGATGTCCGCGGTCCAGGTTGACCTTTCCCGTCCGCGCGACCGGCGCATCATGGCGGTCTTTATTTTCGGGGCGGTATTGTTCCTCCTGCTTTCGGCGGTGGGCAGTTACAACTCCTATCAGTTTACCGAATCGGTGGAGTTCTGCGGGGCCACCTGCCACACGGTGATGAAACCGGAACTCACGGCGCACGCACTGGGGCCGCACGCGCGCGTGGCCTGCGTGGAATGTCACATCGGCCCGGGCGCCAGTTGGTTTGTCCGGTCCAAACTTTCCGGCTCCTACCAGGTGTATGCGACACTGTGTGACAAGTATCCGCGTCCCATTCCCACGCCGATCAAGAACCTGCGCCCCGCCCGCGAAACCTGCGAGCAATGCCACTGGCCGCGGCAGTTCATCGGCAACCTGGACCAAACCTTCAATTATTTTTTGAGTGACGCCTCCAACACCCCGTATTCCATTCGCATGGTGCTCAAAATCGGCGGCAGCGATCCCCTGCGCGGGCCGGTGGGCGGCATCCACTGGCACACGTCGGTCAGCAACCAGGTGGCTTATGCGGCCACGGACCCGGCGCGGCAGAACATCCCCTGGGTGCGGATGACGGATGAACAGGGCGTGGTGACCGTTTATCGCGCGCCCGGCTTCACCAACCAGGTCAGCCCGGACCAGGTCCGCACCATGGATTGCATGGACTGCCACAATCGTCCCTCGCATCGGTTCATGTCCCCGGATGGGGCCGTGGATCTGGCCCTGGCGCTCAACCAGATCCCCCGCAGCCTGCCGTGGATCAAAACCAATGTCGTCTATGCGCTGACCCGCAAATACGGCACCGACGCGGAGGCCCGGGAAGGCATCGCCACGCTGCTGGCGGAGCGTTATCCAGGCAACCCGCGTCTCCAGCAGGTGATTCCGGTCGTGCAGCGTATTTACAGGGACAACTTCTTCCCGGAAATGAAATCCGACTGGAGGGTCTATCCGGACAACATCGGACATCTGATCTGGCCCGGCTGTTTCCGCTGCCACGACGGCAGCCACAAATCCGCCGACGGCAGGGTCATCACGGCCAGTTGCGACGCCTGCCATGTCATCTTGGCGCAGGGCAGCGGTCCGGAACTGCAGCAATTGACTCCGGAGGGGCAGCCCTTCAAACATCCCGGCGGGGATTACGACAACACCTGCAATGAGTGTCACGACGGCACATTGTAAAAGGGGCGTGCCCTGCCGCGCACGGCAGAAGCCGGACAGGTTTGCAGGCGGAATTGTTTTCCTCCCGGAGATGAAGGCGGATAAAATCGAACGAGGAGCGGTGCCGCATGAAATTTCCTTTCCTTCACGTCGCATGTTCCTCTTGCCATTCCCCGGGGCCCTGAATAAATTTTTTAGCATGAGTCGTTTCATTTCGTCCCTTGACGGGATCGGGCGCCGAAGCGCGTGCCTGAAAAATGGTGGCAACCGGCGTGAGCCGGCTCCGACCGCCGGCCGACTTGCCGGTTTCACGATGGAATTTGGGCGGACTCACGTCGGTTGCTGTGAAGAAAAAGGAACTTTCAGACACGCTCCAAGCCGGATGTGGCCGCTGCTGCTGATGGCCGCCCTGCTCGCCGGCTGCGGACGCGGCAACGGCGTAAAGGTCTATCAACTGGCCAATGACCAGTCCGCGCCACCGCCGCCCAGCCAGACGTCCGCGCCGCCGCGGACGGAAGGCGCCGCGCCGCCTTCGGGCTTGCAATGGTCGCTGCCCGCCGGCTGGACCGAGGCCTCGCCCGGCGAGATGAGCGTCGCCTCCTTCCAGGTGCCAGGCCAGAACGGCGGCGCGGCCAGTGTGAGCATTGTGCCTCTGCCCGGGCTGGCGGGCGGCGTGGAGGCCAATGTCAACCGCTGGCGCGGACAGGTCGGTTTGGACGAAGCGTCGCCCGATGAGATTCAAAAGTCCGCCCAGTCCATCCAAGCCGGGGATCAACCGGCCCAGCTCTTTGATATTCTTGGGAAGAATTCCGGGGGCGAGTCCTCCCGCATCCTGGCTGCCATCCAGCGTCGCGGCGACACGACGTGGTTCATCAAAATGATCGGCGCGGGCACGCTGGTGGAGCAGCAAAAGCCGGCGTTCATCGCGTTTCTCAAATCGTTGAAATTTCCGGCCGCCGCTCCAGCGGAGGCCTTGCCGCCGGGGCATCCGCCCGTCGGCGGCGCGGACACGGCCACGCCGATGACGGGGTCCATCGCTGCCGAAACCGCCAGACCCGCGTGGACCGTCCCGGCCGACTGGAAGGAAGTGCCGACGGCGCAATTTCTCGTGGCGGAGTATTCCATCGCCGGCGCCAACGGCGGCGGCGCGGCGGTCAACGTGGCGGAGCTGGCCGGCGACGGCGGCGGGCTGTTGCCCAACGTGAATCGCTGGCGACAACAAATCGGCCTGGACGCGGTCGGCGGAGACGACCTGGGCAAAGTGACCGCGACTGTGGCCGTGGCCGGCGGCCAGGCGACCCTCGTGGACTGGACGGGCGCCAGCGCGGGGATCGGCGGTCCGGTGCGGCTCGTCGGCGCCATCGTGCCGGTGGCCGGACAGACCTGGTTTTACAAATTGATGGGCGAGCCAAGCGTCGTGGCCGCCCAAAAGGACGCCTTTGTGAAGTTTGTGCAAACGGCCAAGTATTCCCATGCCCCTTGAGCGGCTCATCAAGTTCTTCACGTCGCTGCGGCTGACCGTCGTTCTGCTGGTGTTGTCCATGGTGCTGGTCTTTGCCGGCACGTTGGGCGAGGTGGAAACGGGGCTTTACAGGGCGCAGACGGATTTTTTCCGCAGCTTCTTTGTGTATTGGCAGCCGGCGGGCGCGCACTGGAAAATTCCCGTGTTCCCAGGAGGTTATTTCCTGGGCCTGGCGCTGCTCCTGAATCTCATCGCGGCGCACCTCAGCCGGTTCAAGCTGACCCGCAAAAAAATCGGCCTGTGGATCATCCACGCCGGCTTGATCCTGCTGATCGTGGGCCAGCTTTCCACCGACTTGTTTGCCGTGGACAGTCAGATGCACCTGCGGCAGGGCCAGACGAAGAATTATTCCCAGTCCGAGCGCGCGGACGAACTGGCGGTCGCCGATGTCACG
>JAGWMQ010000182.1 GCA_028873125.1 Verrucomicrobiota bacterium | reverse complement strand
CCGCGAGGTGGAGCGCGGGTCTGCGACCCGCGGCACACCCGGCTCGTGGGGTGCGACGATTCTCGCGTCGCGCCTGGTGGCCTGGAACCGAAAGGCAGGCAGGACGCGTCACTCCGTGCGCGCCGTCCGGCAACCAAGCGTCTCCTCGTCAGTTCGCGGCGCGCAGAGGACTGCGCGCCCTACCGGTTCGTGAGGGGAAGTTCGTGGCAGTTTGAAAGCATTTGTTCCCTCACCCGAGGCTCAGAAAGGGCTGGGCGCGACACAGCAGACCCGGAGGTTCGCACTACGGTTGGGCTGTGAAAGGCGCCGGCTGAGATTCAAATGAGGCCGCGGGCGCCGCACGCGAGCAACTCACCGCCAGCCCCGCGACAAACCAAACCAGCGGCCAGGTCTGGATCGTGTCGTGAATGAAAAGTCCCTGGACCAGATAGGCGACGAGGACGCCGCGAAAGGTCCAATGCCGGAGCGAGGAGGAAGCGGGCGCGGTGCAGTGCCAGAGAAACGCCAGGTACAGCAACAGCCCCGGAAGGCCGACCGTCACGGCGTATTCGAGATAAATGGAGTGGGCTTTGTCCACCGGAGCTGCAACTCCCGGTGGGCCGGCTTGAGCGAGCGTATCCGGCCCCGACCCGAGAATCGCGTGGGCCGGAAGCGCCTTCAACGCGTATTTCCAGAACCCGAACCGGCCGGTCCCCGCCGAACTCGATCCCTCGACGGCCAATTCTGTGTCACCGGACAAGGTGTCCGCCCGCTTGAGGATCTGCCAGTGGTGCCAGGGAGCGAGGAAGGCCGTGACCAAAAACAGGAGAACGAGGAGGCGGCCGGTGTCACGGCGGCGTTCCGGCCGGGCCACCCCAAGAAACGCCAGGTAGGCCGCGGCGCCGAGCCACGCGCCGCGGGTTTGCGCCGTCAGGAGGTTCGCATACAGCAGGCAGCACAGCGCGCCCCAGGCCAGCCGCCGCTCTTGAAAGAATTCGAACACCGCCAGCGGAAAGAGCAGCAGCAGATAGGTGCCAAACCAGTTGGGATGCCCGAAGGTGCCCATCGAACGCGGATCCATCCGCAGGTCGGGGAAGAAGGCGGGCATGAAGCTCTTCTCGCCGAAGAATTGCAGCAGACCGACGAGCGTCACTCCAAAACCGCCGATCAGCAGCCATTGGACGGCGCGTCGGCAATCGGCGGCGCCGGATAAAAAGACCGCAGTGCCCAGAAAAATCAGCACGCAGCAACCGAAGGTGACCAGGCCGGTTTTGCGATAGTAACTGCCCCCCAAGGCCGTGTATTGGTCCGTCGTGCCGAAGGAACAGAGGACGAAGTCCAGCGTCAACAGCGCCAGTAAAACGAGGATGCGCCCGGAGACGAGGTTTTGAAGCCACTTTCGGCAAGCCACGGCCTGCACGATCACCAAAAAAACCGCCGAGAAAAGAAGCGCCGGCAACGAGAAGCCCAGGAAGAACACCGCATACCCGCTCAAGACGAGCCAGACGACGACGGCGAGCCGGGACCTTCTGTCGGCAAGCCAGGAAGCGCAATGGGCCCGGAACCGGCAGAACAAGGCCGCCCCCAGGAGCAGGGCGAATCCCGCCAAGGCAAAAAACTTGATTTGGTTGCTCTCCGTCCGTTGCCACGCCGTTGCCAGTGGAAAGGCGAGGGCGAAGACGAGCAGGAGGGCGCGCCCGGCGGCGCTCAAAGACGGCGGGCCGTCGGGAGACGAAAGGGTGGTCCGCGTCCGCGTTTCGCCCGGCGCAGCGTCACTCATGCGGGGAAGGTTCGTTCAATGCCGCGACAGTCTGGTCCAAAGCGCGTCGGCGTCAAGCCGGTTGTCGGCCGGTGCGTCCTGATTTTGACTGGAAAACGGGAGTTTGGGGAGCACACCCGCCTCGGATGTGGCTGGACGCGCCTCGCGTCCAGTGTTTTGGCGCGCGATGGCCTTCGAGAATCCCCGGAACAGTTTGGTGCGCTGGATGTTTTCCGCGAGGCGCAGAAAACCGCACGCGAGGCGCGTGCGCTCCCCATGCCAGCCTGGAGCCGCCCGCCGCATCAGTGTCCATTTGTAGGACGTGTGGGATGAAAATTTGACGTTCCGGGGCGATTTTGCGTTTCCAGACCTGACCTCATTATTCCGGTGCCGTTCCCTTCGGCGCCTTCGCAAGTCATGGACTGCAAGTGATTAACAACGTGCTCTCCGGGATGGAATCATCGCAGGCGCCGGCCGCCAAGGCCCATGGCACAAAATCGGCTTGTCTCTGGTGCTCATCAGACCGGAACGATCGAGCAGGTCTGATGAAAGCGACCGGCGGAATTTGACCTGAACCAAGGCTGCTCGAAGGCTGAAAACAAGCACGCGCACCGCGCGTCTGCTGCAAAATATGCAAGTGAACGGCGAGAGCAAAAACCGTGTCCTGGTGGTGGATGATCATCCGGTGGTCCGGGAAGGCTTGGCCGGCTTGATCAAGCGGCAGAGCGACCTGGTCTATTGCGGCGGCGCCGGCAGCGTGGAGGAGACCTACGAGGCGGTCGAGACGCTTCAGCCGGACCTGGTCCTGCTGGACCTGTGGCTGGGGAGCAGCGACGGTCTGGAGTTGATCAAGAGCTTGAGGGCGCAACATCCCCTGTTGCGCATCCTGGTCATTTCGTTCAGCGACGAGGCGATTTATGCGGAAAGGGCGCTGCGGGCGGGCGCGCGCGGATACGTGCCCAAGGCGCGTCCGGCCAAGGAAATTCTGGAAGCCATCCGCACGGTGCTGGCCGGCGAAATCTTCGTGACCGCGACGGCCGCCCAATTGATGCTCCACAAATCGGCCGGCCTCAAACGGGAACAGCCCGGGCGCGCGGGCGATGGGATGACCGACCGCGAAGTGCAGGTGCTTCAACTGCTGGGCGGCGGCATGAGCACCCGGAAGATCGCCGGCGAACTGGGCGTGAACTTCAAAACCATCGAGACCCACCGCGAGAACCTCAAACACAAACTGAGACTGCGGAACGCCGTGGAGCTGGTGAATTATGCGACGACCTGGGTCCAGGAACAGCAGCGCCCCCGCCTCTCCCCGGACGACCTCCTGCCCACCCGGGCGCTGCAGAACTAAACCTGATCCCGGCAAGGACATCGCGCCGCGATGTCCTTGCGGCGGTGTGGCGCGTCACTCCGTGCGCGCCGGGTTTGGCGGCAAAAGTCTCCCTTCCATTCGCGGCGGGCAGAGGACTGCCCGCCCCACCGAAAGGTTCGCGTCTGGCAAGGCGGCGTGCCGTCCCAATAAAGTTCATGGTCCCGTCGCGCCATTCGGAAACCGGAGAGTCCATCCATCCCTGAGAGCGCGTCTGAAAAATGGTAGCAGCCCGCGTGAGCCGGCTCTGACAATGAAATTTGAGCCGACTCACGTCGGCTGCGACGGCGAAAAAAGAATTTTCAGACACGCTCTGAGGCTGTGACGGCGGCCTGTGACCGTCGGAGACCGGCGCTCATGGAGCGCCGCTGCAAACCGGAATTTTGAATCAGGACAGCGCCCGCTTGCGGCGGAGGGCGGCAACCGCGGCAATGCCCACGGCCAGCAGCGCACAGGTCGAAGGCTCGGGGGCGGGTTTGGTCGCGATGGACATGGGGCTGCTCAGGTTGTTCGTGGCGAAGATCACTGCAGTTCCGATCGAATTGAGTCCGGCTCCCATTTTCAGCGTAATCATTTTATTCGGTGTTGGAAACCACGCCATCTCCGGCACGCCCAAGAATAACTTTCCCGAACCCAGCGCCTCCGGCGGATGGCGGTTTCGTGCAGAGAATTAACCGGTTTGGGTCGAGCTTGGGAAGAAAAACTTATTTACAAGCCATAAATTGCCATTGCTAAGTTAAAAAAGGATTGGCGGAAAGCATTTCGAACCGTTGCTACGCCGATTAACGGGCTGGAAAGCTCGGCCAATAAAGCTGAAACGATGCAATCGAAATGGGAGGGTGCCAGCCCCCCGGCACGGCCGATTGGCGACGCCTTCACGGTCGTGTTCCGGCGCGTGGAATGGGGCGGCATTCGATAGAGATTCCGCCGGCTTGCGATGACGGCGGTGGGCGAGGCCGGCGCCAATTCAGCCTCGGTAGCGTGCAATCCTTGTCGAATGGCACAAGCTGTTTTAAAATCCTTGACACTTATTTAGATATTGCATTTACTTCGCTTATGCGGGTCGAAACCTTAAAAATATTCTGTGACTTGGTCGAGATTGGCAGTGTCACCGAAGCCGCGCGTCTGAACGGCCTGACCCACTCTGCGGTCAGCCAGCAAATAAGCGCTCTGGAGTGCCGCTTCAAACCATTATTTCTTAACCGCAGCAAGAGGAACTTCTGCCTCACCCGCGAGGGCCAAGTG
>JAGWMQ010000053.1 GCA_028873125.1 Verrucomicrobiota bacterium | reverse complement strand
TCCGGGTTGGGAGAAGGATTAGCCTTTAACAGCTCAGGTAATCTGTTTGAGGCGGATCCCAACAGCGGCAATATCTATGAATTCACACCGGGCGGAACGCGAAGCACCTTTGCCTCCGGGCTGGGTTATCCTGAGGGATTGGCCGTTAACAGCGCAGGCGATCTGTTTGAGGGGGGTTTTGAAGACCCCAACGTTTATGAATTTACGCCCGGCGGTGCCAAAAGCACCTTTGGTTCCGTTGCCTCCGGGTTGGGTTATCCTTATGGACTGGCCTTTGACAGCGCGGGCAATCTGTTTGTGGCGGATAACAACAGCGGCAACATTTATGAATTTACGCCGGGCGGAGTGCGAAGCATCTTTGCCTCCGGAGTGTTCAGTCCTACGGGCATAGTCTTTAACAGCGCGGGCGATCTGTTTGTGGCGGACGACTACAGCGGTAACATTTATGAATTTACGCCGGGCGGGGCCAAAAGCACTTTTACATCGGGGCTGTCTGCTCCTCGTGGATTGGCTTTTAACAGCGCGGGTAATCTGTTTGAGGCGGATGCCAAGAGCGGCAATATCTATGAATTCACGCCGGGCGGAACGCGAAGCACGTTTGCCTCCGGGTTGGATTTCCCTGATGGATTGGCCTTCCAGCCCACGCCTGAATTGGCAGCGACCATTACCAACGGAGTATTACAAATCGCCGTTTCAATGCCGTCTCCGTATCGTTCAACCATCATCCAAGTTTCAACTGACATGGTGAACTGGGCCAGTGTCTACACCAACACTCCGCCCTTCGATTTTACCGACTCAATGGAAACGACGTTGCTGTATCGCTTCTATCGTGCGCTGCTTGCTCCATGAATACTGTTTGCCTCCGGGCCTTCTACTTATCCAATTTTCAGCAAGACATTGGATGAGCGAGTTTACGGGACTGCCGCCTAACACAGCGCTGGAGCCAACGGGCACCGCGCCTTGAGTTTCGACATTGATATGACATTCTGTAGCCATCATTGCAGCCGGGGCTTGATTTCCCGTGCCCGTGGCTCAGCTCTTATGAGTGTTGTCAAGTAGTGGTTCAGGGCATGGTCGAATAAATCCTTTCTGTACGACGCAAACGCGTCGCCCTTTTGTAGAGATCATCGTGAGCTTTCTTGTTTTCCACCGTACCGATTTGGGGAAACCCACGAAGAAACGTAAGCCAAGGAGGTGGGGGTGGGGCTTGGCGGATGACAAGTGCATACGAAGGAACTGACCACGATGAAGTGATGGAAACGTCTTCCCGGCCTGGGCGTGCTGTCTCATGTGCAGAGCCGCACTTCCTCTTATTCGCTTCCCCGAAAGAGATCGGGGCTGACCCGATGTCTGTGTCCGTGGAACGGTGACTGCCGGGAAGCGAGCGCGACCCATCTTTGGAACGGACTATAGAAGTCCACTGAGCCAATCGGTCGCGCGCCGCTTCCCAAATCGTGGTAAATTCAATCGTCATGACCTCGCAAAGAAACGGTATGGATTAAGGGTCAGGCCATTTTCCAGCCCAGTTGCGCTGGAGTCACTCGCCCGGTCTGCCAGCGCCACAGATCCACGGCCAGTTGCCGGGCCAGGGCGACGATGGCCTGTTTGCGTTTGCGACCATGGGTGCCGTGGGTCAACAGGATGTGTTTCCATTTTTGGACGGCGCGGCATTGGGGCTGGAAGCGGACCCTGCGCCAGGCCAGTTCAATGAGGAGGTAGCGCAATCGGGGGTTGCCGTGTTTGGTGATGGACAGGTCCAGATGCGATTGGCCGCTGGAACTGACGCCGCCGCACAGGCCGGTGAGCGAGCCGACCTGTTTGCGATTGTTGAAACGACCCCAGTGGCCGACTTCGTTGGTGGCGCTGACCAGCGTCAGCGGGCCCAAACCAATCGGGCGGGCTTGGCCGGCTTGGGCGACGACGGCTTGGGTCAAGAGCGTGAGTTGTTGATCAGCGGATTCAATCACGGAACGAAAGGTGTCCAGGCGTTGAAGCAACCACGCCGGGAGCCGGGTGGACAATCTGGCCCAGGCGGTGGTTTGCCACCAATGGCCTTTGACGCGGTGGCCTTGGGCCAGCATGAGACTGCGGCCCATGGCCTCGAGGCGCTGGCGTTCGCGCCGGAGTTGCTCGCGCTGCCGGCTGACACAGCGGCGTTGTTCCTCCTCGGGCGTGGGCACGCGCACGACGGCAAAAGCCTTGCGATTGCCGGCCAGGTAACGGTCCAGCCGGCTGACGAGTTCGGCGGCATCGGTTTTGTCGGTGTTGACACCTTTGCCCAGAGAGTCGAGCTTCATGGGGCGGATGACGTAAACGATGACGCCCCAAGCTTGGAGTTGACGGGCCAGGCCGAAGCCGCAGGGGCCGGCTTCAGAGACGGCAAAGACCTGTTTGGCCTGGGTGAATTGCTTTTTGATAAAACGCTCCAGCGGCAAACCTGGATAGATCCGCTGAGGCGGTTGAGTGCCGGCGCCGTCGAGTTGGCGGACGATACGCAAGTCGGCGGCGTGCTGATCAATGCCCAGGAGGATCCGGTCGCAGAGGGGGTTTGTGGCTTGCGGCGAGCCTGGGATTGTGGTGAGGTTTTGGTCATGAGTGTTGGTGTTCATATCGGTTTCGATGTGGATATTTGTTTTCATACACATAAAGATGCCGCCCCTCGCGGCTCTTGCCAACACTCATGCCATCTTTGGATCGTTAGGCGTCATTTGCGGTATGAATTGTATCGGAATTTCATTTCTTTCCGCTTCCCTACTGATTATTTCAGTCACGAGCGGTTGCACTAGTTATCGTGAACGTCAAGCCTTCTTAACAGCGAATTCATTGGATGCGTTTATTGCAGACCGTCCGCAGGCAGCCAACCTGCTCCGTCAACATCCGGTGCTAGAACAGTGGCTTCGCACAGAATGGAACCGGCCAATTGAAGGTTATCGGATTTATTGGAGTGACGAAGAGCCAGCCGCTAGTCCGATGGCTGAGCATGTTGCCGACCCGCATTCTCATCTCATCGCGATCCGCGTTTCCAAAACACTGCTGCCTGTGGACCAATTGTTGGCTCTTTCCTACGAAACCTGCAATGCGCAAGGGCGCTCCAGATTTGAGGCGCTCTTTGCACAGGCAGCCGCCGCAAAACTAACACGTGAAGATTTCGTGAACGCAATGGATGAAACCGAATATGCCGCCACCCTCCGTGTGAAAGAGGGCTTCTCCAAATTATTGCCCCTTTCGAGCAACGAGGTCGCCAGGACAACTCTTTACCGCAAGCTCTTGGAAATTCCTATCGGATTTCACGAATTCCAGGCTTGGAGTATTCGCACGCACAGTTCAAATTACTTCCTTGGGGAAAAATTGTATGGTCAATTATACGACCGGCTCGTCAAAACCAAGCAACAAATCAATCCATGACGCCTAACACCGCGCTGATATGAAAAGCGGAGTCAAGACGGAAAATGGCCGAACCGAAGCCGAAGAAAAGCTCTTTGGCGCCGGAGGACGACTGTAGAATGGTGCAGGAGGTCCGAAGCGAATCGGGCCGGCGAGTCAGCGGCGGGCCACAGGGATGGCGGATTGGACTGACCGTGCGTGAAAGTGGACGCTCTCAGGCAGATATTGGGAACTCCAGGTCTCCGGGCGGCGGGTTTTGATTTTAACCCGTTGGAGCGGTGACCAAGGTCAAGGTCACTGGGGAGATGACGGAAGCCGGGGATCAATCAGGAGCTGGAACTTGAAGTTCAGCGCGGTGTGGGGACCTCGAGGCTTCTCCCGTTGCGCCCGGTGGCGAGCCGGTTGGCTCAACCCGACTGCGGGACGCCTGCACGGGGCATTCGGCGTCTATGACTGGGCGTGGGAAAACAGTTTGGGATCAAAGTCGGATTGGCGGCGCCAGAGGGTCCAGAGGGTTTTGAGGATTTTGCGTTGGGTGTTGAGCCGCGCATGGGTGGTGGAAGCGACGTGGCGGAGGGAAAGCTGGTAAAAGTCCCAGACCGGACCGTCCTTGCGTTTGGCGGCCTGGAGGAAGGCGCGATAGCTGATGGCCTTGAGGATCGAGAGGCCTTGGCGGTCGAGTTGTTGGAAGCCCAGGGGTTTGCCGTCGCTGGACTGATCGCGGATGGCCAGGCGACAATAGCGAGTGAGCTTGGAGAAATCCTTGAAGCGGTCGGGGTCCTGGACGAAAGCGACGAAGAGACCTGCGAGCCTTTGGCCAAATCCTTCACCAGCCCATGAGCGTGACGTTTGGCAAGCGAGTAAGACGGGAAAGACGCCATGCGCCGCCGCCCGGCCACTTGCCAAGCCACGCGGTAAGAATCGCGCCCTTTGCACTTGCCGTAGATCGTGGCGAGAACTTTGCCACGGTATTTGATGCGCTTTGGATATTTCACATTTGCGCCGTCAATTTCAGCCGTTTCTTGTGTCAGGGCTGTGTCATAAGCACCTGTATCCTCTGTTTTCAAAGGATTTATGGTGCGCGCGGGAGGACTTGAACCTCCAATCCTTTCGGAACCGGATCCTAAGTCCGGCGCGTCTGCCAGTTCCGCCACGCGCGCCGCCACGATTTTCAGTGTCCCGTTTCCGCCTCCCGGTTTCAAGTTTCAACTTCACACTTGGAACTTGGAAGTTGGAAAGGTTCGGTTAGTTTCGTGCCATGTCATCGTGGAATCGGTTTTGGTCCGTCGCGGCGGCCGCGTGGCTGGCGGTCGTGACGAGCGGCTGCGCGCCAGCAGGCCAAAGCCAGGCGGACGAGGAGAAAGAGCCGCATTACGTGTTGGGCCAGAGCCGGGTCAACGCGATGGATTACCAGGGGGCGATCGACGCCTTCGAAGAGTCGCTGGAGGTCAATCCGCATTCGGCGGCGGCGCATTTTCAACTGGGCATGCTTTACGAAAAGGAGTCCGATCCGGCGGCGGCGATTTATCATTATGAAAGGTATCTTAAGTACCGTCCCAATGCCGACAACGCCGCGGTCGTCCGCCAGCGCATTTACGCTTGCAAACAGGAACTGGCCGCCGACGTGATGCCCCTGCCCAGCACGCCCGCCGCACAGGAGCAGTTGGAACAATTGACCGAGCAAAACCGGCAGTTGCAGCAGCAGGTGGTCCGTCTTCAAGAAGTGGTGCAACAATGGAGCACCTGGTATGCGGCCCAGTCTGCCGCGGCCAAAACCAATCCCTCGCCCCTCGCGCAAAGTCCCGTGACGGGGCCGCAGCCCCGGCCGCCAGCGCCGCCGGAGCGAACGGTCCAGCCGCAGCCGGCCAGGTTCGCCCAAACCGGCGAGGCCCGCCGGAGCCATCCGGAACCGCGTGTGAAGCCCGACGCCAGGCCGCGCGCACACGTCGTCGGCGCCGGGGAGACGGCGGTGCGCATTGCGCGTAAAGCGGACATCACGCTGCGCGCCCTGGAGGAGGCCAATCCGGGCGTCAACCTCAGCCGGATTCGTGTCGGGCAGGTCCTGAATCTTCCGCCGCCCTGAGCGGCCCGCATGATGCCGCGCCTCACATATGTCGTGATCACGTTGTTCTGGCTGGCCATGAACGTGTGGCTGTGGCGCGCCGAATACGGTTCGCAGGGCGGCGAGGTGCCCGTACCCGTGAGCCTGGTCTGGCGGAAGATCTTGACCGCGCCGGATGTGTCCTCGCTCAACGTGTACCAGAACGGCGAGCGGACGGGCTTTTGCGAGTTTTCCACCAGCGTGGAGCAGGCCATGGCCGCGCTGGACGCCGACCAGCCGCCACCGGAGGGCCTCCTCACCCGCGCCGGGTACCAACTCCGGCTGGACGGCAACATCAGCCTGGGCGATTTCAGCGACCGGCTGCGTTTTGACGGGCGTGCCCGCTTCTTTCCCAATCGGGCCTGGCGCGAATTGGATTTGAAGTTGACCACGCGCAATGGCAGCGTCGAACTCCAGTCGCAGGCCACCCATCAAACCGTCCACCTGATCTTCACCAGCGGGGATCGTGTCATCGCACACGACGTGACCTTTGCCGACCTGCAGGATCCCGGAGCCCTGCTGCGCGCGGTCGTCGGCGACTTCGGGAGCGGGGTTCCGGACGACCGGGCCTCCTCGGAGCTTCCGCCCCCGGGGCAGGCGCCGGCCTCATCCCTCCATTGGAAGGCGCGCCGCGAGCGGGTGATGATGCATCATGAACCCGTCTCCGCCTATCGCCTGGAAACGGAAGTGCTGCAGAACCGGATCGTCATTTACGTCAGCACGCTGGGGGAAATCCTGCGTGTGGAACTGCCCGGCGGCGTGACCGCCCGCCTCGACGAATAGGGCCGACCAACCGTGATCGAACTCGTCCATCTGACCAAGAAATTCGGCGGCCTGACCGCGGTCCAGGACCTGTGTCTGACCATTCCGCGCGGCGAATTCTTCGCCATGCTCGGCCCCAACGCCGCCGGCAAGACCACCACCCTCAAACTGCTGGCCGGTCTGATGAAGCCCACCTCCGGCAGCGCGCGCGTGTGCGGGTTTGACGTGCAGACCCAGCCCATCGAAGCACGACGCCGCCTCGCCTACATCCCCGATTTTCCATTTCTCTACGACAAGCTCACCGCCTGGGAGTTTTTCCGGTTCATCGGCCGGCTCTTTCAGATGGACGACGGGCGCATTGAAGGCAATGCCCGGGACTTGAGTACACGATTTCATCTGGACGGCGTGGGGACGCTGCCCCTCGAAAGCCTGTCCCACGGCACGCGCCAACGCGTGGCCATCGTGTCGGCGCTGCTCCACGAGCCGGAGGTGTTGGTGATTGACGAGCCGATGGTGGGCCTGGACCCCCAGCACACGCGCGTCGTCAAGGATGTGCTCAAGGAACGCTCGCGCGCCGGCATCACGGTGCTGCTTTCCACACACGAGCTGAGCATCGCCGAGGAGATGGCCGACCGCATTGGCATCATCCATGGTGGCCGCCTGATCGCCGTGGGCACGCGCGACGAGCTGCGCCAACGAAGCGGCGCCTCCGGCCCGCTCGAGGATATCTTCTTGAGACTGACGGAGAATAGCCACCCCGCTCTCGGCCCTTAACCTCCAAGTGTGCCAACAAAACACCGTTGTTGGCTTGACGAATTTTCGAATTGTGCCATTTTGCCCCTCGCCGAATCGAATTTTTCCAATGGCCGTCGTCAAATCCAGTTTTCTCGACAAAGTCCTGGGCCGCATCGGGCGTTTGGATAAAGAGGGCCTCCAAACGGTCGTCGAACGCCTCGCGCGCGAGCGCCATTTTCTGGAAACGCTGTTCAACACGATTGACGACGGCGTGCTGGTGGCCGACGAAGCCGGGCGCATCCTCTATTTCAATCAGGCGGTCACGCGGCTGATCGGTTTGCAGCCGGGCGCCGAAGGCCAGCCCGTCGCGCGTTTCCTGCCCGAACTCGCCTGGGAAAGCATCGCGCGTTTTGACGCCGCGGGCGGCGCGCCCGTCGCGCGGCACGAACTGGAGGTGCAGTATCCGCGTCCGCGCTTTTTGCGGCTCTATGCGGCGCCGCTGGACGGCGAAGGCGCGGGCAGTTCGGGGGTGGCCTTGATCCTGCACGACGCGACGGAGGCGCGCCAGAAAACCTTCGAGGCCATCGAAAGCGAACGTGTGCAGGCCCTCACATTGCTGGCCGCCAGCGTCGCCCATGAAATCGGCAATCCGCTCAACGCCCTGCACATCCATTTGCAACTCATGGAGCGCGAGTTGAAGAAACTTCGGGGCGACCAGGACCGCATGGCGGCCGGTCGGGAGATCACCCGCTCGGTCACCCGCCGCCCGTCACAGGCCGACCCGCTGCGCAAGCTGTCCCAGTATCTCGACGTAGCCAAGGGGGAGATCAGCCGGCTCGACTACATCATCACGCAATTTCTCCAGGCGCTCCGCCCCGCGTCGCCGCAACTCCGTCCCGTGTCACTCAACGATGTGGTGGACAAAACCCTGGCCCTGCTCCAGCCCGAATTGGACAACCGGGGGCTGACCGTGCGGAGAAAACTGGCGCGGCCGCTGCCGGCCTCCCCGCTTGACCCGACCCAGATGCAGCAGGTCCTGGTGAATCTGGGCAAAAACGCGATGCACGCGATGACCCGGGGCGGCGTGTTGACCCTGGAAACCGGCGAAGGCGCCGATGGCGTCTGGGTGAGCGTGAGCGACACCGGGATCGGCATTGACCGGGAGCAGATGGCCCGGATGTTCGAGCCGTTCTATACCACGAAAAAAAAGGGGAGCGGCCTGGGCTTGATGATCGTGCAGCGCATCGTGCGCGCCCACAACGGGCGCATCGAACTGGAAAGCCGTCCCGGCCAGGGCACGACCTTCCGCGTCTGGCTGCCCCTCCACGAACGCAAACCGCGTCTGTTGGAGGCGCCGCCGCGGGAGCCAAAATGAATTTTCTTGTCGCCACGGGCGCGCCCGGCGACGCGCGGGCGGCAGACCGCAAATCGCGATTCCCATGAAACCGACCTTGCTCATCGTGGACGACGAGAAGCCGACACGGGAAGGGCTGCGCGCCGCGCTGGAGGAGCGCTACGAGGTGTTTGTGGCCGAGGACGCCCGGACCGCCGCGGAACTGATCGAACAGGAAACCTTCGACGCGATTCTGGTGGATTTCCGGTTGCCGGGCGAGGACGGCTTGAAACTCATCGCCCGCGCCAAGTCGCTGTCCAAACCGCCGATTTGCATCCTGATGACGGCTTACGGCTCGGAGGAACTGGCGGTGGACGCCATGAAACGCGGCGCCGACGACTACATCGCCAAGGGCCGGCTGCAGATTGACGAGCTGGAAATGCGCATCGCGCGCGCGCTGCAGCGGCAGAACCTCGTGACCGAAAACGTCTCCCTGCGCCAGCAACTCGATTCCAAGTTCGGTTTGGAAAACATCATCGGCCAATCGCCGGCCATGAAGGAAATCTTCGAGGTCGTCCGGCAGGTGGCGCCGACGCGGGCCACGGTTCTACTGACGGGGGAAAGCGGCACGGGCAAGGAATTGATCGCCCGGGCCGTTCATCAGCTGAGCCCACGGGCCCGGCAGGCCTTCGTCGCCGTCCACTGCGCCGCGCTGGCGCCGACGCTACTGGAGAGCGAGTTGTTCGGCCACGAAAAGGGCGCCTTCACCGGGGCGCACGAGCGGCGCATCGGCCGGTTCGAGCAGGCGCAGGGCGGCACACTCTTTCTGGACGAGGTCGGCGAAATTGACGCGACCATCCAAATCAAACTGCTCCGGTTTCTAGGCGAGCGGACCTTCGAGCGAGTCGGCTCCAACAAGACCCTGACCGCCGACGTCCGGCTGGTCGCGGCGACGAACAAGAACCTGGAGGAGCAGGTGCGGGCCGGAAAATTCCGCGAGGATTTGTTCTTCCGGTTGCGCGTGGTGGAAGTGGCGCTGCCATCCTTGCGCCAGCGCCTCGGCGACATCCCGCTGCTGGCGCAACATTTTTTGCGCGAATTCGCCGGCGAGAACGACAAGCCCGTCAGCGGCTTCACCGCCGACGCGCTGGACTGGCTGATGACCTATTCGTGGCCGGGCAACGTGCGGGAACTGCGGGCGGCCATCGAGCACGCCGTGGTATTGTGCCGCGGCGAAAAGATCACCGCGCGCGACCTGCCCCGCCGGCTGGCCGCCGACGCCGGCCCCGCCGAACCGCCGCTGGCCCAGCGAAAGGATCTGACGGTCAAGGAAGCGGAAAAACAATTGATCATTCGCGCCTTGAAAGAAACCGGCGGAAACCGCACTCTGGCGGCCCGGAAGATCGGGATGAGCCGGCGGACGTTTCATCGGAAATTGCACACGTATCATCTGGAAGGGTTTTGAGTATGCCGTATTTGCAGGATTGGATACATCAACTGGAGGAAGGCCGCTGGGCGCGGCATCTGACCACCGTTGCCGCGTGCCTGGCCCTGTTGGCCCTGGGATTGCTCTACGATCTGCGCGCCTACCAGGGGTTCTCCACGCCCGAGGCGATGGATGCCGCCCAACTGGCCCGAAATCTGGCCGAAGGCAAAGGCTACACCACCTCGTTCGTCCGCCCCTTCAGCCTTTACCTCGTGCAAAGCCACAACGAGTCGGGCCGGACGGGCGCCACCAACGCCAACACGGACTTCGCGCGCCTCCGGACGGCGCATCCGGACCTGGCCAACCCGCCGGTCTGGCCGCTGACGCTGGCGGCGCTGATGAAGGTGCTGCCGTTCGATTACACCGTCCAGACCACCGGCGCCTTTTGGAGCGACGGGGTCCGCTTCCTCCGGTACCAGCCGGAATTCTTGATCGCCGTTTTCAACCAGGTCCTGCTGCTGGTGGTCGCCGCCCTGACCTTCTTTCTGGCGCGAAGGCTGTTCGACACGGGCGTGGCATGGCTTTCGACAATCCTGGTGCTGGGCTGCGAATTGCTCTGGCGCTTCAGCGTGTCGGGCCTGTCCACGATGCTGCTCATCCTCATTTTTCTGGGGCTGGCCTGGTGTCTGATGCGGTTCGAGGAACTGGCGCGCGAACCGGCGGTGCACGCCGGCCGGCTCTTTGCCATGGTGCTCGCCGCCGGCGCATTGACGGGTGTGGGCGCTTTGACGCGCTACGCCTTCGGCTGGCTGATCATCCCGGTGACGGTGTTCCTGGTTTTGTTCGGCGGCCCCCGGCGCGTGGCGCTGGCGCTGGCGTCGTTTGGCGCGTTCGCCGTTTTGCTGGCGCCGTGGATCCTCCGCAATTTCGCCGTCAGCGGCACGCCGTTTGGCACCGCGGGATTCGCCGTGCTCGAGGGGACCTATTTGTTTCCGGGATTCAAGCTGGAACGGTCGCTGCAACCGGACTTGTCGCAGGCCCTGTGGTTCTCGCTCTACATCCAGAAATTTCTGATCAATGTGCGTCCGATCCTGGCCGACGCCCTGCCCCGGCTGGGCGGCAGTTGGGCCAGCCTGTTGTTTCTGGCGGGATTGCTGCTGGGCTTTCGCGGCCTGGCGGCGCGGCGGATCCGGTATTTCCTGTTGATGTGCCTGGTGATGTTCGTCGTCGTCCAGGCGCTGGGGGAAACGGGGCTCTCGGCCGAGTCGCCCGTGGTCAACTCCGAGAATCTGCTGGTCCTGCTGGCCCCGCTGGTCTTCATTTACGGCGCGGCCTTTTTCTTCACCTGTTTGGAGCAGATGCAACTGGAAGTCTTGCGGATGCGCCAGGCCCTCATCGGGGTGTTCGCCGGATGCTGCTGTCTGCCGATGCTGCTGGCGCTGCTGCCGCCGCGCACCTCCACGGTGGCCTTTCCGCCGTATCTGCCGCCGGACATCCAGACGGTCGCCGGGTGGATGGGCGACAAGGAGTTGATGATGAGCGACGTGCCGTGGGCGGTGGCGTGGTATGGACAGCGCCAGTGCGTCTGGCTCCCGCTGAACGCGCAGGAGAGCTTCTACGCCATCAACGATTATCTCAAGCCAGTGGCGGCGGTGTATCTGACGCCCGAAACCCTGAACGACAAGTTCCTCATGAACATGGCGCGCGCCCCGACGGACAGTTGGGGCCGATTCGTCCTGCAAGTGGGCATCCTCAACCATTTCCCGCAGGGCTTTCCGCTGCGTCACCTTCGCAGTCTGGTCTCCGGTCTGTTTCTGACCGACCGCGCGCGGTGGAACACGGCGGCGGAGAATCAATAGCAACCGTTTCCGATGGCGAGACCTCGCGTTACGGCGCCTCACGCCGCCGCGCGCCGGAGCCGGTCGGCGATGCCCGACCATTCGGGCGCCTCGGGCGGCGCCTCGACCACGATCCACTCCGCGCCGGCCTCGTCGCAGCGATGCAGTTCGGCGTAGAGCGCCCGCGCAAACGCCTCCGCGTCATGCGGCGCCACGCTCACCCGGGCCAACGTCCCGCCGGAGGGGATCTTTGTGTGCGTAATGACGTGGCAGCCGGCAGGCTGGATGTTCAGGATTGAAAGTTGACGATTCAAATCTCCTTCATCCCGCCAGTTCAAAACCGCCAATTTCGCCTTGGGCGAATAATGCTTTCTCAACAGACCGGGACTGCGCGGGATGGAAGGTTGAAGGTTAAAGGTTGAACATTGGAGATTTTCCACCACCGCCGCCAGCGACTCGGCGTGATTCATTCCCGGACGCAAAATTTGCGGCGGCGAAACCGTGAGGTCGAGCACGGTGGATTCTATGCCCACCTGCGACGGGCCACCGTCCACGATCAACGGGATTTTGCCGCCGAGTTGACGGCGCACGTGCTCGGCGCTGGTGGGCGAGACCCGGTGCGACAGATTCGCGCTCGGCGCGGCCAGCGCAAAATCGCACGCGCGGATCACCGCCTGGATCAATGGATGGGCCGGCCAGCGGATGCCGACGGCCGGACCGCCAGCGGTCACGATTTTGGGGATGCATTTCGCGCGCGGCAACACCAGGGTCAACGGTCCGGGCCAGAAGGCCGCGGCCAGCTTGTCCGCCGCCGCCGGCCAATGGCTCACGCAGCGTCCGGCCATTTCCAGGCCGGCCACGTGGACGATGATGGGATTGTTCTCCGGGCGTCCCTTGACTTCAAACAGCCTGGCGACGGCGTTCTCGTCGAGCGCGTTGGCGGCCAGGCCATAGACCGTTTCCGTCGGCAGCGCCACGACCTGGCCGGCACGCAGCAATTCGGCCGCGCGGCGGACGGCTTCCAGGAAAAGCGGCGGCGTGTGCGCGGAGAGAATTTCGGTTTTCATTCCGACCATGGTCCCGGCATTCAGGCGTTGCCGCGCGGGCGTGGTTGGGCGCGCTGTCTCGGACGCTGCAATGCCTCACGCTGCAGGGTCTTCATTCGTATCGCAACGCCTCGATGGGGTCGAGCTTGGAGGCCTTCCAGGCAGGATAAAAGCCGGAGACGACGCCGATGACAGCGCTGGAGAACGAGGCGACGCCGATCCACAGAATTGGCGTGAACGTGGGCCAACGCGTGATCGAGGCGACCAGGTGCGAAATGCCCATGCCCGATCCGATGCCGATCGCCCCGCCGATCAGGCTCAAGGTCACCGCCTCGATGAGGAATTGCACCAGGATGTCGCCGCCGCGCGCGCCCACGGCCATGCGGATGCCGATTTCCCGGGTGCGCTCGGTGACGCTGACCAGCATGATGTTCATGATGCCGATGCCGCCCACGACCAGCGACACGGCGGCCACGCCGGCCAGCAGCGCCCCCATGACCCGGGCGGTGGTCGTGGCCGCCTGGGCGATGTCCTCCTGGCTGCGCACGACAAAGTCCATGTCGCCGCCGGGCTTGATATGGTGCCGCTGCATGAGCAGGGAGGTGATTTCCTGCTGGACGATGGGCATCGCCGCCGAGGAGACCGCCTGAACGAGAATCACATCCAGCCACGTTTCGCGGTTGATGCGCTTCAACTCCGTCGTGTAGGGGACAATGACGACATCATCCTGGTCCGAACCCATGGGGGACAGGCCCTTGGGCTGCAACACGCCGATGATCTGGCAGGGCACGTCGCGGATGCGAATCATCCTGCCCAGCGGATCTTCGTTGGGGAACAGTTGCTGGGCCACGGTGTTGCCGATGACACAGACCTTGGCGGCCTTGCGAACCTGTTGGTCGTCGAATATTTCGCCCTCGGCCAGCGGCCATTGGCGGATTTGGAGGTACTGGGGCGACTCGCCCTGGATGCGGGTGTTCCAATTCTGGTCCCCGGCGATGACCTGGGCGCGGGTGTTGTTTTCGGGGCTGACGGCGGTCACGCCCTGAAGTTGCGTCTGGATGGCCAGGGCGTCCTCCAGTTGCAGGCTGTGCCAGTTGCCCCAGCCCAGCCGCGCGCCACTGGAGCTGAAGGAGCCGGGAAAGATGAGCAGCATGTTTTCGCCCAGGCTGGCGATCTGCTCCTCCACCTGCTGCTTGGCGCCGCTGGTGATGCTGACGGACGCGATGACGGCGCCCACGCCGATGATCATGCCCAGCATCGTCAGGATGGTGCGCATCTTGTTGCGGCGCAGGGCCCGCAGGGCGATGCGAAGCGTGGCGAAGATCCTCATGCGGTCAATTTAACGGCCTGATGCGCCTCCTGCAACCGCCGCAATTCCGCGTCGGCATTCAGGCGCGCGGTCACGGCGCGGTCGCTGACCACCCTGCCGTCGCGCAACACGATGTTGCGCCGGGTGTAGCGGGCGATGTCGAGCTCGTGCGTGACCATGACCAGGGTGATGCCCTGGTCGTTGAGCCGTTGAAAAACGCCCATGATCTCAATGCTGGTCTGGCTGTCCAGATTGCCCGTCGGCTCGTCGGCCAACAGCAGTGCCGGCTGGTTGACCAGGGCGCGGGCGATGGCCACGCGCTGTTGCTGCCCGCCGGAGAGCTGATTGGGGTGATGATCGGCGCGCTGGGCGAGGCCGACCAATTCCAGCGCGCGCAGGGCGCTTTCGTGCTGCTGCCGGGCGGTCAGGTGCTGGTGATGGTAAAGCATGGGCATCTCCACGTTCTCCAGCGCGGAGGTCCGGGACAGCAGGTTGAAGCCTTGAAACACAAAGCCGATCTTGCGGTTGCGGATGTCGGCCAGCGCGTCCCGGTCCAGCGTCGAAACGTCAATGCCATCCAGGCAATACCGTCCGCGCGTGGGCCGGTCCAGGCAGCCGATCAGGTTCATGAGCGTGGATTTGCCTGAACCGCTGGCGCCCATGATGGCCACAAATTCGCCGGGCATGATCTCCAGCGAGACGCCTTGGACGGCCTGCACTTCCACCTCGCCGGTGTGATAGGTCTTGTGGATGTCCTCGAGTTGAATGACCGGGTTCATGGGCCGCGGTTAAAAATGGCGGCGAAAGGTGAACGGATTTCGCGTCTGCTCATTCGACGTCAGGCCGGGGATCTCCAGGCCGGTGACCACCCTGTCGCCTTCCTTCAAGCCCGAAAGCACTTCCGTGTCAATGTTGTCGGTGATGCCGGTCTTGATTTGCACCGGCTCCAGCATCGCCGCGTTGCCGTCGGCGCCCGGCCGCAGCACGTAAACCGCGTGCAGGGCCGGACCGTTGCCGCGCGCTCGAGCGCCCCGCGCCGCGCCGCGCCCACCCGGACCGTTCGCCCGTCCGGCGCGGTTGCCGGCCGCGGCGAACCGGGCGCCCGGGGCGTTGGTGTCCACCAGCGCGTTTTCCGGCGGTTGAAAGCGAAGGGCCGAGTTGGGGATTTCCAGGACGTTCCGGTGTTCGGCGGCGATGATGGAAACGTTGGCGGTCATGCCCGGCTTGAGCTTCAAGTCGGCGTTGGTCACGGCGATGACGCTGTCGTAGGTCACGACGTTGTTGACGGTGATCGGCGCGTTGCGCACCTGCCGGACGGCGCCGTGAAACGTGTGGTCCGGATAAGCGTCCACGGTAAAGTCCACGTCCTGGCCCTCCCGAACGCCGCCCACGTCCGCTTCGTCCACATTGGCGTCAATTTGCATGCGCTTCAAGTCGTTGGCGATTTGGAAGAGTGTCGGGGCGCTGAGGCTGGCGGCGACCGTCTGGCCCACGTCCACGCTCCGCGAAATGACAATCCCGTCCACGGGGGAATAAATGTCGCAGTACCCCAGGTTGGCCTTGGCGTTGCTCAGGGCGGCCTCCTTGATTTGCACGGCGGCCTCGGCCTCGTGCAGGTTCGCCAGCGCCGTGTCGTAATCGGATTCGGAAATCAGCTTGTTGGTGAACAGGTTGCCGCTGCGTTGGGCCTCGACCTGCTGGAGTTCCAGGTTGGCCTTGGCGCTGGCCAGATCGGCGGTGGCTTGTTCCACTTGCGCCTCGTAGGAGCGGGGATCAATCTGGGCGATGAGTTGCCCCTCCTTCACATGCGAATTGAAGTCCACAAACAACTTGCTGATCCGCCCGGAAACCTGGCAGCCCACCAGGACGTTGGTGACGGGGTTGAGCGTGCCGGTGGCCGTGATCACCTGGGTCAAATCCCCGCGTTCCACCGCCTCGGTCTGATACTGCGGGGCGTCGTCATGGCCGCGCTGCCAGTACCAGACGCCGCCGGCCACGACCAGCGCCGCGGCGCCGGCGATCCACAGCCGCCGTTTCCAACGCCCCTTTCGATTGTCGGTCATAAAATTTTCAAATCGTCCGCCGCCGTCTCTTGAGACTCCAGACCACGCCGGCGGCGGACAGGTTACATGGAAGGGGCCGTGCCCGTCCATGAACTTTCCCGTTGAGCCCGCCGCGCCAGACCTTAGAATCGTTCCGTGCTTGAACAACTCACCAGGCAACTCGCCGCCGGCGGGGCGCTGGCCGACGAGCAGATTGCCCTGGCCGTGGAAGGGCTGACCGGGGAAACCATCCCGGCGGCGCTCAAGGCCGACTTTCTCATCGCCCTGGCGCGCAAGGGCGAAACGCCCGGCGAAATCGCCGGCTTCGCCCGCGCCCTGCGCGACAAGGCGGTGCAACCTCCTCTGGATCCCGAAACCCGTTCGCGCGGGATTCTCGACGTGGTTGGCACCGGCGGCGACCGACTGGGCACGTTCAACATCTCCACCGCCGCCGCGCTGGTTTGTGCCGCCGCCGGCGTGACCGTGGCCAAGCATGGTAACCGGGCGGTTACTTCGCAAGCCGGAAGCGCCGATGTGCTGGAGGCGCTCGGGGTGCGCATTGATTTGACTCCGGCGGACGCGGTGCGTTCACTGCGCGAGCGGCGCTTCGCCTTCTTTTTCGCCCCCAGCTACCATCCCGCCTTCAAGAACATTTCCTCCGCGCGCCGGCTCTGCGCCGAACGCGGCCAGCGGACCATTTTCAATCTGCTGGGTCCGCTGCTCAATCCGGCGCGGCCCTCGGCGGTGCTGGCCGGCGTGCCGGGGCCCGAATGGTGCGAGCCGCTGGCGCGCGTGCTCCAAGCTCTCGGCGTCCGCCGCGCCATGGTGGTGTGCGGCAGCGTGGCGGAGCACAGGGAGCTGCCCAACGGGATTCCCCACCCCGCTCCCGCCGGAGCCTGTCTGGATGAGCTGTCCACTCTGGGACCCAACACCATTGCGGAGTTTTATCAAGAGCGGGGATTGGCGGTCTCGAAGGTCCCCTTGGGCTCGTTTCCCCTGCAACCGGCGGCCCTGGCCGACCTGCTCGGGGGCGACAAGTCGGCCAACGCGGCCATTGTCCGGCGGATTTTTTCGGGCGCCGAGCGCGGCCCGCGGCGCGACGCGGTCCTGCTCAACACGGCGGCGGCCCTGTTTGTGGCCGGCCTGATCCGGTCGCTGGCCGAGGGCTGGGATCTGGCGGCGGCGGTCATTGACAGCGGGCAGGCCCAGGCCAAGCTGGAGGAGCTGGCGCAGTGAGGCCCGATCCGCAGTGGATTTAAGCGGTTCCCATCCCAAAAATAAGCTTGCATCCGCCCCGGAACCGGTTAGGATGAGCGGGTCTGTGAGATAACTTGCGATTTCAGGTCATGGAGAATCCTCAAGTGAACTTGATTCAGTGCGGATTTGAGACCCGACAGTCGGGACCAGCCTGGAAGCGGGGTTAGTCTGCAACAACCAATCGCCGAATGAGCACAAAGCTGTTTGTTGGAAATCTTTCCTTCAACACCACCGAAAACGAACTGCACGAGGCATTCTCGGCCCACGGCACGGTCGTGGAAGCCAACCTGATGATGGACCGGATGAGCGGGCGCTCGCGCGGCTTCGCCTTTGTCACCATGTCCACCCCGGAGGAGGCGCAAAAGGCCATCGCCGCCATGAACGGGGCGACGCTGGACAATCGCGCCCTGACCGTCAACATCGCCCGTCCCAAGGAAGAACGCCCGCCGCGCGGCGACCGCGGGCCGCGCCGGGACTACGGTGGAGGCGGTGGCCGGCGTGATCGTTACTGAAGAATGGGTTGGCCCCGCCTCCTTCGCAGGTCGCTTTCATGGAAGAACACATTCAGGTGGAAGGCCGAATCACCTCGGTTTTGGCGGGGACGATGTTCCGCGTTGAACTGGACAACAAACACCAGGTGCTGGCGACCATCTCCGGCAAGATGCGCAAGCGGTTTGTCCGGTTGACCGTCGGCGACCGCGTGAAAATGGAAATGTCGCCCTACGATTTGAACAAGGCGCGCATCGTTTGGCGGCTGGGTTGAGGGCCTCAGACGTGTTGACCCCCGGGGCGGCCTCCGGATTTGACACTTCAACGCTCCGCCGTTTTTGGCATTCCCGATGCTGTTTCCTGCCGCGATGAACTGCGCCATTCTAGTTGCCGCCGGTCGGGGAACCCGTATGGGCGGGCACGGGGACAAATTGTGGCTGGAGGTAGCCGGGCGCCCGGTCATCGCCCACACCTGGCAGAAATTCAACGACGCGGCCTGCCTCAGCCGGATCATCCTGGTCGTGCGCGAAGGGGCGCAGGCGGCCTTCGAAAAACTGGCGGCGCAATGCAAATTTCAGAAGCCTTTCGCAATCGTCGTCGGCGGCGCCGCGCGCCAGGACTCGGTGTGGAACGGGCTGGAGGCCTTGCCGCCAAACGCGGAACTGGTGGCCATCCAGGACGCCGCGCGCCCCTGCACCAGCGGGGAGTTGATCGCGGCCACGCTCAAGGCGGCCGAGGAGACCGGCGCGGCCGTCGCGGCCCAGCCGGTGACCGACACCCTCAAGGAATCGGCGGACGGCCGGTTCATTCAACGGACGCTGGATCGTTCGCGGCTCTGGGCGGTCCAAACGCCCCAGACCTTTCGCGTGGAGGTCATTCGCCGGGCCATCGCCGCCGCGCGCGAAAAGAAGCTGCTGTTCACCGACGACACAGCGGCCTGCGAATTGATCGGCCAGCCGGTCCGCCTCGTCTGCAACCTGGCGCCCAATCCCAAGGTGACCACGCCCAACGATGTGTCCGTCGTGGAAATGTTGTTGCGGCAGGTCCGCGCGCGCTGACCGGCCCCTTTCCGGCCGCCCTCCGACGATTCGGCCAGGGCATCGCTTCCATTTAAAAAATTTCTTCGCCTCTTCGGGCCGGCGTGTGCTAATTTGCGGTTGTTGATGAAACGACGTTTGATTTTCGGTCTGGTCACGGCGCTCCTGGCGCTGAACCTGGGCCTGGGCGCCTGGATTTATTGCAGTTCGGCGCGCGCCGCCGGCCAAAAGGATTCGGTCTATTCCAACCTGGAATTGTTCACCTATGTGCTCGAAAAGGTTCGCGCCGATTATGTGGACGGCACCAACCTGACGTATCACGACCTGGTTTGCGCGGCGCTCAAGGGCATGATCGGCTCGCTCGACCCGCACAGCGAATTCATGACCGCCGACGACTACCTCCAGTTGCAGGACGACACCGAGGGCGAATTTGGCGGGCTGGGGCTGGTCGTCTCCATGAAGGACCATTACATCACCGTCGTTGCCCCCATGGAGGACACGCCGGGATTCCGGGCCGGCATTCTGTCCGGGGACCGCATCCTTAAAATCAACGGCCGGGGCACCGCCCGGATGCCGTTGACCGACGCCGTCAAGGACCTGCGCGGCAATCCGGGCACCTCGGTGACGGTGACCATCCAGCGGCCGGCTACGGGTGTGGAAAAAGATTACACCCTCACCCGCGCTGTCATCAAAATGGACATGGTCAAGGACATCAACGGCAGCAATCAATTTCCACTCGGCCCCGACAAAATCGGCTACATCCGCATCACGCAGTTCGGCGACAAGACCGGCGAAGAACTGGAAACCGCGCTGCGCAAGCTCCAGGCCCGGGGGATGAAGGCGCTGATTCTGGATTTGCGTTGGAATCCCGGCGGCCTGCTCGACCAGGCGGTGGCCGTCTGCCAGAAATTTTTGCCGCGCGGCCAGTTGATCGTCTCCACCGAGGGCCGCAATCCCGGTCAGGATTCCATCCGGCGCGCCGACGGCCGCGGCGACGAGCTGCACGGCGAGCCGATGGTGGTGCTCGTAAACCTGGGAAGCGCCAGCGCCGCGGAAATCGTCACCGGCTGCCTCCAGGATTTGCATCGCGCCGTCGTCCTCGGCGAAAAGACCTTCGGCAAAGGCTCCGTGCAGAGCATCTTCCCGCTCGACGACGGCTCGGCGCTCAAACTCACCACGGCCAAGTATTACACGCCCAGCCACCGCATCATCAACGAGCGCGGGATCACCCCGGACATCCCCGTGCCCATGACCGACCAGGAGGAATCGGCGCTCATCCTCAAGCGCGAACCCGGCGGCCTGGCCTCGCTCGACCCCGCCGAGCGCGCCCGCGTCGAGGCCATCCAGGACGTGCAGCTCAACCGGGCCGAGGACCTGCTCAAGGGCATGTTGCTTTACAGCCAGCTCGCAACGCCTGAAAAAGTCGCCGCCAAATGAAAGGAGGCCGGGCGTTGAAGCATCCGGGCTGGGGTGATGCAACGTTTCAACGCTTTGACACTGCCACGTTTCCATGACGATCCTGGCCCTCGAAACTTCCTGTGACGAAACCAGCGCCGCCGTCGTGCGGAACGGAAACGTCTTGTCCAATGCCGTCTCCTCGCAAATCCAACTGCACGCCGAATACGGCGGCGTCGTGCCCGAACTGGCCGCGCGCGAACATTTGAAAAACCTTCTGCCTGTGGCCAAAGCCGCGTTGCGCGAGGCGGAAGTGGCGCCGGCGCAACTGGACGCCGTCGCCGCCACGCAGGGACCGGGCTTGCCCACCGCGCTGCTGGTCGGCTTCAAGGCCGCCCAGGCCGCCGCCTTCGCGTTGCGAAAGCCATTCGTCGGGATTCATCACCACGAAGCGCACCTGTATTCACCGTGGATTGTCCCCAAACCGCTCACCCGTCTTCCGGACACCCTTTCCCCATCCGATGGCGAGAGGGACGGGGCGAGGGGCCAACTTTTTTCCGCCGACTTCTCTGATTTCCAACCCAACGTCTCGCTCATCGTCAGCGGCGGCCACACGATTCTGGTTCTGGTCGAATCCGAATTGAACCATCGCGTGCTCGGCTCGACCCTGGACGACGCCGCCGGCGAATGCTTCGACAAGACCGGCAAACTGCTGGGCCTGCCCTATCCTGCGGGACCGGAAATGGACCGATTGGCGGAGCAGGGAAATCCAAACGCCTTTGATTTTCCGCGTCCGCTCCTCCACGACGCCGGCGACGATTTCAGTTTCAGCGGCCTGAAAACCTCCGTCCGTTATTTTTTGCGCGACCACTCCGATCTGTTGAAGGACCCGCAAAAAATCCGCGATGTGTGCGCGAGCATCCAGGCCGCGATCGTGGAGGTGCTCGTGACGAAGACCCTCCGCGCGGCCCGGCGCGCTGGCGTGCGCTGCGTGACCGCCTCCGGCGGCGTCACCTGCAACCGCGCGTTGCGGAAGGAACTTCAGCGCGCGTGCGAAATGAACGGCTTCACCTTGCGCCTCGCCGAAAAGGAACTGTGCACGGACAACGCCGCGATGATTGGCATTCTGGCCGAGCGAAAATTGATCCGGCATGTTCCCCTTCCCGCCCTCGACGAAGAAATCAAGCCCGGCTGGGATTTGGGAGCGCCAGCCGCCGAAGTGGCGCCGTGACCTCGGCGTTTGTGCCAAACCGCCGATCGGCGAACTCAAGACATGGCCTACCGCCTGCCCATTTACGACATTGAACCGGACCTCGTTTCGCGCCTGAGGTCCGACCGGCGGTTGATCCTTTCCGCGCCGACCGGTTCCGGCAAATCCACCCAGGTGCCGCAAATGCTCCTGCGCCACGGTTTTTTGCGCGACGGCCAGGTCGTCATCCTCCAGCCGCGTCGGCTCGCCACGCGTCTGCTCGCCGCGCGCGTCGCCCAGGAACTCGGCGTAAAACTCGGCGGCGAGGTCGGCTACCATATCCGTTTCGAAAACTGCGCCTCCACCCGGACGAAAATCCGCTTCGTGACCGAAGGCGTCCTGCTGCGGCAGATGATTGACGACCCGAAGTTGGAGGACGTTGCCGTGCTCATCTTCGACGAATTTCACGAACGCCACCTTTACGGCGACATCACGCTCGCCCGCGCGCTGGATTTGCAGGAGCAATTCCGGCCCGATTTGAGCCTCGTCGTCATGTCGGCAACGCTCAATGCCGGCGAGTTGGAGAAATATCTCAATCAGGTAGGGCGGGCAATCCCTTGCCCGACGCAGCGCGCAGAGGACGGCGCGCCCCGCCGATGTTCCGTCCTTTCCTCCGAAGGCCGCGTGTTCCCGGTTGAAATCGAATACGCCGCGCAGCCCAGTTACCTGGACAAACGCCCGGTTTGGGAACAGGCGACCGACGCCTTTTCCGATTACGTCCAGGCCGGCAGCGAAGGCGACGTGCTGGTGTTCATGCCCGGCGGATTTGAAATTTCACAGACCATCGAGGCGATTCGCCACGCGCCCGAATCCAAGGGGTTCATCCTGCTGCCGCTGCACGGCGAACTGCCGCCGGGCGACCAGGACGCCGCCGTGGCGCGCTACGACCGGCGCAAGGTCGTCGTCGCCACCAACGTGGCCGAAACGTCGCTGACAATTGACGGCATCCGGCTGGTGATTGACAGCGGCCTGGCGCGCCTCGCGCGTCACGACCCGCACCGCGGCATCAACACGCTGCTCATCGAGAAAATTTCGCAATCCAGCGCCGACCAGCGCGCCGGCCGCGCCGGCCGGACGGCGCCGGGCGTTTGCCGGAGGCTCTGGTCGCGCGAGGAACACGCGCATCGCGCGCCGCAGGAACTGCCGGAAATCAAACGGCTCGATCTGGCGGAAGCGGTATTGACGCTCAAGGCCGCCGGGGTTGGCGATTTGCGAAAATTCCGCTGGCTGGAACCGCCCGAGGAGCAATCGCTCGCGCACGCGGAGGAATTGCTGTTGGATTTGGGCGCGTTAAAGACGGGGAGCGCAGCCGCCCCGGCTGCGGCGGTCGTCGCCTCGACAACCGCAATCGGTGACGCGCGACCGCCGATAGTTTCCGGCGTGGCGCCGGAAACGGCACACGAGGGCGCGCGCGCTCCCCAAACTCAAATCACAAGCACCGGCCGCAAGATGCTCGCCTTTCCGCTGCATCCGCGCTACGCGCGCATGTTGCTGGCGGCGCAGGAACGCGGTTGCGTCTATCAGGCCGCGCTCGTCGCCGCGCTCACCCAGGGCCGCGATCTGCTACTGCGCAACGTGGACCGCGGGACGGCCTCCCTGCGCGAGGATTTGCTGGGTGAAAAGACATCGTCGGACTTCTGGATTCTCATGCGCGCGTGGAATTACGCCGCGAAAAACCAATTCCGGCTCGATGCCTGCCGCAAGCTCGGCATCCACGCCGTCACCGCGCGGCAGGTCGGGCCGTTGTTCGAACAATTCCTCCGCATCGCCAAGGACGAAGGACTCGACACCCAGCCGCGCGAGGTGAAGGACGAGGCGCTGCAAAAGTGCATTCTCATCGGCTTTTCGGACCGCCTCGCGCGCCGGCTGGATTCGGGCACGCTGCGCTGCGAGCTGGTCCACAACCGCCGCGGCGTCCTGGCGCGGGAAAGCGCCGTCCAACAAAAGGAATTGTTCGTCGCCGCCGAAATTCGCGAAATCGAGACCAGCGGGTCCTTGCGGACGGCCACCAAGGAAGTCAACACCATCCTTTCGCTGGCCACGGCGGTGGAAACCGCCTGGCTGCAGGAGCTGTTTCCCGAAGACCTGGAATCCGAACTACGAGTGCAGTTTGATGCGGCGCAAAAGCGCGTGGCGGCCGCCGAGTTGCTGCGCTTTCGCGGACTGGCGTTGTCGGCCCGGCGCGTGGAACCGCCGCCCGCCGACGCGGCCGCTGGGATTCTGGCCGGCGAGATTCTGGCGGGTCGTCTGCCGCTGCCCGCCTGGGACCACTCGGTCGAGCAATGGCTGGCGCGGCTGCGTTTTCTTTGCGCGCATTGTCCCGAATTGCAATTGCCGCCGCTGACCGACGACGACAAGAAACACATAATCGGGCAGCTCTGCCACGGCGCCGTCAGCTACAAGGAGATCAAGGAACGCGAGGTGAAGCCGGTGGTCATGTCCTGGCTCTCGCCGTCGCAACGCGAGTTGCTCGACCGGCACGCGCCCGAGCGCCTCGCGCTTTCGAACGGCCGGACGCCCAAGGTAAATTATGAAAACGGCAAGCCGCCGTTTATTTCACTGCGCATCCAGGAATTGTACGACGTGAGCCAGACGCCCAAAATCGCGATGAACCGCGTGCCGGTGACGGTTCACATTCTGACGCCGGGCATGAAGCCGGTTCAGGTCACGCAGGACCTGGCCAATTTCTGGCGCGAA
>JAGWMQ010000052.1 GCA_028873125.1 Verrucomicrobiota bacterium | reverse complement strand
CCCCGGCGTCCGTCGGGGCTTCCGCGTAAACCCGCAAAATCGGCTCGGTGCCCGAACCCCGCAGCATCAGCCACGAGGAATCGGCGGCCAGAAATTTCACGCCGTCGAACGTCTTGACCCCGGCCAACGGCGAGCGCAGCAGCCTGTCCGGCGGGTTGGCCCGCAAAAAGTCCATGAGCACGGGGCGTTGTTCCACCGGGAAATGCGTGTCAATCCGTCCGTAACGGTGCGGACCGAACTGTTTTTCCAGTTTCCCCAGGATTCTATTCACAGAAACTCTTTCCGTCGCCAGCAGTTCAAGGAGCATCAAGCCCGCCGCCAGGCCGTCGCGTTCGGGAATGTGGCCGGCAAACCCGATGCCGCCGCTTTCCTCGGCCCCGAGGAGCACGCCGCCTTTGAGCATCTCGGCGCAGATGTATTTGAAGCCGACCCCGGTCTCGACGAGAGGCAGGCCATAAGCCGCGCACATCTTGTCCACCATCGCGGTGGTGGTGAGCGCCTTGACGACGCGACCGGTCTGTCTCCGGTTGACGACGAAATGGCGCAGCAGCAGGCAGATGATCTGATGTGTCGTGAGTGCATTGCCGCGGCCATCCATGCCACCCACCCGGTCGGCGTCCCCGTCGGTCACCAGGCACAGGTCGTGCGGGTGCGCCCGCAGGAACGTCCGGCTCGGCCCGTAGTTTTGCTCAATCGGCTCGGGATTGATGCCGCCGAAAAAGGGGTTGTGCTCGGAATTGAGCGTGGTAACCCGGCAGGTCGTTCCGGCGAGCAATTGCTCGAAACAGCCCGCGCCGACGCCGAACAAGGCGTCGTGCGCGAAACGCAGCTGGGATTTGGCGATGAGCCGGAAGTCCGCCAGTTTTTTGAGCGCCGCGTAATGAGCAGGGCGGACGTCGGAAATCTCGACGGCCGGTTGCGGGTCGCGGAGTCGCGGCAGATTCCGGTCCAGAAAACCCTCGACGGCGTGGCAGGTGTCCGAATCGCTGGAGCCGCCGTAATGCGACTTGAGTTTGAACCCGTTGAAGATGGGCGGATTGTGGCTGGCGGTGATCATCACCCCGCCGATCGCGCCCAGGTGTTTCACGGCAAAGGAAACGGCGGGGGTGGGCGTCGGCGCCGGCGTCAGCACGACGTGGAAGCCGTTCCCGGCCAGGACTTCGGCGGCACTGCGCGCGAATGCATCCGACAAAAACCGGCGGTCGAAACCGACGACGACCTTGGGCGGCCGCCCGAAAATTTTGGATTTTGGATTTTGAATTTCGGATTTCCAGAAATCCGCCGCGGCTTGGGCGACCCGCGCGACATTGGCGAAATTGAACTGGTCGGCGATGACGGCGCGCCAGCCGTCGGTGCCGAATTTGATTGCGGTCACGCTGCGGCCTTGGATTTTTCCCCGGTCACTTTCTTTTATGCGCCAAAAAGGTTGTCTCGAAGGACGCTCTCTGTCAAGCCACGCATCGGCCGGCTTTGCCCGCACGAAGCCATCGCCAGCACCGCCACAGCAGATCCAGCAGCCGCCGCCGCCGGCGCGCGAAGAGAAATCCCGCGACCGGGGCAAGGACCGGCCACCACCCGCGGAGGGAGCGGGCCAGTCCCAGGCCGCGTTCCACCCACGCCGCCGCCGACTCCAGGTTTTGCAATTGCTCCATCAGCGCCCGTCGGTGGCGTTCGCTCTCGGCCACCAACAGCCGTTTGCGCTCCTCCAGTTGTTCTAGGGGTGCGAATTGAAACATTGCCGGTCTTTCTTGAGTTCGGAGATGGTTTCGGCGAAGGGCGGCGGGCATTTTCTAATCCGGTTTCGCAGCACGAAAAATCCAGCCACCGCCGCCACGCCGTAAAGCAGCGTCAAACCAATGAGCACGTTCATGCGCGCGGTGTCCCAGAACGCCACGATGACCGCGACCGTGGCCAGCGCCAAGGCCATGGCGCCGAGGAAAACAATGACCGCCACCCACACCAGCCACTGGACGAGACGCGCCGTCTCTTCGCGCGTTTCGACGGCGAAAAGTTCCGCCCGATTTTGAAACAACGCACAACCCGCCGAGAGCACAGCCCGGACGGAGTCCAGAACGCCACGCGGCGGTGGATCGGTGGCGCTCATTCAGTTTCGTCGTGCCAGCACGCCAATCAACAACCCCAGCCCAAAGGTCACGGCGCAGGCCAGACCGATGGTCTCGTACGGATGGCTGCGGACGATCCGGTCCGTGGCTTTGGCGCGCTCGCGGGCGAGTTCCTCCAGGTGCTGAACCTTCGCCTTCATTTCGCCCAGTTTTCCCGTCGCGGCGTCCTTGACGGCTTCAGCGGCGTTTTCGAGTCGTGTGCCTGTCATAACTTTCCCTTTCATTGTGGTGAATCCCGCTTCACCTTTGTTCTGCCCTCCCAGCCAATATCGCCCGCAAGCCTTTGATGTCAATGACCGACCGGGTTTTTTCGCGGGAAATTTCAATCGCCTTAGCGGGGCGGCGCGGCACTTGCGTCGTGGACGCTCCGCCGCATTTTTTTGACGGCGGCCTTCATGCCGGGCCGGCCGAACAGCGTCGTGCCGCTGACAAACGTGTCGGCGCCGGCGCGGGCGCACTCGGCGGCGGTCTGGAAGCTGACGCCGCCGTCCACACTGATGCGGTAGGACAGATTTTTTTCGCGCCGCCACGCCGCGGCCTGCTGAATCTTGGGAAGACATTCATGGATGAAGGGCTGCCCGCCGAAGCCGGGGTTGACGGTCATCACCAGCAGCAGGTCAATTTTTTCCAGGTGCGGAAGCGCCAAGGACAGTGGGGTGGGCGGGTTGACGGCCAGCCCCACCTTTTTGCCGAGCGATTTGATCTTCCAGACCAGGGCCGGAACCTGCTCGCCCAGTTCGACGTGGATGATGATTTCATCAGCGCCCGCCTGGCCGAACGGTTCCAGCAGGATTTGCGGGCGCGAACACATGAGGTGCACGTCAAAAAACAATTTCGTCAGCGGGCGGACAGCGCGAACGACCTCGGGGCCGAAGGAGATATTGGGAACGAAATGGCCGTCCATGATGTCCAGGTGCAGCCAGTCGGCGCCCGACCGGGAGGCGCGGACGGTTTCGCGGCCGAAACGGGCATGGTCGGCGGCGAGCAACGAGGGGGCGATAATCATGCGCGGATTAAAGCGAAGCGGACGGGCCATGAAAAGTTGAATCCGGAAGCGCTATTCTCGCACGATCCGGCCTGGGAGGCTTTGGGGATTCGGCGCCGGCCGCCGGGTATTCCCTCAATTTCTGCCGCCATCCAGGCACCGGCGCACAGTCAGCGCGAGGGTTGCCGGCCGATAGGGCTTTTGAAGAAAATTCAGTTCGGGGTCGAGTTTGAAATCCTTGCCGACAATATCGGCGCTGTAGCCGCTGGTGAAAACGACCTTGAGATCAGGCCGCTCGGCGCGCAGCTTTTCCGCCAGCTCGCGCCCGTTCATGTGGTCGGGCATGATCAGGTCGGTGAGCAGCAGGGCGATCCGGTCGTGATAGCGCCGCCAGACTTCGACGGCCTCAACCCCGTTGCGGGCGGTGAACACCTTGTAACCGTAATTGGTGAGCACGCTGGTAACCAGCTCGCGGACGGCCTCCTCATCCTCGACAACCAGGACGGTTTCGGTGCCGCCGCGCGGCTCAGCCGGGGCCGCCGCTTTCTCCGGCTTGTCGGGTTTTGCGCCGACGTAAGGAATGAAAACATGGAAGGTGCTGCCCTGGTCCGGCGCGCTCTCGACTTCGATCCAGCCCCGATGCTGCTTGACGATGCCATAGACGGTGGCCAGCCCCAGGCCGGTGCCCTTGCCGATCTCCTTGGTGGTGAAAAAAGGTTCGAAGATGCGCTGGAGGTTTTCCGCGGCAATGCCGCAACCGGTGTCCGAAACACTCAGGCGGACAAAATGTCCCTCGCGCGCGTCGGGATGGCGCGCCCGTTCCTTCTCCACCGGCACGATGGAAATGCCCACGGACAGTTGGCCGCCCCGCGGCATGGCGTCACGCGCGTTGACGGCGAGGTTGAGCAGGACCTGCTCCATCATGCCCGCATCGGCCTCGATCAGGGCCGGGGTGGGGGAGTAATTCAATTGCAGCGCCAGGTCCTCGCTCAACAGCCGGCCGAGCATGTTGCTCATCGTGCCGACCACCTGGTTGAGATCGAGGCGGCGGGGCTGGATGAGTTGGCGGCGGCTGAAGGTGAGCAACTGGCGCGTCAGGCCGGCGGCGCGCTCGGCGGCCTGGGCGATTTGTTGCGCGGATCGGGCCGTCGGCGGGGGCAGCTCGGCGGCCAGCAGCAGCGAGGCGTGGCCGTGGATGACGGTGAGGATGTTGTTGAAGTCGTGGGCCACGCCGCCGGCCAACTGGCCGATGGCCTCCATTTTCTGCGCCTGGCGCAACTGTTCCTCCAGCAGCCGCTGGCTGGTGACGTCCCGGAACAGGCTGAGGCACAGCAGCGGCCGGCCGGGGGATTCGATGAACGAATCGGCGATCTCCAGCGCGACCATCCGCCCGTTGTGCAGCGCGTAGTGGCGGCAGTTGGCGCGCTGGCTGGAACGTGTCCGGAAAAATTCCCGATAGCGCCGGAGCATGGCGTCCGTCTTTTCCGTCGCGGCGTAAACGACCGTGAACGGTTTGCCTTCCAGCATCCCTGATTCCATCCCCGCCAGCTTGCAGAACGCGTTGTTGACGGCAACGATGATTCCACTCTCATCGGTCAGCCGCATCCCGTCGGCGGAATTCTCCCAGACGGAGCGGAACAGGATTTCGGAGTTGCGCAACTCCTGTTCGGCGCGGAGGCGTTCCAATCCGCCGGCGCAGTGATCGGCCAAGATCTGGAGAGTTTCCAGATCGTGACGGGTGAAGACGGCGGGCGCCCCGCCTTGGACGGACAGGATTCCGATGACGCGGCTGCCCTTGCGGATGGGGGCGAGCATGACCGCGGCGGGATGGCTTTCCATTTCGCCCGGCGCGAACAACTCGGCGCCCCGCTCGATGACCCGTTTGACGATGGGGCTGGCGGCTTTGGGCTGGACGGGTTGCGGCATCTCCACGCGTTGTCCGTCCACGGTGGCGACGCTCAGCAGGGAGGAAACCTCGTCGCGCTCGGCGGCGTAAATGTCAATGGCGAAACTGTCCCACTTGAACAGCTTGTCCGCCGATTCGCAGATGATCATGGCCGCCTCGGCGGGGGTGGCGGCGGAGATCAAGCCGTGGCCGAGCTTGGAGAAAACGAAGTCGCGGTGCTCGATCCGCCGGCGTTCGGTCACGTCCGTGGCCAGCGTCAGCGCGGCGAAACGTTCCCGGAAGGCCATCGGCGTCCAGATGACCTGCGCCTCCAGCACGCTGCCGTCCTTGCGACGATGCCGCCAGACCCGGCCGTGACGGCCGTCCCGCCAGTCCGCAACGCCAACCTGACCGTCCCGTCCGGGCGCCCACAGGTCGGTCAATTTCATGTCCAAAAACTCGGCGCGCGACCAGCCGTACTGGCGAATGGCCGCTTCGTTGACCTCCAAAAAGACCAGCGTTTGCAGGTCGAACACCCACATCGCGTTGGGATTGTCGTTGAACAGGATGCGGTAATGTTTTTCGCTTTCCCGCAAGCTGTTTTCCGCCCGGCGGCGCTCGGTGATGTCCCGGCAATGGACGACCAGTCCGGCGATTTCCGGATCGGAGAGGCGGCTTTGGCCGACGAGTTCCACGTCCCGCCAGGAGCCGTCCTGGTGCCGGTGACGCACCTCAACCTCCACCGCACGGGCCGGGTCTTCAACCGCCGCCATCAAGGCCTGCTGTGCCCGGGGCGCGTCCTGGGGATGGATCCGGTCGTAAATGCTGCGTCCGACCAAGCCGTCCGGCTCGCAGCCCAGGACGCGCATGGAAGAAGGGCTGACGTACATCAGGACACCCTCGCCATTCAGGATCCAAAGCACGTCCAGCGAATTCTCCGTGAGCGCGCGGAAATACTTTTCGCGGCGGACCAATTCCACTTCGCTTTCGAGGCGGGCGCGGCGTTCGGCAGCCTCCTGCACGGCGCGGCGGACGGCGGCGGTGAGGCGTTCCGGTTGTTGCTTGAGGACGTAATCGGTCGCCCCGGCCTTCAGGCTTTCCACAGCCGTGTCTTCACCGATCGTCCCGGAAACGAGGATGAAGGGGGTCAGTGCGGCGCTCTTCCGCGCCAGCGCCAGCGCGTCCAGGCCGGTGAACGAAGACAGGTGATAATCGGAAAGGATTACGTCGAAGGAGTCTGCCGCGAGGGCCTGCTCAAAGCCCGGGCGGTCTCCAACCCGTTTGACTTCCGCGTCCAGGCCGTCCCGGGCGAACATCTCGCAGACCATCGCCGCGAAATCCGGGTCGTCTTCCAGATGCAAAATGTGCAACTGCTCGTTCATCCCGTTCAGGGTCAGCGCAACAAATCAGGCCAACAACCAGCATCGCGTTACAAGAAAGCCGCCCGGAGCGCAAGGGCAAAGCGCCGGCCAAACCGTCAAACCGTGGAAGTGAAGAGTCGCGATGCTCCAAAATGAGCGCCGGTGTGCGGCGCGTCTTCACTGCGCCGCGGCGGGGGCTTCAGCGCACGGGTCAATGCCGCGGGCGGAGCAGAATGGCTTTCTTTTCCGAGCCGTCCACTTCCACGCTGTGCGTCTCCACATCGGGATCATCCTTGAGCGCCTGATGAACGACGCGCCGGTCAAAGGCGTTCATCGGCTCCAATTCCACAATATCGCCCCAACGGCGGACCTTTTCGGCGGCCTCGCGGGCCTTTTTGACGAGCGCCTCGCGGGTCTGGGCGCGGTAGCCGCCCACGTCCACCATCACCTTGGGCGCCTTGTCGTCCTGGACGAAAAGCAGCCGGTTGGTGAGGTATTGCAGGTCGGCCAGGGTCTGGCCCTGGCGGCCGATGAGCCGTCCGGCGTCGTCGCTTTTGACGTCCAGCAACAGGCCGTCCTCCATGGCGTGCTCCTCGACCGCGGCCTGAAAGCCGAGCGTCGAAAGGAGTTTTTCCAGGATGTCTTTGGGATGAGCGGGCATAGAATTCAAGATCGGAAAGGCAACCATGACGCGGCGCGGCGCCTTTTGATTTTTAATTTTGCATTTCGCATCGCTTCATTTTTTCTTTTTTTGGGGCGGCGTCAATGCCGGAGTTGAACCGGGCGCCGCCGGCTTGGGCGCCAGACGGGTCAGCCGGGTTTGCAGGACGCTCATCAGGGTGCTGAAGGTCATGTAGAGCGACATGCCCGAGGAATAATTGTAGAGGAAGAGCAGAAAAATCAGGGGCATGTAGCGCATCATTTTCTGCTGGGTCGGGTCCATGCCCGGCGACGGCGGTTGGAGATGCGCCTGCCAGACCATGGCTCCCACCATCAGCAGCGGCAGCAGGTTGAAGGGCAACCCGACCGGCGTGCTGAAGATCGGGATGAACGTCAGCCCCGGGATCATGAACAGCGTGTCGGGCTTCGTCAGGTCCGCGACCCACAGGAAGTGCGCCCCGCGCAGCTCGATGGCGCTGCGCAGCATGGTGTAAAACCCGACGAACACCGGCATCTGGATGAGCATCGGCAGGCAGCCGCCCATGGGGTTGATCTTGTGTTTGCGGTAAAGCTCCTGCTGCTTCTGCATCAGCTTCTGCATGTCGTCCTTGTACTTTTCCTTCAAGGCCTTCAACTCCGGCGCCAGCGCCTGCATCCGTTTCATCGAACGCATTCCGGCGGCGGTGAAAGGCCAGAAAAAGAGACGCAACAGCACCGTGATCACGACTATCGCCAGGCCGTAACCCATCCTCGTGGCGTCGTGGAGCCAGTTCATCATGAGCAACAGGAGCTTCGCGAAAAAGGTGCCGACCCCGAAAAGGCCAAACAGGCCCGTTCCAAAATTCATCACGAGGTCGGCGTGATTGTGGAATTGCTCGCCAATCCTCGCCAGCAGCCGGTATTCCTTGGGGCCGGCGAAGAAGGTGAGTTGCCGCGCAACGGACTGATGGGGTTCCAGCACTTGCGCCGGATAGACCAGCGCCGCCTGAATGCCTTGCGGCACGGGCGCGTTGGTCTCCTGGCCGGTGTCGGCGTAGGGCGGCAAGGTGACCGGGCGCGCGACGACTTGCCCGGCGGGTGTTTGCGGCATCGCAATGATCGTAAAGAACTGGTTATAGGCCGCCGCCCAGACAACGTTGCTGGCCCCGGCGCGATACTCCATCTTGGGCGTGCGGGGAAAGAAAAGCAGAACCGTGGTGTTGGTGCTGAAATACGACAGGTTGACCGTTTGGTCCTTCGCACCGTCAAACCACATGGCGCCTCCATAAACAGGGAAGTTGTTGTCGTCGGGGTCCATCGGGGCGGCCGTGCCGATGACCCATTCCTGCGCGGGCAACGACAGCGGTCTGGCGGTCGTGTTGACGAGGGTGACGCTGGCGGTGACCAGATAATTCGAACTCAGATGAAATTCCTTCACCAGGCGCAAGCCGTCCGGCAGCGACTTCTCGGCACGAACTCCATCATCGGTCCTGGTCAAGGTGAACTGGCCGTTCCCGGTCAGATTGGTGCTTCCCAGAATGGCGAGCGCGGGAAGGGGCGCGCGGGCGTTGAGCGTGGCCACGGCCCCGGCCGCCTCGAACGGCTGCCACCGCGGCGAAACCGTCTCCGGATAATCCAGCAGCGCGACCGATTTCAAGCCGCCGCCGCGCGACGTGAAGACGTAGCGCGCGCGGGCATTGGTCAGGGTGAGGGTTTGCTCCGGCAGGTTGGTGTCCAGCGCGAGACCGGGAGCCGTGGTCGCAGGCGGAGGGGCGGCGGCCTCAGCCGCGGGGGTTTCGGTTTGCGTGGCCGCGGGCGCATGGGTGCGGGCCTGCTCCCGTTCCATCCGCGCCGCGTATTTTTGCTGCATCACCAGCCACGCCACGAAAAGAATGGCGCAAAGCGCGACGACAATTTTGCCGGTGCGGTCCATTAAAAATTAGACTGTGCTCCCCGGCGCGACTTTGTTTCCGGTTTTCCGCCGGGTGTTGGTTGCCGCCGGCACCGCGTCCTGCCCGCCATCGTTCCACGGATGGCAGCGGCAGAGGCGTTTGGCTGCGAGCCAGATCCCGGCCAGCGCGCCGTGGCGGCGAATGGCCTCCATCGCGTATTGGGAGCAGGTCGGCGTGAAACGGCAGCCGGCGCCGGCCCCGAACAGGAGCGTCTGCGCAGGCGAAATCGTCCAACGATAGAGTCGGATGACGGAGAGCAAGATTTGCCGGAGCAAGACGGCAGGGGTCCGGCAGCAGGCACGAACGACCGGCGGACGCCAAAGCCCGGATGACAAGCCGGAGCCGGCCGCGGGCGCCGGGGTCTTGTCATTCGTCATGGGAAGCTCGCGGGTCATTCGGAGTCAGGAAGGGGCCATTCTGAGCAACCCCGCGCGGTTGAGCGCCGCCAGAAAATCGCTTTCCACGTCCTGGAATTGCTTGCCAGCGATGGACCGGCGGGCGACCAGGACCAATTCCATGGGCTGTGCCAGATCATGCTGGTGCCGCCGGAATGATTCGCGGAGGAGCCGGCGCGCGCGGCTGCGCTCCACGGCGCCGCCGATGGCGCGGCTGGTGACCACGCCGAGTTTCGAGCGCGCGCCGCCCGGCAGAGGGTTCCAGTTGGCGATCAGGCAGCCTTGCATGAGCCGCCGTCCCTGCTGCTTGAGGCGGGCAAAATCACGGTTGTGATGGAGCCTCGCGGCGTGTCCCAGGCGAAGACGTTTGGGCGGTTCGGGGGACATGCGCGGCAGTCAAACGGGCGTCAGACGTTTGCGACCTTCGCGGCGGCGGTTGCGCAGGGTGGCCCGTCTGCTCTTGGAGGAGTTGCGGGCGAGGAAGCCGTGCTGCCGTTTGCGGCGGATTTTCGACGGTTGATACTGGCGTTTCATAAATTCAAATTCCACTCCGGTGCGAACGGGAAATCCCGCGCGATGGAGCCATGCAGAATAGCAATCAACCCGGTCGTGTCAAGACGCGTCCAGCGAGGGCAGTTGCCGATTTGAAGCCGCACGCGGCAAAAATTGCGGGCTGCGCCGCCGGGGTGCCTGTGCGCGGAAAGACGGAGCGGCGGGTGAATTTTCAAAATCAACCCCGCTATTGGAGCTTCCGTAGGATCTTGTCCAGGCCGCCCTCGACCGGCTCGATCTCAATCGGCCGCTTTTCGCGCGCGCCCGGCGCAGACGGCGGAGTTTTGCCCTTCGCCTCGCTCTTTGGCGCCGCCGCCATGGGGGGCCGCGGGGCGGGGGACGGCGCGGTTTCCGGCGCCTCGCCGTCGGGCGGCTCGGCGTCTTGTCCGGGCACAAAGAAGTTGTTCCGGCCCTCCAGCCATTTGGCGTAGCGTTGAAACGTCCACATCCCGTGATCGGCGCCGGTTTCGAGGGCGGAGACGATTTTGAAAAACTCCCGGGTACGGATGAAGTTTTTCACCGCGTGCGTCGCCATGAGGATCTCGCATTCGGGCACGCGCAGGTTCACGTCCGGCCGGAAGCGGAGCCGCTGCGAAACCACCGCCACCATGCAGTCGGCCAGTTGCGCGCAGACCGCGCTTTGGATTTCGGCCGGAAAGGCCGAGGCGACGCGCTGGAGGGCTTCGGCACAGGAGGAGGAATGGACCGTCGCCAGCACCAGGTGGCCGGTTTCCGACACGCTCAACGTCAGGCGCATGGTTTCCGGGTCGCGCATTTCGCCGACCATGAGCACGTCGGGATCCTCCCGCAGCGCGTCGAGCAGCGCCTGCTCGAAGCTCGGCGTGTCGCGGCCCACTTCGCGCTGGCGCAGGTAGGCGCGGCGGGGGCGGAAGGTGTACTCGATGGGGCTTTCGATGGTGACGATGTGGCGGGTCTCGGTCAGGTTGATTTCCTGGATCAGGGCCGCCAGCGTCGAAGATTTGCCGCTGCCGGTCGGGCCGCTCACCAGAATCAAGCCGTGGGTGTGTTTGACCAGCTTTTTGAGATCGGGATGCAGGTTGAGTTTTTCCACCGTGACCTGAAAGGCGCCGAGCAGCCGGACCGCCAGGCCGATGCCGCGCGAGGTTTGCAGAATGTTGATGCGGCAGCGCACGCCGCTGATGGTTTTGGACAGATCGAACGACCGGCGCGCCAGGAAGGCCGGCCAGGATTCTTCGCCGATGAGGTCCTGCGCCGCAGCGGCCAGGTCTTTGGGCGGAATCGGCTCGCCCAGGACCCGCAACGCGCCGCGCACCCGCAGCGCCGCCGGCATCCCGGCTTCCAGGTGCAGGTCGCTGGCCCCGTTGCGCGCGGCCGTCTCGATCAACGATTCCAATTCCATGTCGCTTCGACTCCTTTTATTCAACTCTGGGCTGCATGTAAAGTTTTTCCGTCTTTTCCCAGACCTGTCAAACTTGCCGATTGACCGCCATCGGGGCGCTTGTTAGGCTGGTCGCGCGTTCCAAACGCGGCTTTATGCGACACACCATCTCCGTTCTAGTGGAAAACAAATTCGGCGTGCTCACGCGCGTGGCCGGGTTGTTCAGCGGGCGCGGCTACAATATTGACACGCTCAACGTCGGCCCGACACACGACCCGGACCTATCGCGCATGACCATCGTCACCCACGGCGACGAAGCGACGCTGGAGCAGATCGTTAAACAGCTCAACAAGCTGCCCAACGTCATCAAGGTGCAGGATTTCCACGAGGGCGAATACGTGGACCGCGAGCTGGTGCTGGTGAAGGTGGGAGTGGATTCCAAGTCCCGCGCCGAGGTGATGCAGATCGCCGACATCTTCCGCGCCAAAATCGTGGACGTGCAGCCCAAGTCGCTGGCCATCGAGATCACCGGCGCCGAGGGCAAGGTGGAGAAATTCGTCAGCCTGATGGATTCGTTCGGCGTGACGGAGATCACCCGCACCGGCAAGGTGGCGCTGCCGAGAAAATGAAGTTGGTGAAGGGTTGAAGGGTTGAATTGAGAAAATGCGCGTGCATTGGGTCTGTGTATAAGTTTGCATTGAAACTTTAAGTTCAATGCCGCTATCATTGTTCTAGTTTCAGACAAGACAAAAGCACTCAATCAAAATGACATTAAACGTTTCCTTACGCGTTCCGGATGGAATTGTCATTGCTTCGGACAGCCTGTCCACGCTTACGCAGGCCATCAACCAAAAGATGAACATAACTGCAACATGTGAAAAATGTGGAGCGCCTATCGAAATCAAGGACGTTCAGACGCCGCCGGTTGCGATTCCGAGTTCGACATGGCCTTATGCACAAAAGCTTTTCCCCATCCAAAAACGATTTGGGCTGGCAATTTTTGGATCGGCGTTCGTGAATTCGAGGAGTATGTATAATCACGTTATCGAGTTGGCTCCGAAGTTGCCGTCAGCGAACGAATGTGGAGACGGCTTTACGGCAATCGGTAAATTTATTGCTGATTATTTTCACCAACAACTTCAAATCGAGTGGGAAAAGGCGAATGTCGACCCCAAACTTCAACCTGATAATTTTTGGCCATTTGGATTTCATTTTGTCGGTTTCGCGAAGGATGGAGACGGCGAACCAACAGCAAAAACCAGCTTGATTGAAATTGGACGCGTTCCTCGCGTTCGGGTTTTTGACGGGATCGGTTGCACTTGGTCCGGTGATGGATCAGTGGTGAGTTTGCTTTGGCCGCCATCGCTTGGCGCGGGTGCAAATTTTACTGTTTTTTCGCTTCAGGATGCGATTGACTACGCGAAATTCCTAATTCGCACGACTGCGGATTACCAACGATTTTCCGGAAAATTGCCGACCGTCGGCGGTGATATTGACATCGCGTTGGTTACAAACCACCGCGGATTTCAATGGATTGCACAAAAAGAGCTTTACCGTATATTAGACCGAGATGAAAAAATGTTATGAGCTACGCATATTTGCAAGGACATGAAGCTCAAGCTCTGGCGTTTTTTGAAAAGCTGCTCGAAGTCGAGCGAAACCCTGCCGAGCGAGAGAAATTGGAGCGCGTTATCGGCGAGCTTCGGAAAACAATCGCCGAGCGCAAATCGGATTCCCCAAACTTGGAAAGCTCATTGCAAAATTTGCCAGCCAATTTGGCAGTTTGTTGATTTTTCAAGCGAATTGCACAAGCAAATTGCAAATTGACCGCGTTCCTCCGCGCTGTTAGCCTTCCCGTCCTTTTTCAAAATTTATGGCTAAAGCTGCAAAAGTTTATACCGACAACGACGCCGACCTCGGCGTGCTGCAAAACAAGACGCTCGCCGTGCTCGGCTTCGGCTCCCAGGGCCACGCCCACGCGCTCAACCTCAAGGACAGCGGCTGCCGCGTCATCATCGGCCTTTACGAGGGCAGCAAGTCCATTCCCGTCGCGAAGGAGAAGGGATTTGAAGTCGTCAGCACCGACGAAGCCGTCCGCCGCGCCGACGTCATCATGGTCGCGCTGCCGGACACGAAGCAGCCGGCGGCCTACGAAAAGGACATCGCGCCGAACTTGAGCGCGGGCAAGACGCTGCTGTTCTCGCACGGCTTTTCGATTCATTTCAAGACCATCGTGCCGCCCAAAAGCGTGAACGTCATCATGGTCGCCCCCAAGGGACCGGGTCACATCGCCCGGCGTCAATATGTCGAGGGCAAGGGCGTGCCGAGCCTGATCGCGGTCTATCAAAATCCCGGCCGGGACGCGAAGGCGATTGCGCTGGCCTGGGCCAAGGGCATTGGCGCCACGCGCGCCGGGGTGCTGCAAACGTCGTTCAAGGAGGAGACCGAGACGGATTTGTTCGGCGAACAGACCGTGTTGTGCGGCGGATTGAGCGCGCTGGTGCTGGCCGGCTACGAGACGCTCGTCGAAGCCGGATACCAGCCCGAGATGGCCTACTTCGAGTGTCTGCACGAGATCAAGCTCATCGCGGATTTGATGAACGAGTCCGGCATCAGCGGCATGCGCTTCTCCGTTTCCGAGACCGCGAAATGGGGCGACGTGTCCGTCGGTCCAAAAATCATTGACGCCGGCGTCAAGAAGCGGATGAAGGCGGCGCTCAAGGACATCCAGTCCGGGAAATTCGCCAGAGGCTGGATTGCCGAATACAAGGGCGGCTACAAGAAATACAACGCGTTGCTCAAGAAAGGCGAGAAGCATTCCATCGAAAAGGTCGGCGCGCGGTTGCGCGGCCTGATGCCGTGGATGAAAAAGCGGCAGATCAAGGGTGCGCAGGCGGCGTATTGAAGCCGGTCGGTCGGCGGGAGGGGCCAGCGTTTCAAGACTTTGGCGAACTGACCCGCGCAACTTTGAGCGCGCATTGGTGTTTCTCAGAACAAGCATTATATTGGCACCATGAAGCGCCTTGGGACAATGGCAACATGCCTCGCGGGAGGGCTGGTGTTGGCCGCCGCCGCACCCGCCGCCAATCCGTACGCGACGATCGCCGAGCGGAACGTCTTTGGTTTGAATCCGCCAAAACCGCAGGAGGAGAACAAGCCCCCCGTCGCGCCGCCGCCCAAAATCACGGTCAATGGCATCACGGGCGTGTTTGGCGACTGGCAGGCGCTGTTCAAAGCGGCGGTCCCAGCCCAACCCGGAAAGCCGGCCAGGGAAAATTCCTACATGCTCGGCGAAGGCCAGCGACAGGATGATATCGAGGTGACACGCATTGACAGCAAAGCCGGCATCATCACATTCAACAACCACGGCGTCGTTCAGGAAATTCCCCTGGCTGACCCTACCAAGACAACTGTGCCCGTGCCGCGAACGGCTTCCATTCCCATGCCGGGTCGGAATTTCCCGCGGCCGGTCGGCCTCCCCATGGCCGGAGGTCTTCCGCCCGGAATCGCCGCGCGCTTTACCCCCGGCGCCGCGCCCGCCATCAATCCGCAAACCGGGCTGCCAATGTCTTCGAGGGCGACGCCCACCCAGCCGCAGCAGAAGCAGCAGTTGTCGCCCGAGGAACAAATGATCCTGATTGCCGCGCAGCATGCGAAGGCGCAGGCCGAAGGCAATCCCATCGCCAACATTTTCCCGCCGACGCCCTTGGACAAGGACGCCGGCATTGTTGATAAACCGGTACCGCCAGTGCCCGGCGGAGGAACCTCAAGATAAATCACCCGCCGAGCGACGTTGGATCCGTCACGTCGCCTTTATTGAAGGCCACATAATCTTCGGTCAAATCCGCCGCGTAAATCACCGACTCGGCTCGGCCATGATTCAGGCGGATGTGCAAATCAAATTCCAACGGCGCGACGGCGGCGCAAAGTCGTAGGAATGGCGCCCTGGCGGGCCGTCCGCGTTTGAGGCTCCACACGATTTTCCGGCTGCCGGGGGCGCTATAGCCAATATCCACCTTTTCCTCGGCGATTCTCGCCGGTGAATGGCCCAGCGCATCCATGATGCGGCCCCAATTGGCATCGCCGCCGTGCCAGCTGGTTTTGACCAGCGGGCTGTTGGCCACGGCGCGCGCCGCGGCCTCGGCCTCGGCCGCCGTTTTCGCGCCGGCCAGGCGCACGGTCACGACCCGGTGGACGCCTTCACCGTCACGCACAATCATCCTGGCCAATGCGAGACAAACGTGATCGAGCGCCGCTTGAAAGATTGCGAACTCCGAACTCCGAACTCCGAACCGCCGGTTTTCCGCCCGTCCATTTGCCAGCGCCAGCACGGTGTCGTTGGTGCTCATGTCGCCGTCCACGGTGATGCGGTTGAAGCTTTGCGCGACGGCTTCGTTCAGGGCGGCTTGCAAGACTTTGGCGTCAATCGCCGCGTCGGTCGTGATGAAACAAAGCATGGTGGCGTGGAGCGGCAGCGCGGCCGGACGCCGGCCGGTGGCGCTCATCCCCGGCTGAATCATGCCGGCCCCCTTGCAAATGCCGCCAATGCGCGCCGGCTTGCCGCCAACCTGAAACTCAACGCCGATTTGTTTGGGCCTCGTGTCGCTGGTCATGATCGCTTCGATGGCCTGCTGCGCATGGATCGTGGTGTTGCCCAGCGTCTTCGCCGCCTTGAGAATACCGCGCTCCACATTTTCCATCGGCAGCGTCACGCCGATCCGCCCCGTCGAGGCGACCAGGACATTTTCCGCGGAAACGTTCAATTCGCGCGCGGCGATCTGCGCCATCGCTTTCGCGTCGCGCAGGCCGCGCGGTCCGGTGCAGGCGTTGGCGTTGCCGGAGTTGGCGACGATGGCTTGGGCGGCGCCGCGCCTGACGCGCTCGATGCATACCTTGACCGGCGCGGCGCAGACCTGGTTCGTGGTGAACATCCCGGCCGCCGCCGCCGGGGTTTCGGAAACGATGAGCGCCAGGTCGCGTTTCCGTCCCTTATCCGAGCCTTTGCCGGTGCCGAGACGTTTGATGTCGCAAAAGACGCCGCCAGCCAGAAAGCCGCGCGGGGCGACAATGGAGCCGGGGATTTCTTTGAAAGCCGGTTTCATTTTTCAGAGAGGGATTGAACCACGAAGCCCGCGATGAAAAAAGCGGAAAACCCATTCCACGATGCTTCCGCCTTCAGATTTTCACCGCGTCAATTTCCAGCCGCACCATGCGCACGTGGACGGTGCCGTCCGGGTCCGGGGGATGTTTGGCGAGGTAACGTTCCGCCACGGCGGCGATGAATTCCTCGCGCCGATTTTCCGGCACGCGCTGGACGTACGGCAGCCAGGTCGTGCGCAGCCAGGCCGCAAAACCTTCGCGTCCGACATAGGTGGCGTCCTTGGGCGCCAGCCGGACGCGGCGGATTTTGAAACCGAAGCGCGGCAGCCAGTGTTCGTAATCCGCCGGCGCGTAAAAAAAGTAGGGCTTGGGCATGCCCCGGAAAAATTCGCGCCGGCGTTTGAGGCGCAGCTCGGGGCGCAAGGCGACGAAGACGTCCTGGGCGTTGCCCCGGCCGCCGCAGGAAACGACCAGCCGCCCGCCGGAACGCAAGGCCGAGGAGGCGCCGCGCAAAACGGCCTCGTGATCGCCGATCCAGTGCAGGGCGGCGTTTGAAAAAACGAAATCAAAGCGCCGCGTGAATCGGATTTTCCGCGCGTCCATGACGCGAAATTCCAGGTTCGGGAATCGCTCCGGCGGGAAGGCCCGCTTCGCAAATTTGACCATCTGCGGCGAAGCGTCAATGCCGGTGGCCGAGCCTTGCGGCAGCGCGCGGGCGATTTCCGCCGTGATCTTGCCCTCACCGCACCCGACATCGAGGACGTGTTCATCGCCTTGCAATTCAAGCTTGGCGATCAGCTCGCGCGCCCAGGCGTGTTGCGCGGCGGAATGCGCGGCGTATTCCGCCGGGTTCCACGTTACCGGTTGAGCGGCTTGGGAATTTTTGCGGGACGGCAACCGATTCATTGCGGCAGGAAACACCTGGCGATGTTGAAGTAAAACAGCAGCGTGAAAATATCCGCCAGCGCCAGCGTGACCGGGCCGGCGGCAATCTTGGGATCGAGCTTGAGGGCGTGGAGCAGGGCGGGGACGCTCAGGCCGCCCAGGCACGCGGTGCCGAGCGAAAGCAAAACGCTCGCCCCGATGACGAAGGCCGACCTTTCCGTGCCGCGCAGAAGCCAGACGGTCAGACCCACCAGCAGACCGCACGCCGCGCCGAGCAGCAGGGACGTGGCCGTCTCGCGGCGGAGCGCCCGCCAGAACCAGCGCAGCGTCGGCGGCTGTGCCCGCAACGCCTGGATGGTGACGGTCATGGATTGGATGCCGACGCTCTCGCCCAGCCCCAGGATCATCGTCAGAAAGAAAGCCAGCACCAGGCTTCTGGCCAAAGTCAGCTCGTAAAGCTTCGCCAGAAACGCGCAGAAGGTGCCGCTGACGATCGTGGTCAGCAGCCACGGGAACCGGAAGCGGAAGGCGCGCAGCGGCGAGGCGTCCCGGACTTGGGAGACGCGGAAGCCGATGGCCTCAAACACGCCGTCCATTTGCTCCCGCTCGGCGATGTCGAAAACCTCGTCGGTGAACAGCCCCACGTCCACCACCCCGACCACCCGCCGCTCCTCGTCAATCACGGGAAAGGCAAAGAATTTGTGCAACGTGAACAATTCGCAGGCCTCCAGAACCGTGGCCGTGTGCGGAATGGCGATGACCCGGCGAATCATCAGGTTTCCCAACTCCTGATCGAGTCGGGCGGTCAGCAGCCGCCGCGTCGGCACGACGCCGACCAGCCGCTGGGCCGCGTCCACCACGTAAAAATAAACGACTTTTTCGCCGACCCCGCGATTGCGAATGGCTTCCAGGGCCTGCGCAACCGTCAGGGTTTGCGGCAGCGTTGTGACATCACCGCGCGCAAACGTCAGGACCGGATCGTTCAAGTGCTCGGAAGCGGGTTTGGCCGGAGTCGCGTTCACTTTGGGAGAGCGTTCACACCAATCCGGCGGTTTCCGGCCAGCCGCACAGGATGTTCAGGCTTTGCACGGCCTGGCCGCCCGCGCCCTTGACCAGATTATCCTCCGCGCTCATCACAATCAGCCGGCCGGTGCGCGGGTCGAGCCGCCAGGCGATTTCGAGGACGTTGGCGCCGGCGACATTTTTTGTGTCGGGCAGATTTTTTCCATCCAGCAGGCGGATGAAAGGTTCGTCGCCGTAGGCGTTGGCATAACACGCTTCAATCTTTTCGTTCAATGCATTCATTCCCACGGCGCTGGAGAAACGTCTTTCCGGCGCGAGGTAGAGCGTCGTCAGAATTCCCCGGCTCATGGGAATCAAGTGCGGCGTGAATTGAACGGTGACCGGCGTTCGCGCGGCGAACGAGAGTTGTTCCTCGATTTCGGACAGATGCCGGTGCTTGGGCACAGCGTAGGGCCGGGCGCTTTCGTTGCATTCGACGAAGAGATAATCCGCTTCCGTCTTGCGTCCGGCGCCGCTCACGCCGCTCAGGGAATCGGCGATGATGCCCGTGGAGTTGATCAGCCCGGACCGCAGAAGCGGAATCACCGGCAGCAAAATGCCCGTCGGGTAACAGCCGGGCGAGGCGATGAGCAGGGATTTTTTGATTTCGTCGCGGTAAATTTCCGGCAGGCCATAGACGGACTTTTTCAGCAGGTCCGGCGCGGGATGGTCGTGTCCGTAAAATTCCCGGTAAATCCCGGCGCTCTTGAGCCGAAAATCGGCGCTCAGGTCAATCACCGCGCAGCCGGATTCCAACAACGGCGCCGCGTATTCGGCGGCCACGCCGTGCGGCAGGGCCAGAAAAACCACGTCGGCCTGCCGGGCCAGGACTCCGGCCTTCGGCTCGACAAACCGGAGCGACCGGGACTTCGGATGGCCGGCAAATTTCGGAAAGACCTGCGCGAGGGTCTGTCCGGCATTCTGGCGCGAGGTCACGGCCGCCAGTTCCGCGTGCGGATGATGGAGCAGCAGCCCGACCAGTTCCTCGCCGGAGTAACCCGACGCGCCAACGACGGCGACTTTCTTCGTTTTCATTTTCAAAATTTAACCACGAAATACACGAAACACACGAAATTCTTGGCAACGCCGGCCACGCTTCGCTGTTTCAAACTCAGATTCTTTTTCGTGTCATTTCGTGTGTTTCGTGGTTTGCAAAACAAAAAACCCCGCCGGCATGGCCAGCGGGGCTTGGAATCTCCAGCGCGATCAACGCTTCGAGTATTGGAACCGTTTGCGCGCGCCCGGCTGGCCGTACTTCTTGCGCTCCTTCATGCGCGGATCACGGGTCAGCAGTCCTTCCGCCTTCAGTTGAGGACGCAGGTTGGCGTCGAATTGCAACAGGGCGCGGGCGATCCCATGGCGCACCGCGCCGGCCTGGCCGGTGGGCCCGCCGCCGGCCACGTTGATGTGCGCGTCCAGTTTTTCCGCCGTGCCGGTGAGGGTCAACGGCTGGGTCGCCTGGACGCGATGTGTTTCGACCGGAAAGTAATGGTCCAGCGGGCGCCCGTTGACGACGATTTTGCCGCTGCCGGAGGCCAGCCGAACGCGGGCCACCGAGGTCTTGCGGCGTCCGGTTCCGAGAAATTCATTTTTGGTCTCTGCCGCCATAAATTTGTTGAATCGTTAAAGCGTTGAAGTGTTGAAGCGGAAGTCAAGCCGCCGCTTCGAGCGGTTCGGGTTTTTGCGCGGCGTGCGGATGGGCCGGGCCTTTGAAGACCTTGAGCTTGGTCAGCAACCGGCTGCCCAGCCGGTTTTTGGGCATCATGCCCTTGACGGCGTGGGTGATCAGTTTTTCGGGGTGCCGGGCGCGGACCTGGGCGACGGTCGTGTATTTCTCGCCGCCTTTCCAGCCCGAATAGGTCATGAACTCCTTCGCAGTTTCCTTCTTGCCGGTGAGCCGGACCTTTTCGGCGTTGATGACGACGACGAAGCCGCCGGCATCGAGGTGCGGCGTGAAGACCGGCTTGTCCTTGCCGCGCAACACGTCAGCCACCTGGGCGGCCAGTCGGCCCAGCACGGCGCCGTCGGCGTCAATCACGTGCCACTTGCGCTCGTTCAGATTCACTTTGGGCAAATATGTTTTCATCGAAACAAAGGACGTGGAGTGTATCAGGCGGGCGGGCCAAGTCAACAGCGCAGATTGGCGGATTTTTGGCGGAACCAGGCGGGTCTGTCGATCAGGATGATTCCGCCCGTCTCCAGCGCGCGGTCGAACTCCGTTCAACGCGACGCGCCGGTTTTTCCCAGCAATCCGTGATGCAGCCTGGAATGGCGGCGGCTGTAGGCAAAATAGACAACCAGGCCGATGGCCATCCAAACGATGAGTCGCGCCCAGGTGTCCGCCGGCAGGCCAGCCATGAGGAAAAGGCAGGAACCGGTCCCGAGCGGCGCGATCAGCCAGAATGCCGGCGCGCGAAACGGGCGGGGGATTTGCGGGTCGGTGAAGCGCAGGACGAACACACCGGTGCAGACGATCGCAAAGGCCAGCAACGTGCCGATGGACACCAGTTCGCCGAGCAGGCCGATGGGGAAAAGGCCGGCGATGAGCATGGCGACGAGGCCGGTGAGAATTTGCGCCACCCACGGTGTGCGGAACCGGGGATGCACGGCGCTGAAAACCGGCGGCAGCAGCCCATCCTTGGACATCGTGTAAAAAATCCGCGGCTGGCCCAGCAGCAACACCAGGACGACGGAGGACAGGCCGGCAATCGCGCCGATCTTGATGAAGTAAACCAGCCAGTCCAGCGACGGACCCAGGGTGTTGACGGCCGCGGCGATGGGGGCGGAGACGTTGAGTTGCTTGTAATTGACAATGCCGGTGAGCACGAGCGAAACGGCGATGTAAAGCAGAGTGCAAATGGCCAGCGAACCCAGCAGGCCGATGGGCATGTCGCGCCGCGGGTTCTTCGATTCCTGCGCCGCGGTGGACACGGCGTCAAACCCGATGTAGGCGAAAAAGATCACCCCCGCCGCGCGCAACACGCCGTGCCAGCCGAACTTTCCGGGCCCGACGGCCGGTGGCACAAACGGGTGCCAGTTGGCTTGCTTGACGTAGGCGATGCCCACGCCGATGAAAGTGAGGATCACGGCCAGCTTCAGCGCGACGATGACGTTGTTGAAATTTGCCGACTCCTTGATGCCGATGACCAGCAGGACCGTCACCGCCGCCACCACCAGCATGGCGGGCACGTTGAGCACCGCGCCGGTGTGGATCCAGCCTTTGACGAATAGTTGCCACAGGTCCCACCAGTGCGCGCCGGCGGGCGTGAAATGGTTGTACGGCGCGGACGTGAACGCGGCGGGGATGGTGACGCCCAGGTCTTTCAAAAATGAAACCACGTAGCCCGACCAGCCGACGGCGACGGTGGAGGAGGCAAACAGATATTCGAGAATCAAATCCCAGCCGATGATCCACGCCACAAATTCGCCGAGTGTCGCGTAGCCGTAAGTGTAAGCCGAGCCGGAAAGCGGAATCATTGAAGCGAACTCCGCGTAGCAAAGCCCGGCAAACGCGCAGGCGAGCCCGGAGAGGATGAAGGAAAAAACAATGGCCGGCCCGGCGTATTGCGCGGCGGCCTGGCCGGTCAAGACAAAGATGCCCGCGCCGATGATCGCCCCGATGCCCAGCGAGATGAGGTTGATGGGGCCCAAGGCGCGTTTCAGACGTTGATCGGTGGCCACCTCGACCTGCAGGTCGGCAACGCGCTTTCGGCGAAATAAACTCATGCGGAATTCCCGGTTTGTTGAGCGACTGCTTAATGAAGGGGCGGCGGGGGGAAGTCAAGCAAATCCAGCGCCGGGCCGTGCCCTGATTTTAAATTCCGGCATGGCGGCCAGTTCTCTGGCCGCCCAAACGCCGAAGAGGGCGCGCACGGAGTGGCGCGCCCTGCCGAATCAACTTTCCTTCAAACCAATGCGCAGGTGCCCGACGAGCACGGCGCCTTCCTCGACCACCAGGTTCCCGGCTTGGAGATCGCCGAAGACGCGCGCGGTGGATTTGAGGAGGACGGTGCCCCGGGCGCGCAGCGGGGCGGCCAGTTCGCCGGCGATTTCCGCCGCGTCCACCCGGATGAGGTTGCGCCAGTGGAAATGATTTTCGACGGGGATGATCAACAGCCCGGCCGTCAGGCCGCCTTTGACCTGGGCCGTGGAATAGATAGTCAGGGAGCCTTCCGCGGTCAGTTTGCCGTCAAATTTTCCACGCAGCACGGCGTTGCCCGCCACGGTGATGGTGTTGAAGACCCAGCCTTTGGGCTCGACGACGAAGGTGCCCTTGGTCTTGAAGTTCTTGGAGACGGCGCCGGTGATCCGGTAGTCGTGCAGGTCCACGTAGGCGCTGCACCGCTTGCACATGGTGGATTCGGCGCTGACGGGCACCTCCAACTCCGCCCCGCACTCGAAGCAGCGGATGTGTTTGCGCCGGGGGGCGCGCCCCGCGGCCTTCTTCGGCGGATTGAGAATTTCCTGGACATGGAGATGCCGTCCGCATTCCTTGCAGAAGGTGGAGATGGCGGTGCGCGGCTCCTTCTGCTGGTGGCCGCAATGCGGACAGGCCAGCAGGACGTGGTCCGGTTTTTTCGCCGCCATTCAACGTTCAGGCAGACCGCGGCAGCGAGGCTTCAGCGGCCGCCCGATTTGGCCGATTCGGAAGTTTTGACGGCTTCCGCGCCGCGCAAAGGCGGGGTGAGGGGCGCGGCCTTGTTCGGATTGACTTCCGCCTTGCCGACGAAGGTCACGCCTTCCTCGACGACCAGTTTCGCGGCGCGAATGTCGCCGAACAGTTCGGCGCGGGTCTTGATGTCAATTTTTTCCTTGGCGGTGATGTTGCCGTTGATCTTGCCGCGCACGACAACCGACTGGGCGGTGATGTTGCCGTTGACGGTGGCGCTGTCGCCGAGGCTGAGGGTGCCGTCGCTGTGGACGTCCCCGTCCAATTTGCCTTCAAAAGTCAGTTCGCCGGAGAACTTGATGCTGCCCTTGATTTCAACGTCCGCGTTCAACACGTTTTTGGAGGTGCTGGTGGTGCTCATATTGTCCATGATTTTTTCTTGTTGTTGCCGCCATAAGTTAGGGCCGGGCGACGCCGCGTCAAATCATTTCGTTTGTTTCCACGCCGGCCCCGGCCGGTGCGGCGCCGCTCGCTCGCCCGGCCGGCGCACGCGGCGTTTTTGTCAAGGGGGCTGGCCTTGCCCAGGGCGGAACACGGCCCTTTTGCCGCAAAAAAGGCGGTGATGGACGGGTCGAAAAAAAATTAAAAAAACTCTTGCGCCGGGGAATAGGGCAGGTAGATTGTCTTGGTTGCCACGTGACGGAAGAAGCGGGGCGGGCCAACGAAAGCCTGTTGACAAGCGGCGCGAGTCGGATAGAATCGCGCCTTCAAAACTCGAATCTGAGAGGCCGAGTTGAGACGATGATTCGGCGCTCGGAGTTTTTTGTCCCCTGAATGGCGGGTGGATGCGGCGGTTTTGGCGGCGATTTTAGGGCGGAGACGCCCGGCGCTCTTTGAAAATTGAATTGTGCGATTAGTGAGAGCCCCTTCAAGGCCGGTCGGTTAGTTGGCCGGTTTTGAAGAGTTTAACCAAAACAAAAGCTGTCCGGTCACGATCGGACAGGAGTCAACTGACGTTTTTTTACGGAGAGTTTGATTCTGGCTCAGAACGAACGCTGGCGGCGTGGATAAGACATGCAAGTCGAACGCTGATCTGCCGGTAGCAATATTGGCGGGTCGGAGTGGCGCAAGGGTGCGTAACACGTGGGTCATCTGCCGTGAAGACTGGGATAACTCGCTGAAAGGCGAGCTAATACCGGATGTGAACGCGAGTTCAAAGCTGGGGACCGCAAGGCCTGGCGCTTCACGATGAGCCCGCGGCCTATCAGCTAGTTGGCGGGGTAACGGCCCACCAAGGCGAAGACGGGTAGCTGGTCTGAGAGGACGACCAGCCACACTGGAACTGAGACACGGTCCAGACACCTACGGGTGGCAGCAGTCGAGAATTTTTCTCAATGGGCGAAAGCCTGAAGGAGCGACGCCGCGTGGGGGATGAA
>JAGWMQ010000051.1 GCA_028873125.1 Verrucomicrobiota bacterium | reverse complement strand
CCAGCCCGGCGCGTCCCTTTTGCAGCTCCGCCAGTTCCTTGCTTAAATTGTCCTCCTGCCGGTCCAATTGCGCAATCTGGTCCCCGACGTTCTTTTTCATCTCGTCGTTTTCAAGCGCGAGGCGGGCGATCTCCCTCTGCAACCCCTCGGCCTGCTCCATCAAGCCGATCTCCTGGTCCTCAATGCGGGCGATGTCGGCCTTGCACAGTTCGATTTCGTGGGCCAGCGCGCGGTATTCCTCGTTCTTGCGCGTCTGCAACTGCTGGTTGGCGTATTTTTCGATCTGCGACTTCTTGGACTCGACATCGAGTTCCAGCCGTTTGCGTTCCGACTCGCATTGTTTGACGTGGTTTTTGGCGGCGTCCAGTTGCGATTGCGCCACGGCGGCCTTGGCGCGCAGCATTTCGCGTTCGGGGCCGATCCGGGAAAGTTCCAGTCGAACGCGATGGATTTGGCGGTCGCGCTCCTGCAACACCAGCAGTTTCTCAATCGTCTCCAGCATGGAAATTTCAAGATTAGCCGCCATTTCCATTGCCGTCAATGCGCGCCAATGTGAATTTCAAAGCCGCAGAGTGAACATTCTGAACGACGCAGGTTTTCGGAACTTGCATGTTGAAACTTGAATCTTGAAACTGCCGCCATGCGTTTCATCGGCAACATCATTGATAAACTGCAGCGGCATCCGAAACGGATCGTGTTTCCCGAAGGGGAGGAGCCGCGCATCCTGCAGGCGGCGCGGCAATTCCAGACGTTGCGGCTGGGCGCACCCATCCTGCTGGGCGACCCCGAACGGATCCGGCAAAGCGCCGCGAACCTGGACCTTTCGCTGGAAGGCATCCGCATCATCCATCCGGAAACCAGCGAGGAGACCGAGAATTTCGCCCGGCGCTTCCATGCGCTGCGGCGCGAAAAAGGGCTGCGCCCGGCGGAGGCGCGCGAAGCGATGCGCCAGCCCAACTATTTCGGAACCATGATGGTGGCGATGCACCAGGCCGACGGCCTGGTTTCCGGCGCGTCGCATATCACCGGCGGGGTGCTGCGCCCCCTCTTCCAAATCATAAAGGTCGCGCCGGAGATCGCCACGGCCTCGTCCTGCATGGTCATGGAGGTCAAGGATACGCGCGTCGGCGAGGGGGGCGTGCTGTTCATGGCCGACTGCGGCGTCATTCCCGACCCCACGGCGGAACAACTGGCCGACATTGCCATTTCCACCGCGCGGCTGGCCCGGCACATGCTGGGCGGCCGTCCGCGCGTGGCGCTGCTTTCATTCTCCACCAGGGGCAGCGCGTCGCACCCCTCCGTGGGCAAGGTCCAGGCCGCCACCGCCCTGGCCAAACGCAAGGCCGAACGGCTGTTTTTGGAGGCGGATTTCGACGGCGAATTGCAGGTGGACGCCGCGCTGGTGCCGGAAATCGCCGAACGCAAGTTGCACGACAGCAAGGTGGCCGGCCGCGCCAACGTGCTGGTCTTCCCCGACTTGAACGCCGGCAACATCGCCAGCAAACTCGCCTGGCTGGTGGGCCACGCCAGCGCCTACGGCCAGATTTTGCTGGGCCTCAACCGCCCCGCCGCGGACGTTTCCCGCGGTTCCACCGCGCACGACATCCTCGGTGTGGCGGCCATCGTCGGCGTGCAGGCGACCGATTACCAGAAACTATATCCGGGCGCGAAATTGCCCGGAGAATGACTTTCGTTGAAGCGCCGCCGTGTTGCAGCGATGGGCTGGGACGCTTCGACGTGGCGACGCTTCAACGCTTCAACGAATGAACGCTTCAACGCCAAGAGTTTTCATCGCCGCCACGCGCATGAACGAGGGCAAGACCACCACGTCGCTCGGCCTCATTGCCGCGTTGCAGCCCCATTTCCCGCGCGTGGGCTACATCAAGCCCGTCGGCCAGCGCTTCGTCGAAATCGAGGAGCAGAAGATTGACGAGGACACGGTGCTGATGGACGCGGTCTTTCGCCTCAACTGTCCGCTGGTGGACATGAATCCGATCGCCGTCGAGCCGGATTTCACACGCAAATACCTCCAGGCTTCCAACAACGAGGCGCTGATCAGACGGATTCAGAAGGCCTTTGACCGCGTGGCGTGGGAAAAGGACTTCGTGCTCTGCGAAGGCAGCGGGCACGCCGGCGTCGGTTCGGTGTTCGATTTGTCCAACGCGCAGGTCGCCAAAATCCTCGGCGCCAAGGTCGTCATCGTCACCCAGGGCGGCATCGGCCGGCCAATTGACGAGGTCTGCCTCAACCGGGCGCTTTTCGAAAAGGAAGGCGTCGAGGTCATCGGGGTCATTTTGAACAAGGTGCTCGGCGAGAAGGTGGACTACGTCAGCGATTTCGCGCGGCGCGGCCTGAAGCGGAAGGGCCTGGAACTGCTCGGCGTTTTGCCCTACGAGCAAATCCTCTGCGAACCGTCGGTGGACCAGATCCGCGAGGAACTGCGCGCCGAAGTGCTCAACCAGCCGCCCTCGCTGCGCGCCCTGGTCCGCGATGTCATCATTGGCGCGATGGGCGCGCAAAACGCGATGAAGTTCTTCCGCCCGGGCATGTTGCTCATCACACCCGGCGACCGTGAGGACATCCTGCTGGCCGCGTGCGCCAGCGTCGAGTCGCACACCGCCGAATCCATGGCGGGCATCGTGCTGACGGGCGGCCTGCGCCCCTCCGACAACGTGCTCCAGGTGATCCGGACCATGCCCATCCCCGTGTTGCTGGCCCGGGAGGACAGCTACCAGGTCACCTCCAAGGTTCACAACCTCATCGTCAAGACGCGGCCCGCCGACGCGGAAAAGATCTCGCTCATCCGCAATCTCATCGCCAACCACGTGAATGTAGGAAAAATTATCGAGTCGCTTTGAAAGGAAAGAAGCCGCAGCCCGGGTCCGCCCCCCACAAAAATTCTGGGAAATGGCTTCAGCACGGCTGAAGAGGGCGAAATCGTCGTCCGGCGCCAGAACGCTCGGCAACGGCCGGCGCCGGTGGATCTGCCGCGGCCGGAACGCATCCGGTGGTTTTGCGAGGGAGCCGCGCGGTTGTTAAGGCATTTTTGGATTCCAGAAACGCATTGAAAAAATTCCAATCTCAAATTATTTTCGAAACGCGAAAACGACAATTGAAATTCCAGAAACAACCCTCGATGAAGCCATGAAATTTACCGGGGCGAAAACCAAGCGCGAGGCCGTCGTGACGGCTGTGGAACGTTTCAACCGTCTCAAGCGGTTGGAAAAGCTGAACGCCCGCGTGCGCGGCCAGTTCCGGGACTTTATGACGCAGGCCGATCTCAAGGCCATGCGCACCGCCGATACGCCCAATGACTGATGAAGCTCGTGGACACCTCAAGCTGGGTGGAGCACTGTGACAAACATTTCGACGACATCCTGCCGCTGGCAAAATCATTGTGAATCCAAACTCATCCATGCTCCGCCACGGCATCAACGACATGCGCCTCTTTTACGAAAACCGCGCGCGGTTTTAGAAACAGTTTTGAAAATGACCACGGAACTACAATCATTGAATTCGCGCATCTCAAGAGCCGTTACGAGTTATTGGAAAACGCGACAAAGCCAATCGCTGAAGCAATCTTCCTCCGGCCAGCGCGATCAAGGTGCACGTAGCGCCGTGACGGGTGGAGCGCAGATGGACGGCTTCATCCATCTAATCACCGAGTTAATTCAGGAGGCGGGAATCCACGACAAGCACATCTTCCATAACACCGCCCTCGAATTGCCGGGCTTTTTCCGCCCGACCAAGGAATGGGACTTGCTCGTGGTGCGCGACGCACAGTTGATTCTGGCGTTGGAATCCAAGTCGCAGGTCGGTCCGTCGTTCGGCAACAATTTTAACAATCGCACAGAGGAAGCGATGGGGAGCGCACTCGATTTGTGGACGGCGTATCGCGAGGGCGCGTTCAACAAGACGATTCGCCCCTGGCTCGGCTACGTGTTCCTGCTGGAGGATTGCGATGCGTCGCGCCGGTCTGTAAAGGTCAAGGAGCCACATTTCAAAGTTTTTCCCGAGTTCGTCAATGCCAGCTACAGCAAACGCTATGAATTGTTCTGCCGCAAGCTTGTTCGTGAGCGGCACTACAACTCGTCGGCGTTCCTGCTGTCCGAACCCAAGACCGGTTTGGAGGGTGCTTTCACCGAAGCCGCCGAAGATTTAGCCTTGCTCCAGTTCGCGAAATCGCTGGCCGCGCATGTGGCTGCTTATCGCGATTGACCGATGAAACATCCCGCGACCAACGGAACGCCGACGACTCATCGCCTCTACCAAGGCGACGCGCGAAGCGTTCCCTACATTGCGGATGAATCGGTGCACCTCGTCGTCACGTCACCGCCTTACTGGACCCTGAAACGCTATAACGATACCCCCGGCCAGTTGGGGCACGTTGAGGACTACCAAGAATTTCTGGATGACCTGCGAAAGGTCTGGTCGGAGAGCTACCGCGTCCTGGTGCGGGGCGGACGCCTGGTGTGCGTGGTGGGCGATGTTTGCCTGTCGCGCCGAGAACATGGCCGGCATGTGGTTGTGCCGCTGCACGCGGATATTTGTGTCCTTTGCCGCAAACTCGGATTCGACAATCTCAATCCGATCATTTGGCACAAGATCTCCAACGCGGTGTTCGAGGCCAACACTAACAGCAAGTTTCTCGGCAAGCCCTACGAGCCGAATGCCATCGTCAAGAACGACATCGAGTTTATCCTGATGCAGCGCAAGCCGGGCGGTTATCGCCAGCCGACCGAGGAGCAGCGTCGCCTTAGCATGATTCCGAAAGCTGAGTTCAACGAGTGGTTTCGGCAAATCTGGACGCTTACCGGCGCTTCCACGAAGGATCATCCTGCGCCGTATCCACTGGAACTCGCGTCGCGGCTCATCCGCATGTTTTCCTTCCACGGCGACACGGTGCTAGACCCTTTCTGCGGCAGCGGGACTTCGATGCTCGCGGCGATGAAGTGGGGACGCAACAGTATCGGCATTGAGATTGACCCGGAATATTGCCGCATGGCGGCACGTCGGATGTTGGACGAGAACCAGAATTTATTCTCCACCTCAAGCTTTGAATGTGTTCACGCTCCTGCGATGGAAGACGAAAAGCTGGCACTCCATGACAGGGCCGTTGCCTACCGCGTCAGCAAGCGACGCACAAAGAAAATAGTTTCCAGATGAAAGTCACCCTTAACTGGCTCAAACAATACGTGGATTTCGACTGGTCGCCGGAGGAATTGGCCGAACGGCTCACCCTGCTCGGCCTCGAAGTCGAGGGCGTCCGCAAGCTCGCCGGCGAATTCGAGGGCATCGTCGTCGCCCAAATCCTCACCAGGGACAAGGTGCCCGGCTCGGACAAATTGACCGTCTGCAAGGTCAACGACGGCACCCAGGAGCGCACCATCATCTGCGGCGCGCAGAACCACAAGGCCGGCGACAAGGTCCCGCTCATCCTGCCGAACTTCGCCCTGCCGCTGAAGCCCGGCGACCAGGAGCCGTTCGTCATCAAGGAGCGAAAAGTTTTCGGCATCACCAGCCAGGGCATGATGTGTTCGCCGCAGGAACTCCGCCTGCCGGGCAAGATCGAAGGCTTGCTCATCCTGCCCGCCGACGCGCCCGTCGGCAAACCGTTCGCCGAATATCTTGGCCGCACCGGCAGCGACGTGGTTTATGATTTGGAAGTCACACCGAACCGGCCGGATTGGAACAGCGTCATCGGCATCGCGCGCGAAATCGCGGCGGTGACCGGAAACAAGTTGAAAACGCCGGAAGTCAGAAGACAGAAGTCGGAAGTCCGAACCGAAAATCTGGTTTCGGTGAGAATTGAAGATGCGGAGCTTTGCCCGCGTTACACGGCGCGCGTCCTTCGCGGCGTGAAGATCGGGCCGAGTCCGGATTGGCTGCGCGTGACGCTCGATAAGGTCGGTCAGCGCAGCATCAACAACGTCGTGGACGTGACCAATTACGTCATGCTCGAAACCGGCCAGCCCCTGCACGCGTTCGATTATCACCTCATCGCCCCAGGCCGGGACGGCAAGCCGACGATTGTGGCGCGCCGCGCGGCCGCCGGAGAAAAATTCAAGACCCTCGACAATGTGGAGCGCACGCTCACCGGCGAAATGCTGTTGATCGCCGATGAACAAAACGGCATCGCGTTGGCCGGCGTCATGGGCGGCGCCAACACGGAAATCAACGATCGGACCGTGGACGTGCTCCTCGAGAGCGCCTGCTTCTCGCCCGCGAACATCCGCCGCACCAGCAAGGCGCTGGGCCTGCGCAGCGAATCGAGCTACCGCTTCGAGCGCGGCGTCGACATTGGCATTTGCGAGTGGGCGAGCGCCCGCGCCGCGCGATTGATTCTGGAAACCGCCGGCGGACGGCTGGCCGATGGCGTCGTGGATGTCTGCCCGAAACCGGTCCGGCCGGCGCAAATCACTTTGTGCCACCGCAAGGTCAACGAATTACTCGGAATCCAATTGCGGCCCGAAGAAATTGAATTTTACCTGGGTCAACTGGGCTTGAAAACCGCCGGTCGCAAGGCGCGTCCCGTGGGCGAGGACGCCGGGCCGGAGCCGGTGACGTTTCAAATTCCGACCTTCCGCGTGGACTTGAAACGCGAGGTGGATTTGATCGAGGAAATCGCACGGCTTCATGGCGTCGAGAAAATCCCCGCCACGCCGCCGCGCGGAGCGATTGGCGCCAATGCCTTTGATCCGGTCCACGACCAGATCGCCGACGCGAGACGGATTTTGACCGGCCTGGGACTGCACGAGGCGCAGGGACAAACGCTTGTATCGAGCGCCGAGTTCGGATTGGGGCGAGCGGAATCCGTGATGCTGGACAATCCGCTGAGTTCGGACATGGATGCGTTGCGGCCGTCGCTGTTGCCGGGTTTGATTCATTCGTTGCGGCACAACGTCAGCCGGAAGAATCAGGACGTGGCGCTGTTTGAAATCGGCCGCGTGTTTCGGAAGGCATCGCAGACCTCCTCGTCCGTGAGTTCGCCGGACGCCCCGTCCCGCGGCGCGACCGAAGACCTGTGTTACGGCGAAGAACGCCGCGTAGCTGTGGCGCTCACCGGACAGCGCGCGCCCGCTTTCTGGAGCGGCGAAGATCGCGACGCCAAGTTTGACGTGTTCGACCTGAAAGGTGTGCTCGAAGAATTTCTGGAGCAATTCGGCGTCCGCGGCGTCACCTTTGCGCGGCGCAGCCACAGCGACCCGATGTTTCTGGAAACGGCCACGATTTCCATCGGCGGCAGGCTGCCGCTGGGCCAATTCGGCCAGCTTTCCCCCGCGCTGGCCAGGCAGCACGACCTGCGCGCCCCGGTCTTCCTGGCGGAGCTGGACCTGGATCAACTGCTGGCGCGGCGCAATCCGGCCAAAACATTCAAACCGCTGCCGCAGTTCCCCCCCATCCGCCGGGACGTGGCGATGCTGGTGCCGGAGGCCACCACCCATGACGCCGTCCTGCAAGTCGTCCGGAAGACGAAACCGGCGAACCTGGAAAGCGTGGAACTGTTCGACGTGTTCCGCGGCAAAAACGTGCCCGAGGGACAAAAGAGCCTGGCCTATGCGTTTATCTACCGTTCGCCGGAAAAGACCCTGACCGACGCCGAGGTCAACGCGGCGCACGAAAGGCTGGTGGCGCAATTCAAACAAAACCTGGGCGCGCTGGTGCGGGACCAAAAAGGGCCTTGAACTGTGATGCCTGAGGTTGGCCGGTGATGTCCGGCGCTTCAACGCCTCCGATCAAATCCACCGCCGCAGATTTTCCCAGCGCACGGACCATTTGTTGTTTTTCAGAAAGCCGGGCGCGGTTTCGTCCGGACCGCCGGTCCAGCCGGCGCACATCAGGGCCGCGGCCGCGAGCAGGCCGCCGTTGGCCGGCAGATACGCCGGCAGATTGGGGCGCTGATAATTGTGACCGTTGGGCAGGTAACGGTTCTTGGGCGTGTCGAGCAGGAGAAAATCCAGGGCCAGATCCGGCTGGCCGGTGCGCGCGGCGGCCATGGCGGCCAGCGGAAAATCCCAGCCCCAGGAGCGGTCCCACCGCCAGGTGTCCATGACGCGCCGCGCGGTGCGGCGCATGGCGTCCACGTCCACGCCGTCGCCGGGCTGCATGCCCAGCGCGCCGAGCAGCGCCGGGTGTTCCAAATTCCATCGGGTGTAGGTGTCGGTCATCCCTTCCTGCATCAAGTAAACTCCATTCTGCGCCGGCAGCGGCGACAGATTTTGCAGGATCCGGTCCCAATGCGCTTCGCGCGGCAGCCCCAGCCGCTCACGCCAGGTTTGCGCAACGCGCAGACCAAACCGCCAATACGCCAATTCAAACGCCGGATTGATCGCGGTCAATGCGTCGGTGTTTTCGGAAACGGTTTTCAGCGGTGGGCCCAGCGCGAATTGGTTTCGTTTGGAAACGAACTCGGCGTAGGAAGCCATGAATTCCGCCGATTCGAATACGATTTCGCGCCAGCGCGCCAGGGTTTCCCGGCCGGGCGACTGACGGTGGCAGAGCTCGGCGTAATAAATTGGATGCGGCTGCTGCCAGATGAGCAGCGGGCCGATGGGCGAAGGCGAATCGTGTCCGTCGGGGCCGATCATCTTGGGCCAGCGCGCGCCGCGGTAGCCCTGGCGCCGCGCGGTCTGGCGCGCCAGGGGCAGGATGCGCCGGTAGAGGCCGAGACTCCTTTCAAACAATTGGAAACGGTTCCAGGCCGTGAAATGGACGCTGTGCCACCAGTGCATTTCCAGGTGAAATTTTCCATACCAACTGTTGCACAACAGGCCGGTCTCGGCCGACGGCAGCGAACCGGCGTCGTGCAGCGCGGTGTTGTAAAGCGAGAGGACGATGCGCCGTTCCAGTTCGGCGGCGCGGGGGTCCGTGCTGCCCCCCAGGTCAATCGCGCCGCCGTCGCTCCAGAACCGGCGGCGATGTTGCGCGGTGGCATCCTGCGTCGAAGTGAAGCCTGGCAATCTTTCGGAATTCGGCTTTGGCGAAAAACCGCAGGCGAATTCGAGCGTTTCTCCGCTCTTTGGACCCACCAAAAATTCATGCTCCGCGCGCCGCGTCAAGGCCGCACCCTCGTTCCATTCCAGGCTCGCGGCATATTCAGTCGCGTCGAGCCGGCGCGCGAAGTCGGAGCGGTTTTTTTCCGGACGCGAAAGCCTTGTGGCGTGCCGCTGCGGCTGGTCCCAATCGGCCATGCTCATGCCGGGCGAGGCGTAGGGGAAGGCCAGCCGCACCTGCAGCCGGCCGTCCGCCAAAAGCGGCGAGGTGATGCGGGCCGCGACCAGATCGAGGTCGGGATGGCAGCAGGTCAGGACATGAACCGGCGTGCCTTCCAATTCAAAGTGACTGTCCAACAGGCCGCTCCAAAGGTCGAGGCTCTGGCGGACGTTTTTCAAATCGTCGGGCGCGAGCGGCGCGCCGCCAGATGTCTTGAATTCCAATCCGATCCGGCCGAGATGGAAGCGGTGCGGATTTTGCCGCAGCCAGTTGAACAGGGCCTCCTGCCCCGTCGCGCTGGTGGCGTAACCGACGGGGCGACCGTAGGTGTCATAATCCTGGTAGCGGAAACGATTCGGATCCAGGCCCGCGGGCAAAGGGAAGGTGTGCCACGCCCAATGCGACGTGGTGCAGAGCGGAAATGATTTTTCACATTCAGCAGCGAAGGTCTGCAATCCTGTGACGTCGGCGGTGAAGGCAAATTCGCCGTTGCCCACGGTGAGTGCGGAGAAGGGATCGAACCGCGTCACGCGGGGATTGTGCCGCCGCACCAGCGCGCGTCGGTCAAGGCCCGGAGAATCACGCTCCAGCGCCAACGCCGGACCCGCGGCGAGGACCAGGCCCGCCGCGCCGGCGGTTTGCATGAATTGTCTGCGACTGAGGCGCATGGACCCGTTTCATAACCCAAATTCGTCCGGCGGGAAAGCCCGTCGTGGTTTCCGCGATGTTGATATTTTGAGCGGCGGCTCGGCGCGAAAAGCCCCTTGCCGGTCCACCTCCACCGCTCATTCCATCGTCACAAACGGCGGCATCGGGCAATCAAGGGTGTCGGCGACGGCCCGGAGCAGTTCGGCCTCCGCCTCCTGAATCACGCCGTCGGCGCCGACGACGTGGACGCAGGCGTCTATCAAGTTTTTCTTGATGATGGGTACGGCCTGCGCCAGGCGGTTGAGGGCCGCGTCCACTTGCGGGATGCCGCACTGCTCGCGCGGCAGCAATTGCAAATCGGCGTCGTCGGGCGCCCGCAAATAGGGCGCGCCGGCGTCGAAGGCCTTTGAAATCTGGTTTGCGTCGCCGTCGCTGGCCTGCGCGAGGGCGGACAACAAGACCGCGCCATCGGGCACCAGCGGCTTGAGCGTGTAAAACTGAATGACCGGCGTGGCGGCTTTGGCAAACTGTGGCGCGAGATGGCGGCGGACGATTTTTTGGAGCGCGAACTCAAACAGTTCGACTTTTCCGTCGCTCTCGATCAGCCACTGCAGCGTCTGGGAGAACTGGCCGAACTGCGGCGCGCTCAGATGCCGCAACGCGCCGATGGCCAGGTTGATCATCGGCAAATGCGCGTGCTTCGCGGCTTGGGAAACGTCCGGGAACAGGGCGGCGGCCTTCGCGGATGCGGCCGGCGAAAAGCGTTTGCCGATTTCGGCGAGTTGCGTCGCCCGCAGTTTTTCGTCGTCGCTCAAGAGCATGGCGTAAACGAGCGCCACGGCGTCGGCCGGCTCGCGAGCGGCGGCCTTCACGCTGTCCGGCAGCGAATTCCGCAACTGCTCGGCGTAGTGCAGATGCAGCGGCGTGGGATTGCCGAGGTTCGGCAAAATGGAGTGCGGCCTGATGACGGGAGGCTTTTCGGTGGCGCCGGAGGCGAGGATGACTCCGCCCATCGCCGTGCCGAAGATGTTTGGCATCATCGGCGGGCGTTTGGATCGGGAAAGTTTTTCAAAGGGCTGCTCCCGCTCCTCATAGCGGACCTCCGGAAAAACGCCGTCAAAGGCGGGTTCAAACACGCAGATGCGTTGGATGAGCGGCGGATGTGTCTCCAGCAGGCGGATGAACGGCTCGGACACGCCGTTGCCGAAAAACATGTGGGACAATTCCTCGGCGTGCGCGTGGCTGATGCGCGAGCCGGTGGCGCCCAAACCGCCGATTTTCTTCAGCGCGCCGGTGATGCCGCCGGGATTGCGCGTGAACTGGACCGACGAGGCGTCGGCGAGGAATTCGCGCTGGCGGCTGACGGCGGCCTGGATCAGCCGGCCAAAAAAAACGCCGATGTAGCCGACGATCAGCAGGATCAAGCCGAGCAGCGGCAACGGGTTCTGACCGCGCCCTCGTCCGCCGCCGCGCGCCGTCTGCAGCAGCACCCGGCCGATGACGGCGAGGCACAAGATGCCGAAGATGATGCCCATGAGCCGGAGATTCAACCGCATGTCGCCGTTGAGGATGTGGCTGAACTCGTGGCCGATGACGCCCTGCAATTCATCGCGCGAAAGCAGTTTCATGCAGCCCCGCGTCACCGTGACGGTGGCGTCGCCGGTTTTGTGACCGGCGGCGAACGCATTGATGCCGTCCTCCCCGTCCATGACATAGACCTGGGGCACGGGCACGCCGGAGGCGATGGCCATTTCCTCGACGACATTCAGCAATTTGCGCTCATCGGGATCGCTGCTGTTCGGGTTGACGGCGCGGCCGCCCATCATTTCCGAGACGACGCTGCCGCCGGCGGACAGCGCCATCGTCTTGTAAAGGCCGCCGACGCCGATGATGGCCAGCGTGGCGAGGCTGACGCCGAAAAAAATCTGCGAATTCCAGAGGACAAGTTGCGGCTGACCCCGCGCGTCAAAAGCACGGTGCTGTTGCGCCTGCACCCCGGAGAAAACCAGCACCACCGCGACATAAATGGCGGCAATCATGGCCGCGACGGCCATCGCAAAATAAAGGACCATCCACTTGGTCTTGCGGTGCGCCTTCGCCTGCTGCTCGAAGAAGTCCATGGGTCAATGCGTTCAAGCGCGCCGGGTTGCAGCGTTGAAGCGGGAGGCAACGCTTTAACTCTTTAACGCTTCAACGCTTCAACGGCTTACGAAAACGAAACCTTCGGCGCCTGCTTCGCCTCGGGTTTCTCAATGATGAACAGTTCCGCCGGGCCGAAGTGGAACAGGCCGGCGATGAGGTTGCTCGGGAACACCTCGCGGTCGGTGTTGTAGGCCATGACCGAATCGTTGTAGGCCTGCCGGGCAAAGGAGATTTTATTCTCCGTCGAGGTCAGTTCCTCGGTCAGTTGCATCATGTTCTGGTTGGCCTTCAAGTCGGGATACGACTCGGTGACCATCAGCAGGCGGCCCAGGGTGCCGGCCAGGCCGGTCTCGGCGGAGCCGAGATTTTTCATGGCGCTGGCGTCGCCGGGATTGGCGGCGGCCGCCTTGGCGGCGGCGTAGGCGATGTTGCGCGCCTGGGTGACGGCTTCGAGCGTCTCGCGCTCGTGTTTGATGTAGCCTTTGGCCACTTCGACGAGATTGGGGATGAGGTCGTAACGGCGCTGGAGCTGCACGTCAATCTGCGCGTAGGCGTTCTTGTAGCGGTTGCGGAGGGTGACGAGTTTGTTGTAGCCGCCCGCGACCAGAGCGACGGCAATGACCACGGCCAACACGATGACCACCAGCACAATGATCAAGAGTCCCATAACATTCCTTTCGTTGAATTTGCCTTATCGTCATGCACGGCGCGCCGGGAGGCAATGATAATTTGACGGCCATTTTGGAATGGGTCATGGCTCGACCCACACCGGCATTCCGACCCAAACCAGCTTCAGCAAATAGGCCGCGTCCCAGTTGGCCAGCCGGAAGCAGCCGTGCGATTCGGTGCGCCCCACCAGTTCGGGGACCGGCGTGCCGTGAATGCCGTAGCCCGGCCGGTCCAAACCGATCCACGCCACGCCGACGGGATTGTTCGGACCGGGCGGCAGGATCAATTTGTGGCCGATGGTCCGCAGTTCGGCCGACTCGGGAAAAAGCCCGGGATCCACCGTGTAATTTGGATCAGGCACGATGACGATGACATGCAGTTCGCCGATGGGACGTTTCTCCACGCGCGCCGCAATGCTGCACGGGAAGTGGGCGAGCAGATTCGTGTTCTCGTCAAACGCCTCCAGAGATTTCCCGTCAAGATGAATGACGACGAAGGCGGCCTTGCCCGCCGGCGCGGGGTAATTCACGTCGGGGACTTGGAGAATCGTGCCCGGCGCGGGATTGCCCCAATCCACGCCCGGATTCAGTTGCCGGATCAACTTGGGATTGGCATGGCTCTTTTCGGCGACCAGTTCCAATTCGCTTTCGTAGTCCAGCGCCGTCTGCTGCGATTTGGCCAGCCAGGTTTTGCCGAGCGGCTGCAATCGGGCCAGGTCGTTGGTCGTCACCATATAGGTCGTCAACAACGGCGCGTCCAGCGTCAGTCGCGCGCGAGTGACCGCATCCGGCTCGCCGGTCACGGGCAAGCCCTCCATCGCTTGAAAAACCGAAATCGCCTCGCGCGTCTGCGAGCCGGGGACGCCGTCAATTGAACCCGGGGAAATGCCGCGCCGCGCCAGGGCGGCTTGCACCTCAAAAACGTCCTCGACCGGACTTCGAGAGTCATTTGACGATTTTGACGGTTCGGAGGCGGCCCGCGATCGGCCTGCTCGCGGCGCCGGGGCCGCCGGCGCCGGCGCTTTGTGAGGAGGCGTGTGGGAACGCCCATGCCAATACCGCGTCAGCATGACGATCAACGCCAGCGCCAGGAAGAACCAAACCCAACCGCCGCGCCGCGGGCGGCGCGCATGGGACATTCGGTATTTTGGTCTGGCGCGGCGAGGCACGCGGACATTAAGCCAGAAGCGGGCGCGCCGCCCAAGATGGAAGTCGCCGCCGGCTCAGGACAGGTTTAGCACCGCGTCACCGATCACCCGGGCAGTCTCCTCGAAACTGAGCCAGCCGGTGTTCAAGGTCATGTGGTAGAGCAAGGGATCGTTGATGTCGGCGTTGAAATATGTTTTCAGGTAGCGTTCGCGTCCACGGTCCGCGCGCAGACAAAAGGCGCGCGCCTCGGCGGGCTTGAGATTGTAGGCCGCCTGAGCATGCCTGACGCGATTTTCAAACGGCGCCACCAGCCGGACATGGATGACCTGGGGCAGCCCGGCGGTGATCACCGTGCCCCCGCGGCCGATGAGGATGACGTTGCCAAATGCGGCCAGTTCCAAAATGGTTTCCGCGCTTTGCCGCACCACTTCCCGCAGCGGCGGATGCACCCCCAGCAGGTCGGCCACCAGGTCCTCCAGTTCCGAGACGCGGTCCTCGGGCAGGTATTTGGCCAGATGCGCCGACAGGCCGTGTTCCTCGAGCACCTGGTCCATGAGGTTGCGATCAAAGACCTTCCACGGCACGGTGTCCCGGGGCGAGTGCATCTGCAGGTAACGCGTCAGCTTTCCCGCTACCGCCAGTGCGTCACACCCCGCCTGCCGCGAAATCGTCACCGTGCGGCTGAAGCCCGTTTCCTCGCCGAACCGTGCGAGCGGATGAAACTGGCTGGTGATGAATGACGGCCAATGCTCCACCGCCGTTTTTGTCATAGTCACCCTCCGCCTCTCCAAGGGAAATATGCGCGCCGGCGGGGCGATTTCAAGGCGACGGAGATGATTTGAACCTGGCTAATGGGATTGATTTGAAGAATGCAACCTACGGCTGGGCCAGCATTTCGCGGTAAGCGCCCGCAATTTGATCCGTGAGCGGCGAGGGCGGGACCGGCCGGCCATCCAGACGGGCCACGGGCACGACGCCCAGCGCGCTTTGGGTGGTGAAGAGGCCCGTGACGTTTTGAAGCGCGTCCGGCTTGATGATGCGCTCGCCCGCCGGCACGCCGAGTGCCTGGCAGATTTCAAGAACGACCGCGCGCGTGACGCCCGGCAGCGCGCCGCAGGCTGTCGGCACCGTGAAAGGCCGGCCTTCATCAACCCAGAACAGGTTCCCGCCGGCCGTTTCGGCCACTTCGCCGCGGCTGTTCAGGAGCAGGGCCTCGTCCGCGCCCTTTTCGGCGGCCTCGATCCGCGCCAGGACGTGCGGAAGTTTGTTCAGCGTCTTGATGGAGGAGAGCGGATCGGCCGCCGGAACCCGGAAGGACGAGGTAACCAGACGCCATGACGCGGGCGTGTCCGCCGCGGGCGCGGCGTGCAAGGTCATCACCACCGTCGGCGGAGCGCCGGGTTTGGGCGTATAACCGCGCTCCCCCGGCCCGCGTGTCACCGTGAGCCGCAGGATCGCGTCGGGCATCCGGTTTTGCTCGATCAACCGCCCCGCAATTTCCTGCAAATCCCTGGCCGCGAACGGCACCTCCATTTTCAGAAAATCCGCGCCGCGCCGCAGCCGTTGCAGATATTGCGCAAACCGGAACGGCCTACCGCCGGCAACGCGCAGGGTCTCGAACAGCCCGTCGCCATATAGGAAGCCGCGGTCGTTGACCGGAACGACCGCCCGCGCCGGGGGCACAAATTGTCCATTGAGGAAAACCAGCATGAATCTCCAATCCCCAGGTTCCTTGGGTTACCCAATGCCCAACCTTCCGGCGAGGGAAAAATCAATCCGCCCGGTTCACCGGGCTTCACAAATTCGATGCGCGCTCCTCCGCGAGATTCGGGGACGAGGAAAAGCCAGTCTGCAACGCCGCCAGGAAGCCGGCCGCCTTGGCGAGTGTCTCCTCGTATTCCGCCTCGGGGCGGGAATCGGCCACGATGCCGGCGCCGACGTTGAAGTGCGCGAAGCCGTCCTTGCAGAGGGCCGTGCGGATGGTGATGCTCAACTGGCTTTCGCGGTTGAAGCCGAGATAGCCGTGGCAGCCGCAGTAAGGCCCGCGCGCCACCGGCTCCAGTTCGTCAATGATTTCCATGGCGCGGAATTTCGGCGCGCCGGTGATGCTGCCGCCGGGGAAACACGCCGCCAGCGCGCCCAGATGCGTCACATCCGTTCTCAGCCGGCCTTCGACCATCGAGACCAGGTGCTGCACCTGCGCGAATCTTTCCAGCTTTGCCATCTCCGGCACCTGCACGGAGCCGAATTCGCAGACCCGGCCCAGATCGTTCCGCAACAGATCGGTGATCATCAGCAGTTCGGCGAGTTCCTTCGGGCTGGTTTGCAATTCGTAGGCCAGTTGCGCGTCCCGCGTCGGGGCGGCGTCGCGCGGCCGCGTGCCTTTGATGGGTCTGGTTTGGATGTGCGAACCGCTGAGGCGCAAAAACAATTCCGGCGACGACGAGGCGAGCTGAAAATCTCCGCAATCGAGGAAGGCGGCAAAGGGCGCCGGCGAGAGGGCATTCAACCGCTGAAAAAAGTCCCAGGCGGAATCTCCGCAGGGCGCGCTGAGTCGTTGGGACAGGTTCACCTGGTAAATGTCGCCGGCCCGGATGTATCGCTGCGCCCGTTCGACGGCGGCCAGGAAACCGGCATGCGACCAGTTGGAGACGGCCTTGGCGCGTCCGGCCGGTTCCGCTCCCTGGACTGGCACGACGGGCCGCGTCGAGGGAGGGCGGCTGGTCATGCTTGTCCAAAATTCCATGCGCGCGCGCGCCCGCTCCCTGCTCCGCGAGCCGTCGGCCGTCAGGCCGGTGGAGACCACAAAGGTTTTGCCGAGGTGATGGTCGAAAACGACCAGGCTGTCGTAAAAGCCGACGTGGCCGTCGGGCAACTCGAGGTCGTTGACCGCGCGGCGGGGGAGTTTCGGCTCGATGAAGTTTTTCAGGTCATAACCCCAGGAGCCAAAGCCGCCGCCCAGGGGAAAGGGCAAATCCACGTCGTCGAGCAGTTCGAACCGCGCCAGGAGCGCGTCCAGGAGTTGCCAGGGATCGCCGAACTGGATTTGACGGACGGGAACCGGGCCTTGGGGTCCGGTAATCTCGCAGCGCGAGCCGAAGTCGCGGAAGGTCAGAAACGGCCCGGCGGTGACAAAGGAATAGCGCGCCCAAGGCGAGCCGAACAGCGCGGTGCGCAACAGTGCAACGCCCCCCTCCTCGCGGAGAGATTCGACGAGCGATTCGGGGGTGTGCGCGGTGTGGATTTCCTGAATCAGCGAACGCATGGTCCCATCAGGCGAAGGCCCGGGGTGGAACGCCGGGGTGGCCGACGCGGCGTTCGTAGTCCAAAATGACCTTGACAACCTCCGCCGCCTCGTCGGTCACCGTCACCAGGTCGAGGTCGCCCGGGCTGATGAAGCTGCGCTGGTCCTGCAACTCGGTCTTGAGCCAGCGCAGCAGCCCGCTCCAGTGCTCGCGCCCGAAGAGGATCAGCGGAAACTGCGGGATGCGGCCGGTCTGCACGAGGGTGATGATTTCAAAGAATTCGTCGAGGGTCCCAAACCCGCCCGGCATGAAGACGAACCCGAGGCTGTATTTGGCGAAACAGACCTTGCGCGCGAAGAAATAATGGAACTGGATGGGCACGTTGGCAAACCGGTTGCCGAGCTGCTCGCGCGGCAGTTCGATGTTCAGGCCCACCGACTTGCCGCCGGCCTGGGCGGCCCCCTTGTTGGCCGCCTCCATGATGCCCGGTCCGCCGCCGGTGATGACCGCCAGGCCATGCTCCGCCAGCCCCCGGGCAATGGCGATCGTGGCACGGTAATCCCGGTGGTTTTGTCGCGTCCGCGCGGAGCCGAAGATCGTGACCGCCGGGCCGACCTGCGAAAGCGTCTGAAACGAATCCACAAACTCGGCCATGATGCGGAAAATGCGCCAGGGATCTTCCCGGATGAAAGAGGTCGTGTCACTCATGGGCGGAGCATAATTGCGCGGAAAGAGAGAAACAAGGCCGGGAAGGCCGAGGCCTGGACTCGGCGAAGCCGGGTGGACAGCGGTTTTGCGAATTTCAGGAGACGCGAGCGGACCGGATCGGATAAAGTATCCGGCGTGAGAAACGAAATCCTGGCGCTGCTTGCGAGCCTGACCATCCCCGTGTGCGGTCAGGGCGCGGTCGTGCCCGGCGATGATTTCAATGCCAACACCGCGACCGCCGTTCTGGCTCTTCAACGGTGGTATGATACCACCAATGGCCTGTGGAACACGACCGGTTGGTGGAACTCGGCCAATTGCGTGGACGCGCTGGAGGACGACATTGCCGCCAATGACGACACGAATTACCTGGCCACGCTGCAAAACACCTTCAGCCTCAACTCGGGCGGCCATTTCCTGAATTATTACTACGACGACGAGGGTTGGTGGGCCAACGCCTGGATTCGCGCCTACGACCTGACCGGCAATGCCGCCTACCTGAACATGGCCAAGACCATGTTTGCCGACCTGACCAACGGCTGGGACGGCCATTGCAACGGCGGACTTTGGTGGAGCAAGGCTCGCACCTACAAAAACGCCATTCCCAACGAACTGTTCCTGCTCACGGCCATCCGGCTGCATCAACGGACTCCGGGCGACGGCGGGCCGGGCACCTATTTTTACTGGGCCACCAACGAATGGGCCTGGTTCCGGGCCAGCGGCATGATCAACGGGTTCAACCTGATTAACGACGGCCTGACCAGCAATTGCCTCAACAACGGCGAGACCACCTGGACTTACAATCAAGGCGTCATCCTCGGCGGCCTGACCGATTTGTACAAAGCGACGGGCAATGCGAATTATTTGAGCCAGGCGGAGGCCATCGCCAACGCCTCCATCAGCCATCTCGTTTCGGGCAATGGTGTGCTGCAGGAACCCTGCGACTGCGGCGGCGGGGATGTCCCGGAATTCAAGGGAATTTTCATCCGCAATCTGGCTTACCTCTATGACGAGGACCATCGGCCGGCCTATTTCAATTTTCTGTTCAACAACGCCCATGCCGTCTGGTTCAGCGACCGTAACAGTTCCAATCAATTGGGGATGCTGTGGACCGGGCCGTTCGACGCCGCGGACGCCGCGCGCCAAAGCTCGGCCATCATGCCCCTTAGCGTGGTGGCCGAGCCGGTGACCGCCCTGCTTCCGTTCGCCAAAGGCTCCGGCGATCCCGCGTTCAACCATGCCGTGGGAGGACCGGTCGGGACACTGGCATGGAGTTGTGGCGCCGCCACGCCCGCGGGATGGATGCAATCTGGTCCGTATCTGGCCTCCCTGCCGCCCGGAGGCCATGTCGTCCATTTCCGGATGGCGGTCAGCGCGACGAGCAACTCCGCTTCCAATCTCGTTTCGTTGGCGGTCATCCAAAACGGGAATGTCCTGGCCGGCCGTGAGGCGCCTTGGAGTTCATTCGAGGCCGCCGGTCAGCCGCAGGATTTTCAACTGCCCTTCACCAATACCGTGGCTGGCGGCGTTTTGGAGTTTCGGGTTTTTTGGCACGCGGTGACGGACGCCCCCGTCCTGACGTTGAGCGATGTGACTGTGGATGGCTCGCACAACTGGGCGGCGGTCAACCTCGCGCACGACGTGGGGCGGTTCGACGGAAACAACAACTGGGAGGCTGACCCCGTCCGGGACCAGGCCTCGGGCTATCTGGTCAGCGGTCCGGGCACGGCGGAACTTCCCGCGGGCGCCTGCGCGGCCGAATTCGAGTTGAAAGTGGACAACTTCAACTGGGACAACACGATCGTCGCAACGTTGTCCGTGGTGGACACGGATTCCGGCCGGGTGCTCGCCTCGCGCGACGTGGCGCGGAGCGAGTTTCCGAACGCGTTGTATCACAACTTCGATGTCTATTTCCAGGCGGCCGCGGGCGCGCACTACGATTTCCGGACCTATTGGCATTATGCCGGCACCGCCCCGCGCCTCACCCAACGCAGCGTGGTGGTCCGCTCCGCCAGCGGGTCGAGGTTTGTTCCGATCGCCCTGACTCCAGGCGGTTACAATCAGGACATGGTTATCGAACGGATCGCGCCTCATCCGCCCGCCTCCAACACCACCGCCTCCATGGACGCCGGCGCGGTGAACACCGGCAACAGTTGGTATGAACAGGGATACGATGCGGCCGCGCCGGCCACCGGCCTGCCGCCTCCTGGTTCAACTCTCACCGACCCATCGAGTACGGACCACGCCTACACTCTTGCCCCGTCCTACACCGCAAATAACGTTGCGATGGTGGACGCCAGCCACGGCGCCGATCTTGTTCCAGCCAATCTGGACGCCTTTTCGGCCCTGTCGTTCCTGACCGCCTCGGGGCATGGTCCGGCGGTGGTGGATTACCGGGTCGAACACGCCGATAGCAGCGCGGAGAGCGGAGCGTTCTCTTCGCCGGATTGGTTTTTCAACATGCCGGTGGTCTTCAACGCCCAGGGCCGGGTGGACGTGGTCACCGGCGCGTTCAACAGCGTGAACAACAACAACCCGCGACTTTACGCGGAGGACATCGCCTTGACCAACATCGCCAGCCCTGTCACCAACATCCACCTGGGTTGGGACACCGGGAGCCACCCGGGCAGTGTTGCGGCCATCTTCGCCGTCAGCGGTGTCGCCGTCCCGCCCGCGCCGCTGGGGATCGCGGTGTCCGGCGGACAGGTGGTTCTGACCTGGCCTTTCGGACAGTTGCTCGAGGCCACCAACCTCACAGGCCCGTGGTTCACCAACGCCGCCGCTCAATCGCCTTACGAGGCCGTCCCGGGTGGATCGGTCGAGTTTTATCGCCTGGAGACGCAATAAATCGGAGAATCCGGCGGCTCGGGCAAAAGCCATGGGCCGGCGTTCGAGCAACGCGAACGCCGCCAGCAACCCCGCGCGACCGATGGGCCGAATCTCACGCCGCCAGATTTCCCGGTGAGCCTCAGCATCGCCCAGTGATCCGCTCGCATTGGCGCGCAGATTGAGCTTTGTCGCGGAAGCGGTTATGTTGACGGCGAAAAGTCTGAGACGAATGCACCCATGGACAGGATCTTGAATGGAAAAGTGGCGCTGGTCACCGGGGCCTCCCGCGGAATCGGACGCGCCATCGCCGAACGACTGGGCCGGGATGGCGCGGCAGTCGCGGTCAATTACGCCGGCCACGCCGAAGCGGCGCAGGCGGTCGTGGCCCAAATCGAATCGTCCGGTGGAAAAGCCGTCGCGCTTCAGGCCGATGTCGCACGGGTCCCGGAAATCGTCCGGCTTTTTGATCAGACCCTCGCCCGCTTCGGCAAACTCGATATTCTGGTCAACAACGCCGGCATCATGTTCACCAAACCGGTCGGCGCTACGACGGAAGCGGAGTTCGACCGCATCTTTGACGTCAATGTCAAGGGTGTCTTTTTCGCCTGCCAGCAGGCGGCGGTCCGGCTGGCCGACGGCGGGCGCATCATCAATCTGTCCAGCTCCACCACCGCGCGGTTCATGCCTCACTACGGCGCGTATGTGGCCACCAAGGGCGCCGTGGAGCAACTGACGCGTTCGCTGGCCAAGGAACTGGGACCGCGCGGCATCACCGTCAACGCCATTTCACCCGGCCCCACGGACACGGAACTGTTCAAGGACGGCAAGACGCCGGAGCAGATCCGGCAGTTCGCGCAAATGGCCGCCCTGGGCCGGCTCGGCCAGCCGGGGGAAATCGCCGACGTGGTCGCCTTTCTGGCGAGCGACGCGGCCAGGTGGATCAGCGGTCAAAACCTCCGCGTCAACGGCGGACTGGCTTAGAACGCCGGCCACGAATCGCGCCTTGCCGCCACCGTCCCGGAGCGCAATAATGTCCCGCACCACAACTGTTCATTTATGCTCACGCGCTTCTTCTGGGTTCTGGCGACAGCCGGCATTGCCTTCGGCCGCGGTGGTGGCGCGCCGGCGACTGCCACGACGTTTCCAGTCGCCATCCGGGTTCACGCGGACCGGCCGCAGGGTCCATGGCGCCCAATCTGGCGCTTCTTCGGCGCGGACGAGCCGAACTATGCCACGTGGCCTGACGGCGAGAAATTGCTTGGCGAACTCGGCCGGTTGGCGCCAGGCCGGGTTTATTTCCGCGCGCACAATCTGCTCAACACCGGCGACGGCACGCCGGCGCTCAAGTGGGGTTCCACCGGCGTTTACCGCGAGGACGCGCAGGGAAACCAGGTTTACAACTGGACGATCATGGACCGGATTTTTGACGCCTACCGCAGTCATGGCGTCCGGCCTTATGTGGAAATCGGCTTCATGCCCAAGTCGCTGTCCATCAAGCCGGAACCGTATCAACATCACTGGTCGCCCGGGGCGAGTTACGGCGAGATTTTCACCGGCTGGGCCTACCCGCCGAAAAGTTACGCGAAGTGGTCGGACCTGGTTTATCAGTGGGTGAAACACGAAACGGCCCGGTATGGCCGCGCCGAGGTGGAACACTGGTATTGGCAGACGTGGAACGAGCCGAACATCGGTTACTGGCAGGGCACGCCGCGGGAATTTTTCCGGCTGCACGACTGCGCCGTCGCCGCCGTGCGGCGCGCGCTGCCGGCGGCGCGGGTGGGCGGGCCGGATTCGGCGGGCGGCGGCACGAAGTTCTTCCGGGCCTTCCTGGAACACTGCCTGCACGGAACCAATTTTGTCACCGGCAAGATCGGCACGCCGCTGGATTTCGTTTCCTTCCACGCCAAAGGCGCGCCCGGCTATGTGAACGGCCACGTGCAGATGGGCATTGCCAACCAATTGCGGGACATCAACGGCGCCTTCCGCATCCTGGCCTCGTTTCCCGAATTGAAACACACGCCGGTGGTGATCGGCGAATCCGATCCGGACGGCTGCGCCGCCTGCCGGGGCGATCAACTGGGCTACCGCACCGGGCCGCTTTACGCCAGTTACACCGCCGAGTGCGTCGCCCGCGAATTCGAGCTGGCCGACAAATATGGCGTCAACCTGCAAGGCGCGCTGACCTGGGCGTTCGAGTTTGAGAACCAAACCTTGTTTGCGGGTTTCCGGGTGCTGGCCAGCGACGGCATTGACCTGCCGGTGCTGAACGTCTTCCGCATGTTCGCCAAAATGGGCAGCCAACAACTGGCAGTGACGAGCGATGCCGTGCTGCCTTTGGAGACCATCCTGAAAAATGGAGTCCGCGCGCGACCGGAGGTTTCGGCCCTGGCCAGCCGGACCGCCCCCCGGTTGTGCGTGCTGGTCTGGCATTACCACGACGACGGCGCGCCCGGACCGGCAGCGGAGGTGGAACTTGACATTGACGGGCTGCCCGGCCGCGTCGCGAAGGTTCGGGTCCGACATTTCCGCATTGACGCCGATCACAGCGACGCCTTCACCATCTGGCAACGGATGGGGTCGCCGTTGCGGCCGACGCCCGAACAATTTGCACAACTGGAAAAGGCCGGACAACTGGCCGAATTGGGACCGCCTCAAAATCTCCGGGTTCAAGACGGTCAAATGGACTTGAAATTCGATCTGCCGAGGGAGGCGGTGTCCTTGTTGGTCATTGACTGGCGCTCGCCGCAGTAAATCCGTCCGGCCAGGCAGAACATTTTAACCGCCAGTGCCGACGAGTCCGGCACCGAAAGACCACGGAACGCGGCCGAACTTCGAGCCAATGGTCAGAATCGAACGAGGTCTTCACCGATCACCTGCCTCAATACCCGGATTTTCACGGGGATTTCAAAACCGGTTTTACGAGACTTCAAGAGGATTATCCCATTATCCGCCCACCCGGACTTAACCCATCACGCTCGCCCTCGATGTCCGGTTATTGAAGAAATTGTTGAAGGTTTCGTTGAAGTTTTTTTCAGCTCGATTTGAGCAGACGGCTTTCACCTCACGGCCAACGGACGCGGTAGAAACGGATGGGATAATTTGTCCACTGAGAGTCCGTAAATTGCGACTCTCCCCCGATCAAGGTGTTGGTTTGAAGCGGTTGCCAAGCCGGATTTGCTACATTCGTGCAGCCTTCCACGACCACGGTGAGATTAGTCGCCCACGAGATTCTGAAATTGAATCCGTCAGCTTGCACCCCAAAGTTCGATCCCCCCTCCAGGATAAGCGGATACGGTAACATCCACAGCGCAGTCCCAAGACCGCCAAACATCCCGCCCCACCCCGCGGTTCCGGGCAAGTAATAGACCTTTCCAGGGTCACCATTGAACACGTCCAAGGCAGCGGCACGAGCGCTGCCGTAGAAAAAGACGCCAGTTAGCTTGCTGCAGTAACCAAAGGCAGACTCCCCGATGCTGCTGACGCTGCCGGCGATCGTGACGTTGGTCAGGTCGTAACACTCGTAGAAGGCATCGTCCGAGATATTGGTGACGCCATTGGGTATAATTATAGTAGTCAAGTTAGTGCAGTAATTGAACGCATACGCTCCGATGCTGGTAACGCTGCTAGTGTAGTGTATCGTAAATAGCTAGACATATTATCTCCGCTTTTTGCGCTTTTTCCTTTTGGACCAGCCGGGTTTGATCCCTTCCAACCGCGGGCGTGCCCGCTCAACTTTAGCCATGATCTTCTCGACCGTCGCCGTCCACACGAA
>JAGWMQ010000050.1 GCA_028873125.1 Verrucomicrobiota bacterium | reverse complement strand
CAACGCCCTGCAGGAAACGCTCCGCGACGGGCGCGACGCGGAATCAGTCCTGGAGAAACTGGACGCCCTCTACCGCCAATCGCGCAAGACCGGCGCGCCAGCCTTTCAATTGAATTGAAGCTCATGAACCTCAAATTAAGCTGCGCCGATTTCAGTTTTCCGCTTCTGCCGCACGACGCCGCGCTGAAGGTGATCGCGTTGCTCGGATTGCACGGAGTGGACGTCGGATTGTTTTCGGGCCGGAGCCACTTGCGTCCCGAGACGGAGTTCCCCGCGCCCACGAAAAGCGGCGCGAAGCTTCGCCGCCAGCTCGCGCGCGAAGGCCTCGTCGCCGCGGATGTTTTTCTCCAGATCCATGAAAACTTCACGGATTATGCGGTGAATCATCCCGATGCGGCGCGCCGCAAATCTGCGCGACGGCAGTTTCTGAAGACGCTGGATTACGCTGTTGCCGCCGGTTCAAAGCACGTCACGATTTTGCCGGGGGTGATTTTCGAAACCGAACCGCGCGCCAATTCCCTCGCCCGCGCCGCCGACGAGCTGTCGTGGCGCGTCGAACAGGCCGTCGCCATGAAACTGACCGTTGCCGTCGAGCCGCATCTCGGCTCGATTACCGACACGCCGGAACGCGCCTTGCAACTGGCGGCGGGCGTGCCGGGCCTCGGTCTCACCCTCGATTACGCGCACTTCACCCGCGCCGGGTTTCCGGATTCCCGGATCGAGCCTCTGGTCGGCCGCGCCACGCATTTTCACGCCCGCTGCGCCCGCAGGGGCCGGTTGCAATGCGGCTTCAAGGAAAACACAATAGATTTCGGCCGCGCCTTGAGAGCGTTGAACAACCATCGGTTCAACGGCTGGATTGCGCTGGAATACGTCTGGATTGACTGGGAACATTGCGACCAAGTGGACGTGCTCTCCGAATCCATCCAATTGCGCGATTGTTTGATTGCCGCCGGAGCGCCGAACACCGCCTCGGCGCGAATCAAAAATGCCCCAACGAGCCGAGGCGGCGCCCGGCGCTCCGTTTTTGCAGAAGTCCCGCCATGAAAAAGGAATGGAACGAACAACAAGCCCTCGTCACCGGCGGCGCCTCCGGCATCGGACTGGCCATCGCCAAAAAACTCCGCCGACTCGGCGTCAAAGTCGTGCTGTGCGATTTGGATTCAAAAAAACTGGAGCCTGCCCGCGGGGCAGTCGGTGGAAATGGCCGGACACTCTGCGTGGACGTGACCGACTTGAAAGCCGTGCAGACCGCCCTCGGTGAACTCACCCAACGGACTGGCCCAATAGACATTCTGGTCAACAGCGCGGGCGTCACCGGCATCACAAACGTGAAGAGCCATGAAGTGGACCCGGCGAATGTGGATTTGGTGTTTCGCGTCAACTTTTTCGGCTCGTTCAACACCGCGCGCGCCGTGCTGCCGGGAATGTTGCGCCAGAACTACGGGCGCATTTTGCACATCGCGTCCATCGCCGGCAAGGAAGGCAACGCGGGCATGATGGCCTATTCGGCGTCCAAGGCGGCGGTCATCGGCATGACCAAGGTGCAGGGCAAGGAACTGGCCGAAACCGGCGTCACCGTCAACGCGCTCGCGCCAGCCGTCATTCGCACGCCGATGGTCGAGGCCATGCCGCCGGCGCAAGTAGCCTACATGACCGACAAAATTCCAATGAAACGCTGCGGCACGCTGGAGGAAATTGCGGACATGGCGGCGTTTATTGTTTCGCCGGAGGCAAGTTTCACGACAGGTTTCACGTTCGATCTGTCCGGCGGCCGGGCAGTTTATTAAAATCAACCGATGAAAATTATCCGCTATCAAAATCCCGCGGGCATAATTTTTTACGGCGTGGAACAGCCTTCCGGCGAAATGGTCCGGATCGAGGACGACATTTTTTCCGAACATCCCGTCACCAACGAGCGCGCGCAAATCGCCCGATTGCTCGCGCCGGTCGCGCCCGCCGCCATTTTGGGCACCGGACTGAATTACAAGCGCCACGCCGCCGAAGGCAATTTGCCGGCGCCGCAATTCCCAGGACTGGAACACGAACGACATGATTTTCGACGCGCCGGCGCTGATCGAATTCTCAAGCGGCTCCACGACACTGCTTCCCGGCACGGTGATTCTGACCGGCACGCCGCACGGCGTCGGCATGGCCCGCAAGCCGCCCCGCTGGTTGAAGCCCGGCGACAGCGTGACGATTGAAATCGAGAAAATCGCCGCGCTGACCAACCTGGTCGCGCTCGAATCCGATTGATTTGAGTTTGAAAGCCATACCGGACAGGTTGTCGCGAAAGAAATGACGTTCGTTTTTGATTGCGCAGATGACTGTGACCTTGTTCATTCCGTGCTTCGTGGATTTGCTGTATCCGCGCGTCGCCGTGAGCATCGTGGAAATTCTCGAACGACTCGGACATAAAATTGATTTTCCAGAAGAGCTGAATTGTTGCGGCCAGCCGGCGTTCAATTCCGGTTACTGGGACGAAGCCCGCGCCGTCGCCTTGCCGGTTCTGCGGCGTTTGAAAAACGCCGAAGCCGTGGTCATCGCCTCCGGTTCCTGCGGGGCAATGCAAAAGGTATTTTATCCGCAACTCTTTGCCGGAACGAAACAGGAAGCCGAGGCGAAAAATCTCGCCGCGAAGTGCTGGGAATTCTCCGACTTTCTGGCGACGAAACTCGGCGTCACCGATCTTGGCGCCCGGTTTCTGCACAAGGTTACATTTCACGACGGCTGCCACGGGTTGCGCGAACTCGGCCTGAAAAAACCTCCGCGCGCTCTACTCGCGAAAGTGCGCGGTCTCGAACTGGTCGAAATGAAGGAGGAAGTGTGCTGCGGCTTCGGCGGCGCCTTCGCCGTGAAGTTCCCGATGATTTCCACCGCGATGGGCGAAGTCAAGTGCGCTCAAGCCGCCGAGACCGGCGCGGAATACATCGTGTCAAACGATTCCAGTTGCCTGATGCATATTCAGGGCTTGGCGGACAAGCAGGGGATGAAATTGAAGGTCATTCATCTCGCAGAAGTGCTGACAAGCCGATGAGCCGCCCCGTCCAGCAATTCAAAGCCCAGGCGGAACTTTCCACGCACAACCTGCGGCTTCGCGCAACCATTCAGACCGCGTTGGAGAAATACGCCGTTGTTCGGGACACAAATCGCCGGGCGTTTCAAGATTACCAGGCCGCGCGCCAGGCCGCCGCGGAAATAAAATGGGAAGCGATCAATCATCTCGACCGCTACCTTGAGCAATTCGTTTCAAAACTCGAAGCGCGCGGAACGAAGGTCCACTGGGCCGGCACCGGCCGACTCGCGCGGGAAATCATCCTGGGCATCATCCGGGAGAAAAAAGCGCGCTCAATCATCAAATCCAAGACGATGACGTCGGAGGAAATCCACCTCAACGAGGCGCTGGAACGCGAAGGCTTCGAGGTGGTCGAATCCGACTTGGGCGAATTTATCGTTCAGCTCAATAAGGAGACGCCGTATCACATCGTTTTTCCGGCAATGCACTTGACGCGCGGCGAAATCAAGGAGCTGTTCAACCGCGAACTCGCCGCGGATGCTTCTGATAATCCAGAAGAACTCACGAGGGTCGCCCGCCGCGTATTGCGCAAGAAATACGTCGGCGCCGACATCGGATTCACGGGCGCGAACTTCGCCGTGGCCGACGCGGGCATGGTTTCGATCACCGAGAACGAAGGCAACGCGCGCCTGACAGCCGCGCTCCCGAAGACCCTGATCACCCTGCTGGGCATCGAAAAGGTTTTGCCGCGGCTCGAAGACCTCGCGCTGTTCTTGCCGTTGCTGGCCACGTCCGGCACCGGCCAGCCGTTGACGTGTTACAACACGATGTATGGCGGTCCGCGCCAACCCGGCGAATCCGACGGGCCGGAGGAATGGCACGTCGTGTTGCTGGACAACCGCCGCACGGAACTGCTCGCGGACGCCGAGCAGCGCGATTCATTGCACTGCATCCGCTGCGGCGCGTGCCTGAATGTCTGCCCGATTTTCCGCAACGTCGGCGGCCCGGCCTACGGGACGACTTACTCCGGTCCCGTTGGCTCGGTCATCACGCCGCATCTGCGCGGATGGCAGGATTGGAAACACCTGTCGTTTTCGAGTTCGCTCTGCGGGGCCTGCACGGAAACGTGTCCGGTGAAAATTGATCTGGCGCATCATCTTCTGCAAAACCGCCGCAAGGCCGTGACACAAAAGTCATCGTTGGCCGGGAAGCTCGGTTTCAAACTGTTCGCGTTCATTTTCAACCGCCCGCGGCTTTACCGGCGGGTCGCACCGCTGGGCCGCTTGGGACAGAAATTGCATCCCCTGGTGAAAGGCACGCGGCTCGATCCGGCTTATGCCTGGACAAAGTCGCGCGCGACGCCGCAAATCGCCCCGCGGACCTTCAGGGAATTCTGGCGGGAACGCAATCTCCATGAAATTCAACAACGGCCAATGCAGGAAACAAAGGGGCAAAATCAAATATGAGTCTCGGCTGCCTTCGTTTTCTTTTGTGAAAATCAGATGAACGAACGCGAAAAGATCCTGGCGCGCATCCGCGAAGCGCTGACCGTTCAAGCTCCGTTTCCGGGTGAACCCAGGGCCCCTGGCCAACAAAGGCCCTCACCGGCCCAGGTTCGAAAATGGCTGCCACCCGCCGCCGATTCATTCGATGAACAACTCGCCCTGTTTCGGCAGAATGCCACGAGTCTCAAGGCGGATTTTTATGCGCTGAATCTTCGCGATGAACTAAAATCGCGCCTGCTTGCGCTCCGCGATGCGGAAGACTGGAGGAAAATCGCCTCCCACTCGGGCGAATTGACCGACTTGGGCGTATCGGCCCTTGGCGTGCCGGTTTTGAAAACCGATTCCGGCTATGACATCAACGAATTGGAAAAATGCGACGCCGGCATCACCGAATGCGACGCGCTCATCGCGCAGACCGGCAGCGTCCTGGTGGCGAATCGCAGCGCAGGCGGGCGGGCGCTTTCAGTGCTGCCTCCGCATCACGTCGTGCTGGCGCGGCGCAAACAATTGCTGCCGGATTTGCCGGCGGCCTTCGAGCTTTTAAAACAAAAATACGGCTGCAATTATCCCGGCATGATTTCATTCATTACCGGTCCCAGCCGCACCGGCGACATTGAGCGCATCCTCGTGCTCGGCGCGCACGGGCCAAGAAAGCTGACGATTTTTTTCCTTTGAGTCGGAAATCAGCCAAAGTGTGCGTTGCTTCGAGCCTTGGCCCAGTGCCAGGAGGAGCCTTGACCTGGCTTCCCGGGCTTTGCTGCACTTGGTTTCGGGACGATCTGCTGGCGAGGTTCCCATTGAACCGCTCTGCCGGGCGGTCACACGCGGACAAAACAACTGGCGGAAGCCACTGGTTCCAATGGCAAGCGCGGCGTGCCATTGTGGCGATGGCATCAACGATGCACCAGGCCCGGCTGCGGCCGATGCGGGCGTGGCGATGAACAACGGCATGGACGTGGTCATTCAAAGCAAATGAAATCCTTCGGTAATGTGTTGCCCGTTGGGCAGGGTCCGTGGATGATGGACCGATGACGAATATCCAAGTATTCGGAGGCACGGCAGAATCAGCCGGGCCGTTTTCTTCGGCGGCGCAGGTTGTCATCCGCCGAAATTTGCCAGGAATGAGAAGGGTGGGTTCCAACCTCGCAGGCGCCCTGTTGGTCTCCATCGCAAATCTCCGCCGGGGCGTCGCGGGGGCTTTCGAAGACAAGTTCATGCTGGCGGTTCTCCTGGCCCCGTGTCTGCTGACGGTTTCGGCAGGCGCCGCGCCGGAGCCGGTAGATGAAGCCCTGCCAATGGTGGGGACGGGCGGACATGGCCATACCTATCCGGGCGCGACGGTGCCGTTCGGGTTCGTGCAATTGAGTCCCGATACCCGCATGGAAGGCTGGGACGCCTGTTCGGGCTATCATTATTCCGACACGAACATCCTGGGCTTCAGCCATACGCATCTTTCAGGAACCGGCGGCATAGATCTGGGAGAATTGTTGATCATGCCGGTTACCGGCCCGCTGGAAGCTTCCGATGGTTACGAGCCGCTGGATGCCGAACGGTTTAAATCCGGATTTTCACATGCAAACGAAGTGGCGCAACCGGGTTATTACCGGGTTCGGCTCGACCGCTACAACGTGCGGGCGGAATTGACCGCCACGGCTCATTGCGGCATGCATCGCTACACGTTTCCGGCGTCGGATCAAAGCCACTTGCTGATTGATCTGGTGCATGGCCTGGGCAACCGGCCGACTGGCGCATTGCTGAAAGTCGAAAGCAACACCGAAATCAGCGGCTATCGCAGCAACAACGGCTGGGCGAAGGGCAAGACGCTTTATTTCGTCATCGAAACCTCCGAGCCGTTCCAATCGTTTGGCCTCGAACTGAACGGCAAACCCCTGCCGGAGGGTCGGCCGGAAGCGAAAGGCGAAGAGGTCCGCGCTCATCTGGACTTCCAGACCACGGCGGGAGAGCAGATTGTCCTGCGGGTGGGGCTGTCCCCGTCGAGCATCGAGGAAGCGAAGAAAAACCTGCAAACGGAGATTCCCGGCTGGAACTTCGACGCCGTTCGTCAGGCCACGCGGAGGGAGTGGAATGACAACCTCTTGCGCCTCCAAATCGAATGCGCGAATCCAAACGTCCGCCAGACGTTTTATTCGGCGTTATATCACACGATGGTCGCCCCGACGCTCTACAACAACGCCGACGGCTCGTATCGCGGCGCGGACCGCAAGAACCATCCCTCCGCCGGGTTCCAGGATTATTCCACTTTTTCGATGTGGGACATTTTCCGCGCCGAGGCGCCGTTGCTGACGCTGACCGAGCCTGAACGGATCAACGATTTCGTCCAAAGCATGTTGGTCTTTTACCAGCAATCGCCCACCCACGCGCTGCCGGTCTGGCCGCTGGCCAATTATGAAACCTGGTGCATGATCTGCAATCATTCCATTCCAATCATCTATGACGCCTACGAAAAGGGCTTCCGCGGCTTCGATGCGGAATTGGCGTTTCAGGCGATGACAAATTCTGCCTTGGGGCATTTCAACGCCAACAAACGCCAGGACGAATACAACAAATTCGGCTACGTTCCATGGGTCAAAGGCAAGGGCGCGTCGGTTTCGTCCACGCTGGAATTGGCTTACGACGACTGGTGCATCGCCCAGATGGCCAAGGCGCTGGGCAAGACCAACGACTACGAAACGTTCTCCAAACGCGCCGAGAATTACAAAAACGTCTTGGACCCGAAGACGAAATTTTTCCGCGCCAAAAACCCGGACGGGACATTTCACGAGCCGTTCAATCCCATCGAAGTTGCCAAGGGCGGCGATACCGCCGATGGCAGTTACACCGAAGCCGACGCCTGGCAATACACCTTTGCCGTGCTGCAGGACGTGCCCGGCATGATCCGGCTTTATGGCGGCGACCAGGCTTTCATCCGACGGCTGGATCAGTTTTTTGACATGGATTCCTACATGACCCACTGGCGGATTGACGTGACCGGTTTGATCGGCCAATACGCTCACGGCAACGAGCCGGACGAGCAATGCGCCTATCTTTACGCCTTGGCCGGCGCGCAGTATAAAACGGCCTGGCGGGCGCGGGAAATCATGCTCACGCAATACAACAACACGCCCGACGGCCTGTGCGGCAACGACGACTGCGGCCAAATCTCCGCCTGGTACGTCTGGAGCGCGATGGGATTGTATCCGGTCAATCCGGCGGGCGGGATTTATGTGATTGGCAGTCCGCTGGTGCAGAAGGCCGTCATGCACCTCGACCCGAAATACTATCCGGGCGGGACCTTCACCGTCCTCGTTCATTCCCAGCCGACCGGGTATGCTCCCGATCCCCGGATGAGTGTTTATGTCCAATCCGCCAGGCTGGATGGCCAGCCGCTGAACCGGCCGTGGATCACGCAGCAGGTAATCGCCAAAGGCGGCACGCTGGAACTGGAAATGGGCCTACTGCCCGACAAATCGTGGGGAAAGGGGAAGTAAATCACGTCGTTTCCCGCGACGAGTTTGACGGATCGATTCCTTCAACCAACGCGATTTGGCAAGGAAGGCGAGGATCGGTTTTCGACCCTCAGAAAAATAATATAAATAATTGACTGACAATATATTATATTCTCCACGATGGTTTTGATTTTCGCCGTCATCGGCTGAAACCAACGTTTCCTCCTGCTGGATGGCAATCAGCGGGTTAATGGGACAATATGGCAAAAAATAGCTAATATTTGGCGACACCGAAAGTTCCATCCGGCACCGGCCGATGCGGGCGGCGACGGTCCATACAGCCTGTCCAAGGAGCCGGGCGCTCCGGAGTGGGCCGAATCATTTCTCTCCAGCCCGCAAAATCTCCGTGCCGGCAAGCATCACCGGCCCGCGGCCATGAGGGTCGTTGTCGGGGCGCCGGCGTTGGATGTAAAAAACGAGGTCCCGGCCAATGTTGGTGCCTTGGCAGGTGCCGTTCACCTCGCCGTCGGCGGTGACCTGTTGGGCAATGCCGGCAAAGGCCCGGCGGGCGACGGCCATGTCCGAGGCGTCAATCCAGCCCCGGTTTACCGCGCGCGCGATGCCGTAGGCGAACATCGGCGTGCAGGACGTTTCCTCCCACAATTCCGGCTTGTCCAGAACCTGGCGCCACATGCCGTCCGGCGCCTGCACCTTTTTGAGGCCCTCGATCTGTTGACGCAAAATGAAGAGCAGCTTCGGACGCAGCGGATCGCCTTTGGGCATCGCGGAAAGGGTCTCCACCAGCGCGACGGTCACCCAACCGTTGCCCCGGCCCCACTTGAACGGCGCATGTTGCTTTTCGTCCACAAAATATCCGTGAAACCACAGCCCGTCGCGGTCCTGTTCCAACGCCGCTTGATGAATGATGTTGTTCGCCGCGTCGTCAATGTATTTCCGGTTGTGCGTATAAACACCGTAGCGGACGAGAAACACACCGCCCATATAAAGATCGTCCGGCCAGACCGTGCCGCCCATCTCCTTGGAGCGCCAGAGCGTGCCGTCGGGCAGGCGGTCCTGCTGGTGTACCACCCAATCGGCGATGCGCGCAACGACCGCCTTTTCGTCCGGCGTCACCTGATCCGGATGACGCATCATGCTGACGAGCATTTCGTTGCCCATGGCACCGCAACTGTCGAGGCTGCCCAGTTCGACCAGCAATTTAAGGCTGGTACGGCGGGCAAATTGCCGGCCTTCATCGCCGAATTGCTTTTCCAGCCCGGCCAGCCAGCGGTAATAGCGCGCGCAAATCAAATTGTGTTCGACCACGAACCGGTCCACCCCGGCATCGCCGGTCAGATCGGTGGAACGTTCCATGCCGTAAAGCATCACGCCTTGCGGATAATTCCAGGCGATGCCCTCCGGCCGCCGGGCCGACCGGGCCTCGTCCAGATTCGTGACCGCCGGATACTCGCCGTCCGCGAGAGGCTGAATCTGATGTCGGGCCACGCGCTCGACCACGTCGCGGATCTCCGTGTCGGAAATGCCGCCCGAATCCGGCGGCACCACCACCGGCGCGAGGGAGGCGCCGGTCCCGTCCCGCGCCGAAGAAGCGCAGCCGTCGTTCAACAAGAACAACGCCAGCACGGCGAAGGACGGGTTCCGCAAGACCTTCTGAAACCAACAGGTGGTTTTTTTCATTTTCTTTTAGGGCTATGCACATGACTCAACCAACCACAACACCTTGGCAAGTTACGTCAAGCCAAACCACAATGGGTTGGGTACGATTGAGCCAGGTTGAGTCATGTGCATAGGCATATTTTCTTTTGACGCCGGTTATCAAAACGCGCCGCTCCCTGATGGTCAAATGAATTTTCCGGACCATGGCCGGTCGCTCCGCCCGCTGGCCAACTTCCTCCAGGCGTAGGAAGCTGTCAGACACGCCACCGCATTTATTGCAACTGAAGCAGATAAAATTGTTGGCCCGAGTTCGGCTCCCAGCCATTGGTGAAGACGAAACTGCCGTTCTGGTCAAACGCGCCGGTCGCCACGACCGTCCAGTTGACCGGCGGCACGGCGAGGTTGGTGCCAGCGAGAACGTAATAGCCGTAGTTGCTGCCGGGATAACCACCTATGCCGCTGAAGACCAGATTCGTTCCCGCCAGGGCAACTCCCGTGAAGAGGGGCGCCAGTACGGCCAAGGTGGCCGTGGCCATGTTGGTGTAGCCGCCGCCGACGCCCATGATCGTCAGTGTGTAAACGCCCTGCGGAGTGCCGTTGGACGCGGTCACCGAGAGGGTTGACCCGCCCGAACCGCTCACCGAAGGCGGGGTGAAGCCGGCGGTGGCGCCTGCCGACAAGCCGCTCACACTCAACGACACGCTGTTCGTGAAGCCGTTGCCGCCGGTGATCGTCACGCTGTAATTGACGCTGCCGCCCTGGAGGCCGACCAGTTGCGACGCCGGACTGACGGTCAAGGTGAACGTGGCGGAGAAACGGAGAAACAAATTTTTCATAAGCGCCGAGCGCGTCCCGCGCCGCGTCCTGCTGGCTGTCCCATAATTCAACCGGCATGTCTGCGGCGTCATACGCCCGCAACGTCCCGCCGCTGCCGCTGTCAACCGTCCAGAGGATACCGTTGGTCGTGCCGCTGGCCGAGAGGGACAACCCGCCGGGGCGGTCGGCCTGGGTGACCGGGGCAATCGCCAGCGGAGTGGTTTGAACGTTCGTCCCGGTAAAAGCAAACGCCTCGGTCTGGCCGTTGCCACAGGAAAGGTAGATGAATTGATTGGTCGGTCCCTGCCAATAAACCGGGTCCTGGCCGATGCAGTCCGTCGGCGGTGTCGCCGCGAATTCCTGGACAATGTTGGTGTCGCCCGAAGCGCTGGATGAGAAGTGCCCGAGGTGGTCCCGATCCAACAGGAACAGGGTTCCGGCCTTGTCCAAACCAACCAGGAAATGCGTTCCCGGCAGGAGCACCGGACCGCCGGAGCCGACGTCCAAGTCGTTCGTGCTCATTGCCGCTTCATTGTAGGGCGAAAACCAATCCGTCACGCTCAATCCACCGGCGGTACTGAGCTTGTGGAAGCACTGGCCGTAATCGGCACCGCCGAGGTTCGCGTCGAACGTCCCGTTGCCGGTCATGACGTAAATGTTTCCGTTGGCATCGGCGGCGGGCGCCATGCCGCAGGACCAGATGGCCCCTTCGCTGCCGTTCGGTTCGTCATTGAAAATCGCCACCTGCTGGAGATTGGTGGCGTTGTAGCCGAACAGCCAGCCTTCGTAGGGCGTCCAGTCGCAGTGCGACCCGAACGCCACGTAAACCACATTGCTCAGCAGCAGCAAGCCGGGCCGCTGGAGATGATGCAGGGCGTCAAACATTTCGTTCCCCACCGTTCCCTGAATCACCACCGGCCCGCCGAATTTTTCCCGGCCGCTTGCGAGGTCCAGCGCGTGCAACCGCTGGAAATAATTGGTAATGCCGCCGCTGGTTTCCTTGGTCTTGGCAACGACGTAAAGCGTGCCCGTATCCGGATCAATCGCCGGTGTGCCGGTGATGCCGATCTCGGGCTGGAGGTCGCCGCAACCATTCACGTCTGGGCTGGGAACGGACGGCCCGAGGTTGACCCGCCACAGCGGGCCGCCGGAAGGGGGATTGTCGTCGTCGAAGGCATACACGCTGTTATGAGCAAGGCAATGTTTGTAATTTTGGCTGCCGTGGCTGCCTTCGGGGCTTTGGCACACTGTCAGGGCACTTTTCAAAATCTCGACTTTGAGGCCGCTCGAGTTATTTTAATTACCAATGGGCCATATTATGGTGACATCGCGACAACAAATGCGTTGCCTGGTTGGTCGGCTTTCGCAGGAACCAATCAGTTGTCGGCAATTCCATTCGATAACGGTAATAGGTACTCCTCCAGTGCAATTGGTGGGGTCAAATTGGTTTGGCATCACTGGCAATTTCGCTGTGCAGCTAGGTCCTAATGCTACTTATCAATCAGCCCGGCTTCGGTTCCATCAGTCAGACCGGCGTTGTCCCCGGTGACGCTCAGTCGCTGCTCTTTCAGCTTGTTCTCAACGGGATGAGCGTTTCCTTGGACGGGCAAGACGTGTTGTTGGTAGCCCTATCCAGCGGGATCTACCCCAACGGCATTGACTACACCGAATATGGCGCTGACATTTCAGCGTTTGCTGGCCGGGCGGAAAAATTAACTTTTTTAGGCGGAGGGACAATAGACGACATTCAATTTTCATCTCAACCCATTTCTGAGCCTTTCGCCCTGTCTTTGATTTTCCTCGCCGGCGGAGTCCTGGCCTCGCTTCGCGTCCACCGCCGTTCCAATTCTGGCTGATCATGGTTTCGCAAAAGTATCTACGTGGTGCCGGAGCCGTCGCCGTCCTGTCTGGTCTTCCCTGGCACCGCCCTTTTCCTCTATGCCCGCCGCAAAAGCTCAAGGTCGCGCACGGCCTCCGCGGCCTCTTGTAATGGTCATCTCACCAATTCAAACGCGAAGCCTTTGAGATATTCCGTTTCGGGAATCATCGGAATGACGGGGTGATCGGGCGATTGCGAGTAGATGGCCACGCGGCGCAGAATTTTCCGCGTGTCGTAAGCCGCCGAGAGCAGCGTGTCTTGGAACAATCCAGCATTGACGTGATGCGAGCAGCAAAACGTCGCCAGCGCGCCGCCGGGTTTCAACAATTTCAGCGCGCGCAGATGGATTTCCTTGTAGCCGCGCAATGCGTCCGGCACGGCGGCGCGGCTTCGCGTGAACGACGGCGGGTCGAGAACGATCAGATCAAACCGCGGAATGATTTTTTCGTGCGGCCTGACGGCGGTGCCGGCCTTGAGCCAGTCAAAGACGTTCACGGTTTCAAAGGAACATTGTCCGGCGAGGCCGTTCGCCGCCGCGTTGCGCTTGGCCGCTTCAATGGCCTCGGCGCTCTGGTCGAGAAAATGAACGTGCGCGGCGCCGGCGCGGGCCGCGTGCAGGCCGAAGCCGCCGACGAAGCTGAAACAGTCCAGAACCTGCGCGCCTCGGGCAAATTGCGACACCGCCTGATAATTGACCTGCTGGTCCAGATACAGGCCAGTTTTGTGGCCGCCGGCCAGATCGGTTTCAAATTTCAGGCCGTTCAGATTCACGAAAATTTTGGACCGCGGCGACACGTCACCGCTTTCCGACGACGCGACGTGTCGCGTCGAAGACAGCGCGGACGCGTCCGCGCACTCCAAAATGGCGGCCGATCGTTCAAGCGCACCCGCCAGCATGCCGTTCGCCGTTTCCAAACCCTCGAACTTGCGGGACGCCGCGTCGCTGCGCTCCAGAATCGCGCGGGGCGAAAGGATTTTTTGCAGCGCGGCCACGATCGGCTGCTTGCGTTTCTCCATGCCGAGGGACGAAATCTGCAGGACCAGGACGTCCTCGTATTTGTCCGCGATGAGGCCGCTGAGAAAATCGCTTTCGGCGTTTGCTACCCGGAACGACGTGGCCTGCGGCAAATATTTTTGCCGGAGGGCCAGCGCCGCGCGAAGGCGTTCCTCGAAGAAGGCCTGGTTGATCTCGACGCGCTCCGGCGAGAGGACGCGCACGTGGATTTTGGATTTGGAATTGAAGAAACCGACGCCGAGAAAGCGCTGGCGGTGGTCCTTGACCTGGACCAGTTCGCCGTCGGCGGGCGGGCGCGTCACCCGCAGAATCTCGTTCCCGTAAATCCACGGATGCCCGGCGACGACGCGGTCGGCTTCGCCGGGTTTTAACAGCACTGTGGGCAATGAATCCATATTGACGATTGACGCTCGGCGCCCTGCGGTTGAGCAGCCGGTGGAAATGATCGCATGCCGGGCCGATCGAACAGGCTAAATCCTAAATTGATTCCGACCGGATGGGAATTCATTTCCGCGGAAAACGACTTGAAAAAAAGACTTGCAAACTTTGTGAAAAAGGTGCATAAATGCCGCAAGCCTATGAAAATCACCGTTCCCGTCAGCGCGCTGCTGCATCACAAGGGGGCCATTGTGTGGTACATCCCGCCGGAGGCCACGGTCTATGAAGCCATTCGACTCATGGCCGACAAGAACATCGGCGCGTTGCTGGTGATGTCCGGCAGCGTTCTGGTCGGCCTGTTCACCGAACGCGATTACACGCGCAAGGTCGCCCTGGCGGGCAAGACCTCCAAGCAGACGCTGGTGAAAGACGTTATTTCCGAGAAGACGATCACCGTCACGCCGGACGATTCCCTCGAGGAATGCATGCGGCTGATGACGGAGCATCGGATCCGCCACCTGCCGGTGGTGCGGAACGGACAGGTGGTCGGCATCGTCTCCATCGGCGACCTGGTGAACTGGATCATCTCGGCGCAGGACGCGACCATCGCGCAGATGGAGCGCTACATTGCCGGCGGCGCGGCGGCGTGATTGAGGCTGTCTTTCGAGTCCGCCGGGCGCGCCGGCAAATCGCCCGGGCATCTCCTCCTGCCATTATTGCCCAAACGGTGTCCTGGGCGTTGCCTTTTCCACGGACTATTGGGCTTCGTCATCCGGCAGTCGTCTGTTATATTTGCCGAACCGCTGAACGACCGGCGGCCTTATGGATTTCTTGATCATTGACGACGACAAGACGTTCCGCGACGCGGCGTGTTTTCTCATTGAAGACGGCGGGCACTACGCCCAGGGCGTGGAATCAGGCCGTCTGGCGCTGGAGGCGCTCAAGGACGGGCGCTTCGAGGCCGTGTTGCTGGACCTCAACCTGGGGCGCGAGAGCGGCCTGGAGGTGCTGACGGAAATCCAGAAACAATTTCTCGACCTCCCGGTCATCATGTTCACCGCCCAGGGCAGCATCCCCAGCGCGGTCGAGGCCATGCGGCGCGGGGCGGTGGATTTTCTGGAAAAGCCGTTTCAAGGCGAGCAGTTCACGGCGGTGCTGGCGCGGTTGCAACGGCTTCGCCAAATGAGCCGGCGCATCGAGCGCCTCGAACAGGAGGCCAGCGAAACCCGCGCGCAAGCGCTGGAGCCGATCTTCGATTTCAGCACCCCCGCCATGCTCGAGGCAATGGAGGTGCTCCTGCGCGCCGCCCGCACGCCCGCCTCGATTCTGATTCTGGGCGAAAGCGGCACCGGCAAGAGCGTCGCCGCCCGCGCCGTCCACCAGCAAAGCCATCTGGCCGACAAGCCGTTCGTGACCGTGAGTTGTCCGAGCCTTTCCATGGAGCTGCTGGAGAGCGAACTGTTCGGCCACGTCAAGGGGGCGTTCACCGGCGCCATCAAGGATCATTGGGGCAAGGTCAAGATGGCCGAAGGCGGCACGCTGTTCCTGGACGAAATCGGGGACCTGCCGCTGGAAATCCAGCCCAAGTTGTTGCGGCTGCTCCAGGAACGTGAATACGAGCGCCTCGGCGAAAACGCCACGCGCCAGGTCAACCTGCGCGTCATCGCGGCCACCAACCGCGATTTGAAGAAGCGCGTGGCCGATGGCGCGTTCCGCGAGGACCTGTATTTCCGGCTGAATGTGATCAGCGTGGAATTGCCGCCGCTGCGGGCGCTGGGGCAGGATTTGATCCGTTTCGCCGGCCATTACGCCAAATTTTTCGCCGCCCAATGCGGCCGCCCGCTGGAGGAACTGCCTCCGGAAACCGCCGCCTGCATCCGCGCCTATCCGTGGCCGGGCAATCTGCGCGAGTTGCGCAACGCCATCGAACGCGCCGTCATCATGGCCAAAGGCAGCCGGTTGACGCCGGAGGATTTTCCCGCCGAGCTGCGTGGTTCCCGCGCCGCCGCGTCCGCCGTGGAAGGGAACGAGCCGCAGATCGGTTCGCTGGTCTCCCTGGAAGCAGTCGAACAGGCCCATCTGCGCAAAATCCTCAAACTCGCCCAGAGCCTGGGAGAAGCCGCGAAAATTCTCGGCATTGACCAGGCCACGCTTTACCGCAAACGCAAAAAGATCGGGTTGGAATAGTTCAACAGGAAACCCTCCGGCGCAGCCGGAGGATTTCCTATGAAGTCAGCCTCCGGCTATGCCCTGATCAGGGCATAGCCGGAGGGTTTCCCATGGATTAAAAGCCCGTGGGCGCGGGCCGGGATGCAGCGGTGCCTTCATTGCCGATTGATTTCAAACCAAGTTAGTCGCGCAGACATGGATTGCCATACTCTGTTTGTGCAAAATAACTTGAAAAAAAGGCATGGCGCGCGGGCGTTGCAGTTGCCGTGAATTGGCGCGGTGCGCCGGCACGTGCCGGGTTGCTTGAAGGATTGCCGGTCCCTGGCCCGGCGGCGCGCGGAGTAGCGGTCTGCGATTTAGTGTCAGCGTTTCGCCAGTTCCACAAAATTTTTCAGCAACTGCAAACCGACCCGCTGGCTTTTTTCCGGGTGAAATTGTGTGGCAAAAACATTCTCACGCCAGACCGAAGAGGCAAAGGTCCCGCCATATTCGGTGCGCGTGGCGACGATGGAATCGTCCGCCGGTCGCGGAAAAAAGCTGTGGACGAAATAAACATAACTGCCATTTGGCACACCCCGGAAGATCGGGCAATCCGGCCTGGCGATTTCAATCTGGTTCCAGCCGATTTGCGGGACTTTCAGCCCGCTTTTGTCCGGGAAGCGAACCACGCTGCCTTGGAAGATTCCCAGTCCGGCGGCGCAGGAATTGAACTCCTCGCTCCGTTCAAACAGCGCCTGATAGCCGACGCAGATTCCCAGAAATGGTTTGCCGCTCCGGATGAATTCGCGCGCCGCCTCGAGCAATTCCTGCCGGCGCAGGGCGTTGATGCAATCGTCGAAGGCGCCAACGCCCGGCAGAACCATCGCCCCGGCGCCGGCGATGTCGCCGGGCGCTTGCGCAATCTTCACCTCCGCGCCAACCTTGAGCAGCGCCTTCTGGGCGCTGCGCAGATTGCCGGAGCCGTAGTCAAGCAAGGCGATCACGGGGCAATTAATTTTGGGCCGGCTGCCATCATGCTTCGGGGGTTGCGATCCGCCCGGGCACTTGGACGGAGAGGGCAGGGCAGGGCCTGTGTTTTTTCATGCCGTCCATCCTAACACGCCGCGGCGGGCAGTTCACGGTTTGTTTTTCAAACGCCGCCGAAGCGCCGGTGCCGCCCGGCGTATTCCTCCAGCGCGGCGAAGAACTGCGGCTTGCGGAAGTCCGGCCAGAGGGTGGGGGTGATGACCAGTTCGGCGTAGGAAATCTGCCAGAGCAGGAAATTGCTCAGGCGCATCTCGCCGCTGGTGCGGATGAGCAGGTCGGGGTCGGGAATGTTCCGCGTCCAGAGATGTTCCGAGATGACCTTTTCGTTGATGTCCGCCGGGTCCAGCCGGCCTTGCCGGGCCTTCTGGGCGATGGCGCGCACGGCCTCGACCATTTCAATGCGGCTGCCGTAACTCAGGGCCATGACCAGCGTCAGCCCGTTGTTCTTGGAAAGCGTGGCGATGGATTTGCGCAAATGGTCCTGGACGTTTTCCGGCAGGCGCCAGACCTGCCCGATGACCTCGATCCGGACGTTGTTCTTGTTCAATTCCGACGTCTCGGTTCTGAGGTAATGGACGAGATATTTCATGAGGGCGTCCACCTCGTCCTTGGGGCGGTTCCAGTTCTCGGCGGAAAAGGCGTAGAGCGTGAGATACTTGATGCCCAGTTCGCCCGAGGCGCGGATGATGGTCCGCGCCGATTCGGCGCCGACGCGGTGTCCCTCGATGCGCGGCAGGCCGTGCTGTCTGGCCCAGCGGCCGTTGCCGTCCATGATGATGGCCACGTGCTGCGGCAGCGAGGACCTGGCCTCGGCGCTGAGATGCGGAATCGAACTCATTCCCGCACAGGTTACGAGGATGGCGCCGGTTCAAAAATGAAAAAATGGATTCTCGCCGGACAAGGCCGGAGTTGAAACGTCATTGCGGCGTGAGTCGGAGGATTATTAAACCAGCTTTCTGAGCTTTGGATCGCGGGCGAGTTTGCGGACCAGGTCCTTGACATTCTGCGCCTGCGATTTGTGGGCCAGCAACACCGCGTCGTCGGTCTGCACCAGGATGGCGTCGCGCAGGCCGACCACGGCAATCGGCGTGCGGTTCTTTTTCCGCGCGTCGAAGACGATGTTCCGCGCGCCGTCCACGTGGATGAAATCCGCCACGGCGCAATTGCCCTCGGGGTCGGCCTTGAGGTGCCGCGCCAGCGCCGTCCAGGAGCCGAGGTCATCCCACGCAAACGCGCCGTCGGCCACGATGACGTTCTGCGCCCTTTCCATCAGCGCGTAGTCAATCGAGATTCTTTTCAGGTCGGGATATTCCCTGGCCAATGCTTTCGCGAGCTTGGCCGGCTGGCTGGCCGCCTTGAACCAGCGCTGGCACGCGGCGAACATTTCGGGCTGATGCTTTTGCAAACCTTCGGTGATGGTCACGAAACCCCAGACGAACATGCCGGCATTCCAGCGGTATTGGCCGCTGTTGACGTATTCGAGCGCGTGCTGAAAATCCGGCTTCTCGACGAACCGCTCCGCCTTGAAAAAAGCCGTCTTCGTTTTTTTCGCGCCCTGCGCCGGCGGCAGTTCCGGCCCGACTTGAATGTAGCCATATCCGGTGTCCGGCCCGGTGGGCTTGATGCCGATGGTGACAATGGCCTGTCCGCGCGACGCCAGATCAAACGCGTCGCCCAAAACCTGCTGGAACTGTTTCGCGTCGGGAATGACGTGGTCGGCGGGCAGCACGGCCATGACGCCGGTGGTGGAGCGCGCGCCGACGAGCGCCGCGCCGAGCGTCACGGCGGCGGTGGTGTCGCGGCCCACCGGCTCGGCGACGAGGTTGGCCTTGGGAATGTTCGGAAGCTGCCTGCGGACTTCGGGCAACTGCGCTCCGTTGGTGATGACGAAAATGTTCTTGAGCGGCGCGAGCGGCAGGACGCGCTCGACGGTTTCCTGCAAAAACGATTGTTTGCCAAACAGGCTGAGCAGTTGCTTGGGCATGGTCTCGCGGCTCAACGGCCAGAAGCGCTCGCCGCGCCCGCCGGCCATGATGACAACGAACCGGTCCTCGGTGTCAGTTTTTGTTTTCATGGTTTTCCCCGGTCACGGAGAAGTCGCAGTAGGTCGTGTAACGTTCCTTTTGGATCAAATAGAACGGGCGGAACAACCGGCCGTCATCAGCTTGAAACGTGAGAGAAACCTTGTCCCGCAGATGAATCCATCGTTCCGGACGGGACTCGTCCGCGTGGAAGTTGACTGCGCCATCCGCCAATGCCACCAGCATCAGAGGCCCATACATCAAGGCGGCGAGATTGGGCGTCTGCGCGTCAATCGGTTCGAAACGCAGCGACATCGGAAAAGTGACCGCGACGGTGTCGCCGTCGCGCCAGTCTCGTGAGATTTTCAGAAAGCTCCCCGGCACCGCCGCGACGTCAACCGGCCGATGGTTCAGCAGCACGGTTGCCGGTTTCGCGGCCCATTCGGGCACGCGCACGTGGAGCGCATAGTGCGCCGCCCTTTTGAGGTGAAGCACAAACGCAGTAGTGTCGGACATCGGAAATTCCGTGGTTTGCTCCAGCGTGACAATCTTTCCGCCATGCTGCCAGCGGACCCGCGACGGCGTGAAAAGGTTGACGTATAGGCCGCCGTCATCGTGAAAATAAATATCGAGCGGATAGTCCGCGGTGACTTCGGCGTAGGTGCCCGAGCAGCACGGCCAGCGCGAGGGAAAGTATTGCTTGTGCGCGCCGGGATGATAATCGGAGTAATAAAAAGTCCTGCCATCGGGCCGCATCGGCAGCGCCGCCAGAATGCCGTTGAACAACACCCGCTCCAGGTTGTCGCCGTATTTCGCGTCGCCGGTGAAATGCAGGAGATAACGGTCCAGGTTTGCGTTGGCGTAGGTGCCGCAGGGCGTTTCAAAGTTGTTGGCGTAATCGCCGCTGCGGGTGCGGAAGTGCCACCTGGTTTGATCGAACACGAGCGACGCCGCCAGCTTGCCCTGTCCAACAGGAACGAAACGCTCGTTTGGTCCCCAGCCGCCGGAGGCATACATTTGCGTTCCGGTGAGGAATTCCCACGCGTTGGAAATCGCCCTGAAGTATTTCTCATCGCCGGTCACTTCGTAGGCCTTTGCCGCCGAGCAGAGTGAATTGACATGGCTGTAGGCGTGGCGGTCGGGCGTGAAGGCGTTGGTGCCGTTGGCGAAAACGTCGTAATACTGCGCTCTGTAATCATATTCCCGCGCCATTTCCAGGTAGCGCTTGTCCCTGGTCAACGCATAGCAGTCATAAAGGTTTTCCGGCAGCGTGTACCACTCGTCCTTGCGCCGTGGCAGGTGCTTGAACGCCCAATCGGTCATCGTTTTCAGCACGACCAGCGCCTCCTTGTCGCCGGTCAGCGCGTAGGCGTCGCGCATGCCCGTGCAATTTTTGTCGTAGGTGTAACAAGGCCAGTTGGTGGAAATTTTCACCGACATGAAGAAAAAGCCGTCGGGTGCGATGGTTTCGTGAAAACCGTGCACCAGCCGGGCGACCTTTTCCTTGAAGCGGGTGTCGCCGGTGTTCGCGTAGTCGCGGGCCAGGGAGGAGAGGTATTGCCCGAAGGCGCATCCGCCGGCGAAGTTGTTCGGGTCATACCAGCCGCCCATCGGTCGGCCGGGCGCGGGCATGCCGGCGCGCAGGCGGAAACCGTTGAGCAGATTGTCATCGGGAATCGCCAGATAAAAGCGGCGGGCAAATCGCGCCTGCGCGCCCAGCGGGCCGCCGCTCAAACTCACGTCCGCGTAGCTGAACCGTTGCAACACACCGGCTGGCCGGTGCGCGGGCAGGTTGACGGCGCCGCCCTGCGCCGCCAGGCAACCGGCCGCGGCATAAATGATGAAACGAGACAGCCCGATCTTCATGCCTTCACGGATTTCACGGCCTCCGCCAATGCGTTCACCAAGACACTTGCGCGCTTCAACAAATTCCTGGATCGTCCGTGCTTGGCGATTTGATTCACCACCGCGCTGCCGACGACGACGGCGTCCGCATTTTGCGCGACGAGTTTTGCCTGTTCGGGATTGGAAACGCCAAAGCCGACGGCAATTGGCAGTTTTGTGTGGGCGCGAAGTTTGGCGACCTGCTGCGCCAAATTCGCCGCGATCTGCTTTTGCATTCCGGTCACGCCTTCGCGCGAAACATAGTAAATGAATCCGCCGCCGCGCTTGACGATGAATTCCATGCGGTCTTCCGGCGTGGTGGGGGCGACCAGGTAAATGGGGCACAGGCCGTTCTGGCGCATCAGCGCCTCGTAATTGTGCGATTCCTCCGGCGGCAAATCGAGCACGAGCAGGCCGTCCACGCCCGCCCTGGCCGCGACGGCGATGAATTGCTCCAAGCCGAGGCGGTGGATGAGGTTGAAGTAGATGTAGAGGACGATGGGAATTTGAGATTTGCGGCGGATGGCGGCGACGGTGTGCAAAACCTTTGGCGTCGTCGTGCCGGACTCCAGGCCGCGTTGGGCGGCTAGTTGATTCACCAGGCCGTCGGCGAGCGGGTCGCTGAAAGGCACGCCGAGTTCAAGGATGTCCACCCCCGCCTTGTCAAATGCCAGGGCCAGTTCGCGCGTGGCGGCGAGATTCGGATCGCCCGCGCCGATGTAAACGATGAAGCCTTTTTTGTCATCGCGCCGCAGTTGCGCGAAACGTTCCTCAATGCGGTTCATTCGCGGCAGTTTCAAGTTTCGACTGGAGGGTGAAACGTTTTGAGCAAAAATCAAGGCCGCAATTCCCGCTCCGCTTCGGTTCCAAATGGCTCGGCAGACACCGCGGCGGGAGATTTTTCACGAAATGCCGATCAAAATACCTGCCAAAAAGACGAGCGCCCCGCCGAGCATCACTTGCAGCAAGGCGGACACCAGCGGGCTGTCCATGAACTTGTGACGCACCCAGGAAATGACACCCAGTTCCACGAGCACCACGGCGACGGCGATGGCGGTGGCGGTTTTATAGTTCGGGATGAGATACGGCAGGGTGTGGCCCAGGCCGCCGAGCATGGTCATCAGCCCGCAGACGAAGCCGCGGGCCCAGGGATGGCCGCGCCCGGTCAGACTGCCGTCGTCGGACAGGGCCTCGGCAAATCCCATGCTGATGCCCGCGCCGACTCCGGCGGCCAGCCCGACGAGGAAGGTTTGGAAACTGTTGTGCGTGGCGAAGGCGGCGGCAAACAGGGGCGCCAGGGTGGAGACGGAGCCGTCCATCAAACCGGCCAGCCCGGGCTGGATGACCTGCAGCACAAACAGCCGCTTGGCGCGCGACTTTTCATCCTCGCTCAATTTGGTCAGGGCAATTTGTCCGGCGGTGACGGCGTGGTTGCGCTCCTCCTCGGCGAGATCGCCCAGCAGTTGGCGGACGCCCGCGTCGGTGGCGCGGCGCGCGGCGGCTTCGTAAAAGCGGCGCGTCTCCACTTCCATGCTTTCGGCGGTTTTCTGGACGGTCTTCAGGCCGAGCGGCCGCACGAGCCAGACCGGCTTGCGCTCCACGAAGCCGCGCACGTCCTGCCGCCGGATGAGCGGGACGTGGCCGCCAAAGCGGGCCTGATACAGCTCGAGCAGACGATGGCGGTGGCCGTCCTCTTCGCGGCGCATCTCCCGGAATCTGGCGGCCTGTTCGGGATAACCCGACTCCAGTCCGGCGGCGAAGTCCTCATAAATCCGCGCGTCTTCCTCCTCCTGTGAAATGGCTAATGCCAGGATTTCCCGTTCCGTGAGGCCGTCGAAGGTCTTCATAAACTCATTTTACAGCGTGGACTTTCTGTCTCCTGTTTCGCCGACCGGCGGCCGGCAATTCAAACGTCCGCGGATTTTCAATCCGCGACGCGGCAGATTGACAATCTGCGCCATCGGGACGGCAAGGAAATTTCACAGGAATGGCGCAAACAGCCGCGCCGTGGCGTCCCGTAATTTGATGGGCAGAGGGCGTCCGTCGGCCTCGGCCAGGGTCACCTCGCGCGCGGCGGCAATTTTGGTTTGGACAATTTTCTCCATCTGCCTCGCGAATTCGCGTCCATAGCACTCGACGTTCAATTCGAAATTCAGCCGCAGGCTGCGCGCGTCCCAGTTGACCGAGCCCAGCAGGACCCAGTGGCCGTCCACGATCATCAGCTTGGAGTGGTCAAAGGGCGGCGGCGTGAGCCAGATATGGCAGCCGCGTTCGAGCACCTGCCACCACATGGCGCGCGAGGCCCAATGCACGAACGGCAGGTTGTTTTTGGCGGGCAGCAGGATGTCCACGCGCACGCCGCGCAGCGCGGCCAGGCTGAGCGCCGCCACCAGCGCCACGTCCGGCAGAAAATAGGGAGTCAGGATTTTTACGGTAGTTTGCGCCTCCGCCAGCGCCGCCAGCAGCGTCCACCGCGCCTTCTCAAAATCGGCGTCCGGACCGTCGGTGATGACGCGGGCGATGACGCCGCCCCGCGGCTTCAATTGGGGAAACCAGTCCGCCCCCGTGAGAATTTCGCCGGTCGTGAACGCCCAGTCGCCGGCGAAGACTTCCTGCAGTTTTCCCGCCAGCGGCCCTTCCACGGCAAAATGCAGGTCCTGGACGGGGCTTTTGGGACGGCCGGCCAGCACATGCCCGTGGCGGATGTTGAGGCCGCCGGTGAAGGCTGTCCGTCCGTCGGCGACGAGAATTTTGCGGTGATTCCGCAGATTGATGGTCGCCGCCCGCCAGGGCGCCAGCAACGACGAAGGCAGGAAGCGCGCCACGGGCACCCGCATTTTTTTCAACCGGTGGGTGATGGAAGGCCAGGAGTAACGCGCGCCGGCCGAATCAATCAGCACGCGCACGGCCACGCCGCGAAGCGCGGCCCGGCCCAAGGCGGCCGCGAATTGCTTTCCGGCGGCGTCATTGTCGAAAATGTAAGTGCAGAGCGTGACGGATTTTTTTGTGGATTCAATGGCGGCAAGCATGGCCGGAAACGCCTCGTCGCCGTCGAGCAGCGGGCGGAGGTGGTTGCCGGGAACGAGCGGTTGGGCGACGACGCGGTTGACCACGCGGGCCAGCAGCTTGAGATGTTCGGCGCCCTCGTGCTGCGGCTCGCCGAGATTCTGCGGGATCGGGCGGCGGAGGGTTTGATGCACACCGAGCGACAGGGCGCGCCGGCGGATGCGGTTGACGCCCAGCACCAGGTAAAGCATGGCGCCGACGACCGGGACCAGCCAGATGATGCCCAGCCAGAGCGCCGCGGCGCGGGAATCGCGTTTGTGGAGCAGGACGTGGCTGGAAGCCAGCAGGGCGGCCAGGAAATCAAAACCCGTGGCCAGGTCCGGCCAGAACCGCTGGAGTGCGTCAAGCCAATCCATCGGCGGAGGAGTTTCCGTCCAAATGCTCCGGCGCGCAAGCCGGGAGAAAGCGGGAGGATTGCCCGAAGAAAAGACTTGCCATCGCGAGCCGTTCCGGGAGAATCGGCGCTAACACTGAACTCGAGGCGAATTTATGGGACGCATCTACAACAACATCGTCGAGACCGTCGGCCGCACACCATTGGTCAAGCTGAACAAGGTCGCCGCCGGCCTGCCGGCCACCGTCCTCCTCA
>JAGWMQ010000181.1 GCA_028873125.1 Verrucomicrobiota bacterium | reverse complement strand
CGTGAAAAGTTTTCTCGGCGTTGTCTTTGATGTCCGGCCATTGCGATGTCCCGCCGAAGGCGGCAAACGGCGTGCGTTCGCCTTTCAATTCCCGATTACATTTGATATGTGCGACCGTCAAATTGTAAAACTCGTTGCAATCCACAATGGCGCGCGGGACAATGTGTTCAATGTCTGCGCCGTGTCCCAAATCTGTCCGCTCAATTGTCTGCAAACAGAAGGGGCAACGCCCTTTTGCTTCCTGCCAGAGCCGATAGCGTTGAATTGCCTTGCGTGAAAAGGATTCATTATTGGATGACAGTTGTTCACGCGCATTTTCACGCTCCTTGCGAAACTGTTCGTTGCGCTTGTTCAACTCATTCTTGGCCTTTTGACCAAGCGCCAAGCTGCGCACAGCTTCAAGCACAATCATGTCCGGTTCGCCGTATCCCGGCTTGTCCTTTGTTCCATGAAACAACTGTTTTAACAAACGGCGGAACAAAACCAGCCGATGCCGCACCAGCGGGTGTTTGATGTCCGCCAGATAGCGGTTCAGCGCATCCTCGGCGCTTTCGCCATTGCGTTTCAAAATCGGCTGCGGCGTGTCAACTCGGTTGCCTGCGCTGATTTCCTTTCGAATCTTTTCCAGTGTTGGTGATGAATAGCGAGCGCGGCCTGCGCCAGAATCTGGAGTCAGTTTTTGGTGCTCAACCAAAAGAAATTTTTCCTCGAACGGTTGGGCCAATTTTTTGAGTCGTGCTTCCGAAACGTTCCCTTTCTTGTTCCATTCACTGCGAAGGTTCTCAATGAAAATTGGGAAATGAATCCGCGGATCGATTTTGTGCCGCGTGTTCGCGTCCAACACGCGAAAATTCATCAACGCCAGTTCCCACTGCGCTTTCGTGAACGCCTCTTTATTTTTTCGGACGACATGCAATGGGCGGCCTTGCTCGTCCACAGGCTGCAATGAATCCAGCGCCGGCCCGCGATTGTCAAAACGCGGCCAGCGCAGGCCGAGCACGCCGGGATTGCACGCCTCGGTGCTTTTGAAATAAACGTGGTGACCTTTGACTTCTTTCGTGTCGCCGTAAAGGAGCCAATCGGCTTTTTCCGCCAATTTCTTGTAATTGCTATGCTGGGAAGAAACGATGGCGCGAAATTCTTTTTCCAACAATGAGCGTGGCCAGACGCGGCGGCGTTGGTTCTGCGGATTGCGGGAAAGGAACTCACAAGGATATTTGCAGCCGCTCGCGTCAAATTCCGACTGAACTTTTTCCGGCGCGACCGTGTCGCTTCCCCATTCTTCAGTGTCATTCTTCTTCTTCAACTTCGTGTCGTTTTCTTTGTTTGCCCACGGAACGTCCTTTTCGTAGCCGCGTCGCTTGAACAGGTGGGTTAGCGCGATGAAAAGTTGCCAGCCTTCGAGCCGCTCATTTAGAGCGCGAACTCGCAGCGCAACGGGGTTCGTGCGCTGTTCAAATTGCTCATTGGGTTCCTTTTTGCCGCGTTGCAGTTGTTTTTCTGTCGGTTTCGAGAGTCCCAGTTCAATCAATTGCTTGGCGAACCACTCCCGACGATATTTCTTACTGCGCAGCGTGCGGCGCTGGCGGCGCAAATCTCGGCGTTTGCTCAAATCGCTGCCTTCGCTGTCGCAAATCAGCACGCCGACATTCAAAAATTTTGGACCGCGCCGCACGGCATAGCCAATCGAGCCGGTGCCGACATCGAAGCCGAAGACCAGGCCATTGAGAAACGAATCATTGCCGGCGGAAGATTGGCCGGAGTTTTTCAGAGCGTAATCTTTCATATTCCAATTCCGATTTTGCCACCCGGGCTAATCCCGGCTGGCCTGCTGGATTGTCCGCTGATGCTACGCTCTTGGTCCAAAGGTGCAAAACAAAAATCGGCCGGGCTGGCTGTCCGGTGCGCATCTTGATACTTCCCTCGTTTGAATGGCGGGGACGGCGCCCCCGGCGCGCTTCCCCAAACGACGGAGACCACGGCGGCCGGGACCACCTTCCGGGGTGACCGCCATCCTACGCTGCGCCGGCGCCAGGCAACGGCACCAAAAGCTTTACCGTCGTTCCGGCGCCGGGCGCGCTTTGCAATTCCAGTCTCCCGCCGATGGCGTCGGCGCGGCGCCGCATGTTGCCCAGGCCGTTGCGTCGCCCGGCCAGCGCCGAGGCCGGGTCAAAGCTGCTGCCGTCGTCGCGCACCCGGATTTCCAGCGCGTCGGACGCGACGCCGGCCTCCACCTGAACTTCACGGGCGCCGGCGTGTTTGAAGGCGTTCGTCAAGGCTTCCTTGACGATCAGGAAGATGTTGTGGCGCAGGTCGGGCGGCAAGGGCAGGGGCGGCAGGTCGTGCGGCAGATTGAACCGGCAGCGCGTACTGGTGCCCTCGGACAGTTCGTTGGCGAAATGCGCGATGTAATCCGCCAGGCTTTGCAGCGTGTCGCTCCCGGGGCGGACGGCCCAGACGATTTCCTCCAGCGCGCGCACGGTCTGGTCGGCGGCCTGCGACATCTTGTTGGCGTGCGCCTCGACCTGTTCGGGATTGTTCTTGTCCGCCTTGACCAGGCCGCTCAAGAGCGACAGCCGTGTCAGCGACGAACCAAGGTCGTCGTGCAAATCCTGCGCGATGCGCGCCCGCTCGCGTTCCAGCGCGCGTTCCTGTTCGGCGCGTTGCAACTGGCGCTGGAATTTTCGTTTCTCGACGATGCGGACGGCGGCACCCACCCAGACCAGCATGGCCGACGCCACCAACGACATGAACCACCACGTCTGCCAGAAACGCACAACGACGAAATCGTTGAACGAAGTGGCGATGGCCATGTCGCTGAAAATCCAGCCGTTACCGCCGTCTCCCTTTGGCCCGCCGGTGCCGCCCTGGGTGAGGAGGATTTTATCGAAGCAGGCGTTGGCCTTGAATTTGGTCGTGATGTTGGCCGGCTGATTTTCCTCCGTCCAGCCGTGGGTCAGGTGCGGGTCCAGCCACACCGTCACCAAATCGTCGGCGCCGGGAATGTATTGCACCTTGAAGACAATCGTGCGCGGATGATTGTGGCTCGGCAATTCATACGGCCGGTTCTCGCCCATCGGCCCGGCTTCGGGATGCGCCGAGCGCAAATTGAATTCGCCCGGGTCGCTGGAAGGCTTGTTCATCGGCCCGGTCTCGGCCGCGTAAGCCGCCGAGTAACCCCAGGCTTCCAGCGCGTTGCCCACGCCCAGACGCATCTGGTTGCTTTCCACCAATTGGAACAAAGCGTAATACGGTTCGTCGGCCGGGTCCGAAAGCGGGTCCACGCGGAACTTGAAGTAAAGCGCGTCGCTCGCCTTGTCGTCGCGTTTTAGCTGGCCGTCCATAATGTCCATTGGTATCGTATGAATTACGCGCGAGGCGGGATCGCTCCACAAGACGGCGCCGCGCAGGGACGTTGCCAAAAGCAGCAGCGCCATTCCCGCGCAGCGGAAGACGACCGGACCGGGAAACATGACGGAAGGATACCGCCGTCCGTCCACCGCCACAAGCGCCGGCGCCGCGCAGGACCGCCGCATCTTTATGCGGTTGTCTCCGGCTCAATCTTGTGGCAATGGAGACGGATGGTTAGGGGCATTGCCCACCGTGTTCTGAAAAACCCGTTTGGCCGGAGCATTGCCGCCGGGCTGGTTTTTCTGCCCGGCCTCCTCGCCGCCGCCGCCCCGCCGCCGGGCGTGGTGACCGGAAACGTTCGCGTGCAACTCCTGTCCGAGTTCCTGCTCCGCATCGAATTGAAAGGCCCGGAGGGGTTTGAGAACCGGAAAACGTTTCACATCGTCACCCGCGACTGGTCCGGGGCGCCCTTCACGCTGAAAACCAACTCTGATGCTGTGGAGATTCGCGCGGCGGATTACACCGTCCGCGTTCCCAAGCGATGAAAGCAAATCTATTCCACACCGCGCCGTGGTGGAGGCGATTCTCCTGCCGCGCCGTCCGGAGCGTCGGGTTGCTGGGCGGCTTGCTGGGCGGCGTCCAACTGGCGCAGGGCGAGGCGATGCTGGCGTTGTTCCAAATGACCTGGCCCCAGATCACGCAGAAGATGCCGGAGATTGCCGAGGCCGGCTACGACAGTCTCTGGCTGCCCAACCCGGCCAAGGGGAACACGGGCGCATTTTCGATCGGCTACGACCAGTTCGATCCGTTTGATTTGGGCGGCACCAACCAGCAGGGGACCATTGCCACCCGGTATGGAACCGAGGACCAACTGATTCAAATGGTGCGGACAGCGCATCGGTTCGGCATCCGTGTCTATTTCGACAACGTCATGAATCATCGGTCCAGTGTCGTGCCGGGTTATCCTTTCGGCGCCCCGACGAATTATTATCCGGGCCTGGTGCCGCAGGACTTTCACTTAAAGATGGTTTCTGGAGGCTATCAAAACTGGCCGGACATCAGCGATTGGTGCAACCCGTGGCAGGTGGAAAACCAGCCCTTGCTGGGCCTGTG
>JAGWMQ010000049.1 GCA_028873125.1 Verrucomicrobiota bacterium | reverse complement strand
TCCGCAAATACAATCTGATCTTGCGGCAGGCGCCGATACCGTTTATCTCCAAGATGGGCAAGTGGAGGGCACGGCTATCTATCTCAAAAAAGTTGCCGATGGGATTCCAATTAATCATCATAGTCGTCTGACCTATCTGGCCGCTGAATTCCCGGATAAAGCACAGTATCTTTACACCGCCACCAGCATCCACGATGCAAACGTTCTTCAAGACTATCACAACATCCTCATTCCCAAAGCAGTCGAATACAGCACCGGTATTCTGGACTATTTTTTTCGCGGCTCCCTGACAGTCACATGGGAGGCCGCCACTACTCAAGGGCAAAGCAAAATACAGATCAGCAACACATCCGGGCAGGACTTCAGTGGCGGTCAGTTTCACCTCTTCTGGGATGACCTCAACGACGTGCGGAACGAAATCACGTCGCCCAATTTCTCCACGACCTATAGCGGTACGCTGGCAAATGGCGCGTCAATTGAAGCAACGTATGTTCCTCCTACAAGCCCGATTACTCAATACATTGTGATTTACCAGGGTGCAATTACACCTCCTGGCAACGATCCTGATCCTGTGGAGTATGACTCGGGCGGTAATCCAATTGCAATCGCGTCCGCACAACTCCCCGGGCCGGATTGGAGCCAGTTGGAATGGGGCACGCCGTACTACAATAATCCCCAGGCAGGAACATTTTCTCCGGTAAACGCGCCATCCGCGTTGGCCAGTTTAACCGCAGTCTCCTTTACGGGTCAATATGGAGAGCAAGACGGGATCGTCGATAATACCGGGACGTTGCCCTATAATGGTAGTGGTTGTACTTGCAAGTTCCATGTACATTCGACCGCTTCACCGCACGGCGCCGTGGAAGTTGAAATTGACTCCTCGCTTCATGGAACTCTGTGGAGTGGCCTCTACGTTGGAAACCGAGATTTCGACCAAACGTTTTCCATTCCCGATACCGGGTCTAAGGACGATACAATTTCAGTCATTTTTTACGGTGACACGGTCTATGAGGTGGATGGTTATCCAAATCAGGCATCCGGCACCCTGACCCTCTCGAACCCTTAGATTTGCATTTCGGTCCGAATTTCGGTCCAAAGCCGAGTTGATCAGCGGTCAGTGCCTACTAACGACAGATGTCAAGCCGCCAGTTAATGGGTGCGGGATGGCGCAAAAAGTGGGAGTCGAATAACTACACAGGGGGCACCATGAGTCTGAATGGCGTGCCCCTAACCCGTTGGGACTTCTGGTTTCGCGAAGGCATTTACGTGGTGCCGGAGCCGGCGCCGGCCTGGCTGGTCTTCCTCGGCGGCGCCCTTTTCCTTTCTGCCCGCCGCAAATGTTGTCAAAAGCCGGCGGCGTCGTAATTTGGGTTGCGGCGGCCAAACACTCCTTGCCGCCGACGCAACCTGCCGCTCAGTTTTCAAGCGCGGACCTGCCCGCGGCAATTCGACAACAAATGGGCGATGTTCGGCAAAATTAGGAGGGCAAATCTTTGTTCCCGCCGGCTTCAATGGCCGCGTGAAATCCAGCCGCGCCAGACCAGTTGACACCGTCCGCAAATCGGCCGGGCTGGCCCCGAGCGCGGCCCAATACTCGAAGCTATGACAACCCCTGCGGCCACCGACTCCCCGGTCTCCATCGTGATCACCCCCGACCAAAAAACCGCCATCCTGGCCAAAATCGCCGACTTGAACGCCGCAATGAGTTTTCTGGTCGGCTTGACGGATGACCAGCGCAGGAAGATGCTCAAGCTGGGAGACAAGACCGTCGGCTTCGAGGAGAAGTGCGCCAGTTACATGGCCAGCCGGCCGGACCTGATTCCCGGATTTGTGGAACTGAACAAATTGGGCCAGGACCGCGCTGCCTGGACGGACTTGGGCGACATCCAGCGCGCGCTGCTGGACCTCTATCAGCGCTTGGACGACACCGACATGGTGTTGGCGCATCAGATTTATCTGCCGGACCTGTCATTTTATCAAAACGTGCAACTGGCCGCCAAACGGAGCGTGCCCGGCGCACAGGCCATTTACGACGACCTGAAAGCCCGTTTCCCCGGCCATCCGCATACCGCGCCCAACAATCCTCCAACGCCGGCGGCAAAGGCGTGAAAAGAAACTCGCGAATCAATTTTGCGCGTTGAACTCCGGCATCCGGCGGGGGTTGGGCGCGTCACTTTGTGCGCGCCGCCGGGGATCCAAACATCATCTTGGCCGTTGGTGGCGCGCAGAGGACTGTGTGCCCTACCAGAAGCTTGTGGTCGCCAAAGGCCATTTGGAGTGAATTCAATGCAATTCTCTATGAATAAGAATGTTGCAAGTTCAGATTGACTCTGAAACCGCTCGGACTCGACCTAAATTGAGTCGGCTCGGAGGTCATTTGGCTCGAAGCCGAGGCAAATCAGGTCGGCTTTCAGCCAAAGAAGCTCGAACCCGGACAAAGAAGCATCGGCTTCGACCCCCTTTCAGTCCGGCCCCGAGCCAGAGAAGGCCGGTTTTGAGGCGATCAAGGTCGGCCTCGAAGCAAATGGGTTCGCCGCCGGGGCAAAAAAAGTCCGGCTCGATCAAAGAAGCGTCGGGTTCGAGCCAAATGGAGTCCGCTCCCACTGGACCGGGGTCGGCATCGAGTTGAATCAACACGGTGTCAAACCGCGTATTTGTTTGGCGGATGAAACGGGTTTGATTATTCTCCGGCAGTTGATGAACACCGCGCCCGCCGTCCTCGGTCTCATCGCCGGCAACCGTTCCCTGCCGCTGGAATTCGCCCGGCAGGCGCGCGCCGCCGGCGTGCAGCGCCTGGTGGCCGTCGCCATAGAAGGCGAAACCGATCCGGCCCTGATGCCGCTGGTGGACGACCTGGTCTGGCTCAAGGTCGGCCAGCTTTCCAAATTGATCGCCGCCTTCACCCGCCGCGGCGTGAAGCAATGCGTCATGGCCGGCCAGATTGCGCCCAAAAACCTCTACGACCTGCGTCCGGACCTGCGCGCGATGGCGCTGCTCTTGCGGCTCAAGGAAAAAAACGCGCACACAATCTTCGGCGCCATCGCCGATGAATTGAAAAAGGACGGCGTGGAATTGATTGAGGCCACGCCCTGGCTCAAACCGCTCATGCCGGAGGCCGGTTTTCACCTCGGCCCGAAACTCACCGCCGGACAAGAGTCCGACGTGGCGTTCGGCCTGCGGACCGCCAAGGAAATGGCGCGGCTGGAGATCGGCCAGACGGTGGTGGTCAAAAACGGAGCGGTGCTGGCGGTGGAGGCGTTCGAGGGGACGGACCAATGCCTGGTGCGCGGCGGCGGGCTGGCCGGCAAAAACGGCGGCGCGGTGGCCGTCAAGGTGGCCAAGCTCCATCACGACATGCGCTTTGACATTCCCTGCGTGGGGCGGCAGACTCTGGAGACCTGCGCGCGTTCGGGCGTTTCGGTGTTGGCCCTTGAAGCGGGCAAAACGTTGCTGCTCGAACGCGACGCCTGTGAGCGGCTGGCCGTCAAAGACAGGATTTCCGTCATGACCATTTGATTTTGTTTATGCTGACCTCCCACGAACTTTTCGGTTTCATGTCGCCGGCCCTGGCGAACGACATCGTCGCCTTTGCCCACGAGTCGGACAAGCCGACCTACAAGGCCACATTGGCGGCCGTGGCGCAGGCGCGGCACCTGCGCCCGGTCTTTCTGGAGCGCCAGCCGCGGCCGCAACAGCATTCGGAGATGATCGCCTCGCTGTCGCGCCCGGCGCTCGATGCGGCGGCCGGCGGCCTCCTCCGCGCCTGGCTGGTGAAAAAGCACCAGGCGCTGCTGGCGGATTTTCTGAACGCGCTGGAAATCAAAAACGAGGACGGCGTGGCCGAGGACCTGCCGGCGAGCATGGACGACGCGACATTGAAGGCGGCGGTTGAAACGCTGCTGGCCAAACACCCGGCCGAAGTCACGGCGGTTTATCTGAACGCCTTCAACGACATGAACCAGGCCAACTGGCCGAACCTCAAGACGCTGTTGGAATCCGACCCGCGCCTGCAACTGGGCGCGCCATCCTGAGCGACGCCGGAAATTCGCCGTTTCGCGAAGGGCTTCAATCTACGGCCATGGACGGACCGTTGGGCCGCGGGCCGGACGACGCTCGCCGGCGCGTTCAGTGCCTGCCCCGCACCTGTGCCGACGTCGTGGAACGGGCCGGAGAATCGCCCGCCGCAATTTTCCTGGGTTTGGGCTTGACGCCTGGCCTGCGGCTACATAAACTGATTTTAAGATTGGGATAGTTTGCTGGTTCGCGCCAGCCGCCAAAGTCGGAAGATGCACATCTGCCGACTTTTTTGTTCCCCGCGCGAATGACGCGCGTCGAGTTTATGAATGCTGATTTTTTGGCCGTTTTGGAATTCTGGGAGCGCGAAAAGGGCATCAACCGCGATGTCCTCACCGCCGCCGTCCAGGAGGCGTTGCTGTCCGCCGCCAAAAAGGCGGTCGGGCCGGCGCGTGAGTTGCGCGTGGAGATTGACCAAAAGAGCGGCGACATCAAGGCCTTCGCCAAATTGATCGTGTCGGAAAAGGTCGTGTCCAAGCACGACCAGATCTCCGTCTTTGACGCGCGCCGCCTGAAACCCGACGCCCAGGTCGGCGACGAAATTGAAAAGGAAGTGACGCCCGCGGGCTTTGGCCGCATCGCCTCGCAATACGCCAAGCAGGCGCTGATGATGAAGATTCGCGCGGCGGAAAAATCGCTGATCTTCGCCGAATTCAAGGACCGCGTGGGCGACATTGTCAGCGGCACCGTCCGGCGGTTCGAGCGCTCGGACGTGATCCTGGATCTGGGCAAATACGAGGCGCTGCTGCCCAACCGCGAGCGCGTGCCCACCGAGGAATACCAGGTGGGCGAGCGCATCCGCTGTTACGTCAAAGCCGTGGAACAGGGCGAGCGCGGGCCGGAGATCATTTTGTCGCGCGCGGACCCGCGGTTCATCCTCAAGTTGTTTCAACTGGAGGTGTCGGAGATCAACGACGGCACGATTGAAGTCAAGGGCATCGCGCGCGAGCCGGGGTTTCGCACCAAGATGGCCGTCCATTCGCGGGACCCGAAAGTGGACCCGGTGGGGGCGTGCGTCGGGATGCGCGGCCAGCGCGTCAAGGGCATCGTCCGCGAACTCAACAACGAGAAGGTGGACGTGATCCCCTGGTCGCCGGACATCCGCACCTTCGTCACCAACGCCCTGGCGCCGGCCAAGCTCAAGAGCTTTGAAATTGATGAACCACGCAAGCGCATGAAGATCCTCGTGGCCGAGGACCAGTTGTCCCTGGCCATCGGCAAGCGCGGCCAGAACGCGCGTCTGACCGCCAAGCTCACCGGCTGGGAGGTGGACATTGACGCCGAACGGGTGGTCGCCAAGGGCTTCGAGGAAAAAGTGGCCGAGGCCATCGAATCCCTGGCGGCCATTCCGGGCATTGCCCGCGAGCAGGCCGACGCGCTGGTTCACGCGGGCCTGACCCGGCTGGAGGATTTGCTGTCCGCCGACGAGAGTGATTTGAGCGGCATCGCGCAAATCGGCGACAAGGCGGCGGACGTTTTGAAGGCGGCGCACGCCGAGGCGGAGCGCCGCACTTTGAAACTCGGCGACGCGCCGGTTCACAGTTGAGATTTATGTCACGCGCCGGAACAGAACGTGTTCGCGCGATTTGAGCCATGAAGGCCGATTGCCCATCCTGGCCGGCGGCGTGGAAGGTTTTTTATGCCCGTTCGGATTTACGACATTGCAAGAAAGTACGGCTTGGAGAACAAGGAAATTCTCTCCAAGGCCAAGGCGCTGGGCATTGCCGCGGCGCGCGTGCCGTCGAGCTCGCTTGACAAAATCAGCGCCGAGTGGCTCGAAGAACAACTCTGCAAGGATCACCCCGAACTGGCCGCCAAATTCGCGCCGCTCGCACCCGTCATCCCGGCTCCCAAACCCGCGCCCGTCGAGGAAAAGGTCGTGGTCATCACCGCCCCCCCGCCGCCGCCGGTCGCGCCAGCGCCCGCGCCGGAGGTCGAGGCAAAGACCGAAGCCCAGTCCGAGCCGGTCGCCGAAGCGCCGGCGGTCCCGTCGTTGCCGCCGCCGACACCACCGCCACCCAAACCCATCGTTCCTAAAATCGGGGACAAGATTGGATTCATCCAACTGCCGCAAAGGCCGGCGCCCAAGACGGCTGGAAAAGGCGGTGCGGTCAAATTGCCGCCCAAACCGGCGCCGCCGTACAAACCGGGCGGAAAACCGGCCCAAAGAACGGCAGCGCGCGAACCGGCCAGGCCCGCGCCCGCGCCCGCGTCCCAGCCCAAGTTTGTCGCGCCCGCGGACGCCGAAACCATTGTCATCAAGCCGCCGATTGCCGTCCGCGAGCTGGCCGCGCAACTCAAGCAAAAGCCATTCAAGATCATCGCCGACTTGATGGAACTGGGCGTCTTCGCCAACGTCAATCAGGCCATTGACGAAAAGTTCGCGCAACAGCTTTGCGCCAAATACGGCTTCCGGTTCGAGGTGGAAAAGCGCGAACGCGGCGCCGGAGTGGTCCACGCCGTCGAGAAAAAGGTCGAGTTGGATTTCGAGGACAAGCCGGAGGAACTCAAACCGCGCGCGCCGGTGGTCACCATCATGGGCCACGTGGACCACGGCAAGACGTCGCTGCTGGACGTGATCCGCAAGTCGAACGTGGCCGCCGGCGAATCCGGCGGCATCACCCAGCACATCGGCGCCTACACGATTTCGGTGCCGCATCCCGAACACAAGAAAGGCCTGGCGCAGATCACCTTTCTGGACACGCCAGGCCACGCGGCCTTCAGCTCGATGCGCGCGCGCGGCGCCAACGTCACGGACATCGTCGTCCTGGTCGTCGCCGCCAACGACGGGGTGATGCCCCAGACCCTCGAGGCGATCAACCACGCCAAGGCGGCCAAGGTGCCGATCCTGGTGGCGGTCAACAAGATTGATCATCCCAACGCCAACCCGCTCAAGGTGCGCCAGCAGTTGCAGGACAAGGGGCTGGTGCCGGACGACTGGGGCGGCGAGACGATTTTCGTGGACGTGTCGGCATTGACCAAACAGGGCGTGGACAAACTGCTGGAAATGATTCTGCTCCAGGCCGAATTGCTGGAGTTGAAGGCCAATCCCAACCGCCGCGCCGTGGGCAACGTCATTGAATCGGGTGTGGAACCGGGCGGTCCCACGGCGACCGTGCTGGTCCGCAAAGGCACGTTGCGCGTCGGCGAAACCATTTTGTGCGGCGAACACTTTGGCCGCGTCCGCGCCCTCATCAACGAGGAGGGCTTTCGGCTCAAGGAAGCCGGACCGTCCGTGGCCGTGAAGGTGCTCGGCCTGAACGGCGTGCCGGAGGCGGGGCTGGAATTCAGCGTCGTCGAGGACGAAAGGGCCGCGCGTGAAGTGGCCGAGCAGCGCGCCCAGGAACTCAAGTCGCGGGAGCAGGAGGGGCGGACCAAAATCACGCTCGAAAACCTGTTCGCCTCGCTGGAAGCCGCGCAGAGCAAGGTCTTCAAGGTCGTCGTCAAGGCCGACACCCAAGGCTCCGTCGAGGCCATCGTCGAGGCGCTCCGGAAAATCGAGTCCGACAAAGTGTCGCTGGAAATTCTCCACAGCGACGTGGGCACCATCACCGAAAACGACGTGGCCCTGGCCTCCGCTTCCAACGCCGTCATCCTGGGATTCCACACGCGTGTGGACAACACCGCCGCCGAAAAGGCCAAGCACACCGGCGTCCAGATCAAACTTTACGCCATCAGTTACGAACTGATTGACGAGGTGAAGGACGCCATGGCGGGCCTGCTGGAGCCCATCCTCCGGGAATCCGTCATTGGCGCGGCGGAGGTGCGGCAGATTTTCGAGCTGTCCCGTGGGGCGCCGGTGGCCGGGTGCATGGTCTCCAGCGGACGCATCGTCAAGGGCCGGGCGCGGGTGCGGCGGCGCAAGGAATTGATCTACGAGGGCATCCTCCAGTCGCTTCGCCGGTTTCAGGACGAGGTGCCCGAAGTGCGCGCCGGCATGGAATGCGGCCTGCGCCTCGACGGCTACGGCGACTACCAGGTGGGCGACGTGATTGAATGTTACGGGATTGAAAAAGTGGCGGCGAAACTATGAGGGCGTTGATCTTCGTGGATGGGTCGAAGCGTGAAGCGTGGCAGCGGATTCCGCCGCCCGCGTCGCCCGCCTCCACACTTCGAGGCTTCAACGCTTCAACCTTTTGACGTTTTAACAGCCATGCCCTCACACAGACTCCAGCGCGTGCGCGAATTGTTGAAGCGCGAGATCGGCGAGGCCGTCCGCCGCGATTTCGACGTGAACGACTGCGGCCTCATTTCCGTCAACGACGTGGACATGGCCGGCGATCTCAAGTCCGCCACGGTCTATATCAGCGTGCTGGGCAATGCCGACCAGCAAAAGCGCGCCTTTCAAAGGCTCGCGGAACATCGCGCGCGCATTCAGGGACTGGTCGCCCGCGGCGTCGTCCTGAAATTCACGCCCACGCTCAAATTCGTCGGCGACGACTCCATCGTGCGGGGCAACCGGGTGCTGCAAATCATCGAGGAACTGGAAAAGGCGGCGCCCGCCGGGCGGGATGCCGAGGAATGAAGACGTTCCGCCTTTCATCCGCCGCGCTCCGTTGACCATGAAAGCGTATCCGAAAATCATCGGCCGGATTCTCGAGGCCCTCCGTGAGAGCCGGACCGTTTGCGTCGTCGGTCACGTCCGGCCCGACGGCGATTGCATCGGCTCGCAACTGGGGCTGACGCTGGCGCTGCGCGGCCAGGGCAAGCACGTCGCTTGCTGGAACGAGGATTCCGTTCCCCAAAAATACAGGTTCCTGGATGCCGACGGCCTGTTCCAAAAACCGCAGCGCGGCAGCCGGTTCGATTGCGTGATCGCCACCGATTGCGCCAGTTTCGAGCGTCTGGGCCGGGCCGGTGCGTGCCTCGCACAGCGCAAGGTGTTGATCAACATTGACCATCACGAAAGCAACACGCGCTACGGCGACATGAACTGGGTTTCGGCGCGCGAACCTTCGACCGGCGAATTGATTTACCGCCTGCTCAAGGCGGCGCGCTGGCCGATCACCCGGCCCATCGCCGACTGCCTGTTCACCGCCGTCTCCACCGACACCGGCTCGTTCCAATACGCCACGACCCGCCCGGGCACGTTGCACGTGGCCGGCGAACTGGTCGGGCGCGGCGCCAACCTCGCCAAAATCTGCGACGAGGTCTATCAATCGTATTCGCTGCCGCGGGCGCGACTGCTCAAGCGCGTTTACAGCCGGTTCCGGCTCACGCACCGCGACCAGATCGCCTGGTTCAGCCTCGACAAAAGCGACTTCAGCCGCACCGGCGCCGACTGCGACGACACGGAGGGACTCATTGACCACATCCGCGCCATCGAACCGGTGATTGTGGCCTGCCTCTTTGAGCAACTGGAACCGGGACTGACGCGGGTCAGCCTGCGTTCCAAAAGCGACCGGGTCAATGTCAATGAAATCGCCGCGCAATTCGGCGGCGGCGGACATCCGGCGGCGGCGGGCGCGCGCATCTCCGGCAAGCCGCAATCGGTCCGGCGCCGGGTCATTGCGGCCATCGAACGCGTGCTGGATTCGGCGGATTCGTTAAAGGCGTTGAAGAAGTGAAGCGTTAAATTGTGCGGTCCAACCGCCGCTTCAAACCGTCAAGCCTTTAACCCGAAAACCGGAGTTGGGGAGCACACCCGCCTCGGGTGTGGCTGGACGCGCCACGCGTCCAGCGGTTTGGCGCGCGATGGCCTTTGAGAATCCCCGGAACGGTTCGGTGCGCTTGATGTTTTCGGCGAGGCGCGGAAAACGGCACGCGAGGCGCGTGCTTTCCCCATTTCACTTCGGTCTTCGGGTTTAACCGCCATTTTTAAGTTCAGCCCTGCAGCCAAGGCTTCAACCACTCCCGCAAAATCCGCCGGGCGCGATAAAGCCGCGCTTCCACGGCCTTGGGCGTGGCGTCCAGAATCGCCGCCGCCTCGGCCACGCTGCGTTCCTCCCATTCGCACAGCACCACCGCCTCGCGCAAATCCTCCGGCAACCGGTCCACGGAGGCGCGCACCGCTCGGTCACGCTCCCCGGCCAGCGCCTGCTCGCTCGGAGCGGCACACCCGGAGGGAATGGTCTCGCCCAGCGGCTGCCCGGTCTCTTTCGCTTCCATCTCGAGCGAGACGGCCGGATGCCGGCTGCGCCAGCGGAAATGATTTCGGGCCAGATTGGCGGCGATGGTGAAAAGCCAGGTGGAAAATTTTTCTTCGGGCCGGAAAGTGCCGCGGGATTTGAAGACCCGTACGAACGCCTCCTGCGCCAGATCATTGGCGTCCTCCTCATTGCCGACCATCCGGCAGAGAAAATGGAAGACCGGCGCCGCGTGGCGCTCCATCAAATCGTCGAGGGCCGCGTCGTGGCCGGCCTTCAACCGTTCCATGTCCGCCCGGTCGGCCCGCGCCGCGGCGTCGCCGTCAGCGGGACCCGTGCTCATGGCCGGCGGACATGGATTGCTCGATTTCCTCGTGGAATCCGAGTGTGATTTTTTCCATTTCAGCAAGATAGCGGCGGCCCTCCGCCGGCGGCATGGCCCGGCTCACGGCGATGAAATGCCCGAGCATCTGCGCCTGGCATTGCGCGCGGAGTTCGCCCAACTCGGCCAGGTCCCGCCGGACCTCGTCGGTGACGTTGGTTCCGTTGGCAAGTGCGGCCCGGACCTCGGCTTTTTTGGCCGCGATGAGCGCGCACATGCGGGCGCATTGCGGGAGGTAACTCTCATGCAATCGCCGGACGCGCGCCATCTCGGCGTCGCTCAAATGAAATTCCCCGCGCAACCAGCTCAGATCGTCCGCCGGATTGGCACAGTAGATGAGGCTGACGCGCTGGGCGGCGAAATAGAAGCCGGCAAAAACCGCCGCGCCGACGGCCAGCGCGCCGAGCACAACAATCAGCGAACGGTTCATGTGATTTCAGCGCAACGGATTCGGCGCCACCAACGCGACATAGCGCGCTTGGGCCTCCTGCCGGGCGGCCTGTGCGCCTTGACGGGCGCCCAGCAAAACCCCGGCCAGCATCAGTGCGGCGACCGTGGCGCAGGCGAATCGCGGGCGCAGCACCAGCGAGGCAAACCTGTCCAGCCACGAGCCGGATATCTGGGGTGCTTCGGCTTCTTCGATCCGTCGCCAGACGTTTTCCTGAAAGCGCGGCGGCAACGCCGGCGACACGCGCCCCTGGCGCAGTAACGCGGAGAGCTGTGTGTCGTCGGGATTCATGTTTTCTTTTATCGGTTCCACGGGCGGGGCAGCTTCCCCGCCGCCCGCAATTTATTCGAGTCGCGGCGCCGGGACAACCCGCATGAAGGCCCAGGCGCGACGGCCGTTACTTCAGCGGCGCGACCGTGACCGCGCTGGGCGGCATCGCACCGGGATGTTCGACGCAGGCTTGGATGGCCTTTGGACTGCCGGGCATGTTGTTGGCGCAAGTGATGGCGGGATTCACTTGATTGTTCGTGCCGGCAAGCAGGGCAATCTGGTTGCCCGCGGCGCGCGGCGCAATGCTGATGAGGCCGGCGGTGTTGATCAGATTCGGGTCGCTGGCGATGCCGGAGACGCGCTTGATTTGATTGCCCATGGCGCGCGGCGAAAGCAAGGCGTCGCTGGCGCTGACGTTGATGGCGCCCACGGTCAAGGCAGCCGCGGCGAAGGTGAGGAGGATTCGCGTATTCATATTTCGTTTTCTTTGGCTTTCGGCGGCGCTTCATTGCGCCGAAGTTCTGTCCGTTTTACCCCGCGCGCTGGCGAATCCCTCAAACTTCTCGAAACCACGCGTGCGCCGTTGTTGTTGAACAGCTTATGAAGCGGGAGAACTCGAAGCGCACCGGAATCAATCCGGCGACCTCCTGTCTCCCAAGATAAGCCGTCGGGCCTTGAAATCCAGGGTGACGGTTTTGAAGCGGTCGAGCAGGCCGTTGCCCAGCAGCCCGGATTCGCCGGGGAAGATGGGTTGGCGATGAATGCCGGTCGCCACCCGCTCAAAATGGATTCCGCCCATGGCCACCGTCGTTTCCGTTTGAGGAATGGAAAATTCAGTCAGCGCGACCGCGGTTTTGGCGGTGGCAGTCGGCGTGCTTGGGTCCGCCGTTACCCATTGCAACGCCGTGGCGCAGCCCGTATCCAGCCGCATCCATTGCGGCTTCCGGTGGTTGACCGAAACGGGAACGTCCAGGCAGCCGCCCCCGTGGCAGATTTTCAGCGGAATCACCGCGTCGGATTTGGCCGCGCACACCGCGCCGGGAAACCGCAGTTGCCCGGAGTCGAAATCAATTTGCACCGCGCGGCCCTGAAGGAAATCCGCGCCCAGCAGCCCATCCAGCGGCCGCCCGCAGGCCCGCGCGAGCCGGCTCAAATCCAGCGCAAGGTATTCGGAGGGCAGCGCGACGCCGCCCGCATTTGCCGCCAGCCTGACCGGCCAGTGACCGGTCAGCGTGGCGTGAACGGCTTGCACCGCAATCCGATTGCCGGCTTTCAAGCCCAGCGCGCGCGCCGTGCCGGCATTGATGACGCTCACACCCGCGCCGGTGTCGAAAATAAAATGCAGGGGCCAGGGCGATTGCGGGATCCGCACCTGAATCCACAAAAATCCCTGGCGATAGTCAAACGGAATCACCGGTGCCGGTTGCGCCGCCCGCGCCAGACCGAAAGCGAAAAGATAAAATGCGCACAAAAAAGGCCGCACGAATGTCTTGAAGCGATTGGGATGCCAACAACGGTTTCGCCTTCAGGCCCTCCTCGGAGTCAAGGATTATGAAGGTTCCTGGTGGGAACCTCCTGCCGGCGTTGGCCATTTTTGCGCGCGGTGGCTGAAAGAATTCACACTCAAAGCCGCCTCCGCGTGCGGGCATCTGTTGCGCCGGCGCTTTCCCCGGGCAGTGGAAAATTCTTGAGTGATTTTGCCGGCACAAGTGTAGTATAAGGAGTGGCAACCGCGTTGGACGCCCAAATCAAACCGAGAACATTAAGAGAAATTGAGGAGAGCATATTTATGAAGTCTGCGAGAATCATCCTGTCTGCCGCCGCAATTGGACTTGGACTGTTATGGAGCATCGGCGCGCGTGCCGCGGACAATCCCGTTCTGGCCGGGCCCGTGCAGTCCGTTTACAACAATTACCTGAAGATTCAGACTGCCCTGGCCGACGACTCGTTGACCGGTGTGGCCGAAAATGCCGGCGCCATTGCGAAAGCCGTTCGGACCGACGCAAAGACAATGCCGGCGGTGGTGGCCACCGAGGCCGAATCGCTGGCCAAAACCCGGAACCTGAAATCGGCGCGCGCCGCGTTCAAACCGTTGAGCGCCTCCCTCATCCAATATCTCGCCGATCACAACGCCAGGGGCGCTTATGTGGAGGTTTATTGTCCGATGGCCCGCGCCGGTTGGCTGCAGGCCGGCAAGGACGTGAATAATCCATATTTGGGAAAGGAGATGGCGAAGTGCGGAGAAATCAAGCACTGACCGGGACTCGACATGACATCGATTGAACCCATTTTCGGCGCCGGAATTCTGTCAGGGCTGAAACAATTTGTCTCGGCCACGAAACTGCACCCGATCCTGGTCAATTTCACCGCCGCGCTGGTGCCCGTGTCGGTGGCCAGCGATTTCCTCGGGCGTTTCCTCAAGAGCGAGCCGCTCCGTCACACGGCGTGGTGGACGTTGTTTTACGCGACGGCCATGACGCCGTTCACCGCGATCACCGGCTGGCTGTTCTGGATGCCCGACGACAACGGCGTCACCGGCATGACCATTCACAAGTGGCTGGGAACCGGCTTGGCGGTGGTTTTGTGCGTGCTGTTTGCCTGGCGCTGGAAGCTGCTCCGGCAGGGCCGCTGGGCCACAATCTCTTATTTGGTTTTGGGCGCCGTTTTCGTGGCCGCTCTGGCCTATCAAGGCCATCTCGGCGGCGAGCAGGTGTTCAGCGGGATGTAAACCGGAGGTGACGAAGAAGCCACGAGTAGCTGAAGAAGGGAAAAAATCAATTATGCCCAAATGCGCCTGGCCCGAACCCAAAAAACCAATAGCCCAAAGAAACCGTCACGATCCAGCCTATAACTCCAAGCCACATCGCCAATTGCTGGGACAGGCGGCTATAGACAATCATAGCGACGATCCCGATCCCAGTAATTGTTCCCCAGATAACACATAAGGTGGCCGCTGTTCCAATCCTAAGCTCCATTTCATCGAATCTCCCAAAGCCGACGCTTGTAAATATGATGGTCGCAACGGCCCAAAAAGCTACGGAGAAAATCAACCATTTCCCGCCAGGACCGAGGCCATATGGATATTTTGAATTCACGGATTATTGCAACAATTCTTCTTATACGTGTTCAACATGCCGGCTAGCTGTCCTTGTAGATGCCGAACGGTATGGTATGTCGAGGCTGACATTTCATTTGCCATTTCCACTTCTCTCTCAGACACAGCTTCAGCTTCGTTCATGATGTCAATCGGCAGACCGGTGAGTTGACTCGCTCCACCTGACACAACGTCGTTTGCTAAATCTGTCCCTGCCTCTATTTCAGCAGTTTCCACGCCAACCTGTTTTTGTTTTGCGACGGCCCTTCTTAAAGTGTAGTAATATGTCGAAGTCCCTTTCGCCCGAGCCAAGCCTCTTGCGGAAATTACATACTCCTTTCCCCCTTGTTGAAATAGTGCCGGGGTACTGGCCACCAAATCGCTGGCTAAAAATCCGATAGTGCTTATGCCTTGTGCCACTTCACCGGCAGCAGCGAGCAGCCACATCCGGTCGGCATTGTGGGCCACTTCCTGAATGGGACCACCGGCCCCCATGGACTGGATAGCCCCCGTAATCAAGCCTTCCATGTGAGCAATTATTCCTTGAGCAAAATTGCAATCCATCAGTCCCAGCGAATCAATAAGGTTCAATGGGTCATTGGCGACATACGTGTACAGATTCGCGTCTCCGCCGCCAAACCCAATTGGGTCCTTGCTGGTCCAGCGGCCGGAATCCGAATCATAGTCTCGCGCGCCGAAATGGACCAGGCCGGTGTCCGGATCGTATAGGCCGCCGGCATAGCCGAAGGGTTGAAAACCAGGATTGGAGTCGCTCAAAACCCGGCCGAACTCGTCGTAGTCCATGCGTTGCGCAATCGCGCCGGACGAGACATCCACCACCAGGCGCACACTGCCCAGTTGATCGGTGATCAGACGGTAGGTCGCACCGCCTTTGAGCATGTATTCGGGCACGTTGGCCTTGCCGGCATACACAAAACGGCTCACCACATTTCCCGCCCCGTCCAATTCGGCAATCGGCTTGAGCGGATCCTGATACAGCCAGCCCTGCACCAGCGTTCCATTGACTGCCCTGCCAATCCGGCAGCCTGTCGCGTCCAGCACGTATTCAATCTGTGTGCCCTTCGGCAGACGCACCTGCCGGAGATTTCCTTGTGCATCGTAGCCGTAACCGGTCGTGTCGGCGCCAACCGTCTTGGTCAGCCATTCGCCGTTCGCGGTGTAAGTCCAACCGACCGTCTGCGGACCCTGTCCGGCCAATGTCTCCGTCGCACCCAGGATGCGGTCCTGGTCGTCGGCCGCCGCGTAGTTCACTTCACGATCCAGTGTCAGGACGTGCGTGCAGTTGCCGTTGTCGTCGTAGTCATAGTGCGCCACGGGCACGCCGTTGCTCGAAACATCCGTCAGCCAGCCCCGGTCCGGGTCGTAGAGGTAACCATACTCGCTGGTCGCACCGCCGATGGTCTCGGTCCTGGTGGTGATGCGGCCGCCGCTGTCGCGGATGACGCTGACGGCGTAAAGCGTGTCTCCGCCCACGCGCGCCGTGTAGCTTTGCGCTTCACCAAACCCGTTGTAGGTCCAACTGTCGTTCACTTCGCCCAACGTTGTGCCCGTCAACCGTCCGTTCTGCGCGTCGCGCGCCAAAATCAGGCCGCCGGCCTGAGTCAGCAGGCCATCGTCGTCATAGCCGAAGCTCACCGGGTTCGCGCCGTTGACCGAGAGCGCACTCACCCGCAGGAAATTGTCGTAAGTCGCGTTCACGCTGCCGGCCACCGGCCCGGACCACGTCACGCCCGTGACCAGGCTGCCGTCGTAATCGTAATGGATGGCGCCGGTGTAGTCCACCGCGTTGAAGGTCACGTCACTGGGCCGGCCCACACCCGAGCAACCGCAGCCGGGGCCGTTGTAGCGGAAGCTGATTTGCTCGTCAAACGGCAGGCTGATGTGGTCCAATCTCCCGATCTGCGGGTCGTAAATGTATTGGATCAGTTGGCCGTCCGGCCGGGTGATCTTCGTCAACTGCCGGTCCAGATTATACTCGTAAGTGGTGAAAATGTTTCCGGTGAGCGGCGCCGGCGGGGGCGTGTATTGCTGCAGCAGATCCACCGCGTTGAAGTCAAACAGATGCTGCGGCTTCTGCGGCGGTGTCACCCCGGTGAGGTTGCCGTTGGCGTCGTATTGAAACTCGATGAACCGCCCGTTCTGGAAGGTTTGACGCACGACGCGCCCAGACAGGTTCGGATCGTGGCTGAACGTGGCGGTGCGATTGAGCGAATCGGTAACGGCGATCAGCCGCCCCGAGGAAGGGCCGCCATTTTGGGTCTGGTCGTAGGTGTAAGCGACGGTGCGGGTCTGACCGTCCGCGGTTTGCGACACGGTCTGGAGCCGGCCGCGGCTGTCATACTGAAAGTTCACCGGCGCGACGGCAGGGATGGCAGATTGAATGACCCGGCCCTGAGCGTCCAACAAACTGACACTTTGCCGGCCCAGGGGCGAGGTGGTGGCGATGGTGCGCGTGGCGGTGTCATAAACGCTCGTGAAGGGCAGGCCATTCACGGTCACGCTGTCCGTTTGGCTGGTCAGGCTCAACGGATTGGCCGGGTCGGCCAGAGTGACGGCGCGTTCGGTGGTGACGGTGGAGGTGAGGCCGCTCGGCAGCCGTTCCGTCATCGTTTGCGGCAGCGGCGCCAACATGCCCCAGCGCGGATCGGGGCCTTGCTGCACGCTGCTAAAAGTGCCATCCGGCGAGAACGTCGTGGTCAGACCGTCCGGGCCAATGATGTTGGTGGTCTGCGCGTTGTCGGCGCCGGTGTTGATCCGTCGCTGTTCGCCCGCGGGCATATCTTCCACGCGGTATCGGGAAACATAATTCATCGCAGTCGCGCTGGTCACTTCGTAACCATCCGTCCATTCCGCGCGGTCCAGGTGCGTGAAGCCGCCGGCCGGATCGGTGTCCTGCGCCAGGCGGCCCAGGCTGTCGTAGGTGAAGTGGTGGGTATGCTGTCGTGCATCGGTCAGGGTCTGCATCAACCCATCAGCCGAATAGGTGAACTGCACGGTCTCGCTTGCCGGATTTTGGATGGCGTTCAGATAGCCGTTGGCGTCCAGCCACAGGCTGGTGCGCGCGCCGTAAGGCCCGACAATGGCGGTGGGATTTCCGTAGGCGTCACGTTCGATGGTGGTGACGTTGTTGTCCAGATCGGTCACCGTGACGAGCAAGCCTGTCGCATCGTAGCCAAACTGATAAAGGACGTTGCCGGTAAGCGTGTCCACGGTGCGGAGATGCTTTCCGTAGGGATCGAACACGTAAAGCTCGCTGCCGTCTTCGGAGGGAAGCACGATTTCGGAATCCGAGAATCCCGGCAGCAATGGAGTCACGCGGCGGACGGTATTGTCCCAAGTGGCAAAATAAAGCGAGCCGTCCGGGGCGACTGTCAAACTGTTCCAGTCAACAGGTGCAACTTGAGCCGCGCCGGCTGGGCCGCCGTCGTCAGAATCCGGCCAACCGCCGTTGCCAGCGATGGTCTTGAGGATGCCGTCGGTTCCGACACAAAAGATGCGTCTCCAAGCGTCGTCCCAAAAATATAAAGATCCATCGGCGCCAACAAACAGTCCCTCCGGACCGCCGAGAGCAACCTGCGTGGCTGGCAATCCATCCTCCAAGAAATCTAACTCCCATTCCCTGCCATCCCACCATACGCCACCCCATTGCCCATTCCCTGCCACCGTCGTAATAATTCCGTCGGCCCCAACACGACGAATGCGATGATTAGCAAGATCTGCCAGATAGAGGCTGCCATCGGGACCAATGGTTATGGAATAAATCCGACCCGTTTGGGCTTGACTCAAAGGGCCGCCGTCGCCGCTGGAGGGACCAAATTCAGTTTGAAAAATCGTGTGGATATACCCATCGTTTCCAATTTTTCTGATTCGCTCCCCAATTTCTCCCCCATAACCCCAGAGACGCTCCTCGATATACAAACTTCCATCAGGGGCAGCCGCAACTAGTTCCGGGCTAACTGGCGCATTCACCGCAAGATCTCCATCCCCATCAGAGCCACCAGTCGGATAGGTGCTGTTTCCGGCCACCGTCCAGATAATTCCATTGGTGTCCACGCGCCGGAGTCGGGGATCATCATCTCCTCCTGCGATGTAAAGCGAACCGTCTTTGCCCAAGGCGACGTCTGTTATCCATCCAAAACCCGCCTCTGTCGCTGGTACTCCATCGGCGTAATAGGTTCCGCCACCTGCCACGGTGGTAATAGTGCCATTCGGTGAAACTCGAAGGACTCGGCAGTCGTATGTGTCAGTTACATATAAGCTGCCGTCCGGGCCCGTTGCCATCCCTTCGCCAATCCCGATATACTGGAGTTCCAAGCCCGGAATAGTGTCAATCACCCGATTGAGGACCTGCGCGTCACGCGGCTCGCCATCGCCGTAATAAATCGTCTTTCCATTCGGGCTATACGCATGGTGAACATTCAGGTCCCAGCCTCCCAAACCGGACGAGCGGGCATCCCATGACCCGACAACTTCTTTTGTTTCCTGCCAGAGCGTAACGTCGCCCGCGCGGCCTCCGGTCATGGGAACGCCCGACAGTGCCGCGAAGCTGCGGCCGGTTTGATCCGGCTGCTGGTAAATTGCGGGATAGACATAACCGATTCGCACGGTCGCGGCTTGCTGGCCCTGAACGGCTCGCCCGTAAGCGTCTTTTCCGTCCCAGGTGTAAGTCGTTGTCAAATTCGTGGCGGCCGGAAATGTCTGCCGGGTGGGTTGTCCGGCGACCGAGACCTCCAGTTCAATTCGCTTGAGACTTGCCGGAACAGTTGCGCCACTCAAGGAAATGGTCAGCGTGTTGGCGGCGGTGCGTCCCGGAACGCGATCGCTGGAATAGTTCAGCGTGAAGGGCACGCCAACGAGGCCGATCGTTTGACGCAGAATTTGGTTCTGCAATTCAATAATGGAACCTTTGCCTTCACACGAATCCTTAATCGGCTTATCCGCCTTCGGCTTGGGCTGGTTGGGCGGCGTTGCATCGGCCGGCGGGCAATACGGCCAATTGTAATCCCACGGCGTCAAATGCGTGATCGGCACGCGCCAAAGGCTCTGTCCCGGGGCGTAGAGCGAGGCCAATTGAGCCTGCTCCGCCGCGGTGATGCCCAACGCGCCAAGCCGGGAGGCCGACGCCGCGGCGCCGCTGCCGTCCACGTCCAAATCGGCCAACCCGCCGGTGATCGAGAGAATTTTAATTACCCGTCCGTTTTCGGACGCGACCCATTGGCCCCGCTCGCGGTCGTAATAACCGGCGGGAACGGGAGTGCCCACGGGGAATCCGATGAAGTTTTCCACGTAAGAAATCACCGGCTGATTGAAGCGCACGGCAGTCGCCCCGGCGGCTATGGCTTCATCAGCGCTGAGTTCGACACAATAGGTGTAGCCGCTGGAGGGCGGCAGCGGCGCGGGCATCGCCGCCGGACCGTTCGTGCCCACCGTGAATTCGGTGGCGCGAATCGAGAGCGCGCCCACCGGCTCCTCGGTGCCGTCCGGCAATTGCAGGGTCGCTCCGGTGCCGGCTGGAAAAAGCATCGTCGCCTGCCGGGTGCCATCGGCGTCCGTCACGGGATTGCCGCGCGCGACTTGCATCGCCGGCCCGTTCAGATTCACGATGGTTACCTGGCTGTCCAGCGGGAGCATGACCACGCCCGGCGCCCACGTGTAATCCTGCCACGGCGCGTTGACCTGGCGCTGGACGGGGAGAAAACCGGACTCCGCGTAAGAAACGGTGAGCGGACCGCCGCCGTTGACCGCCAGGTCGAACAGGCCGTCCGACTGGCTCAACGTGCTGCCAAATTCCGGATGATTCAGGACGGTGATCGCCACGCCAGAAAGCGGGGAACCATCCTTCTTGGCCACCCGGCCGCGCAAGACCGCCGCGCGGACCGGCTTGATGGTTCCGGGGGCGACATTGGTTTGGATGGGATTGGGGCCGGTGTAAAGAAAGGCCGTCGCCGCTTCGAGTGTTGTGGCCGCCGACCGATCCAACGGCGGCGCCACGGCGGCCGGGTCCGGCGGCAGAGTTTGCGACGCGGTCACAATCACGGTCTGGGTCTGGGCCACGATATTGCCGTGGCCATCGTCGTAACGCCAGGTCACCGTATAAGTCCCCGGCACATTATAGGTCATCGGATCGGTGGTCGTGCCCGTGACCGGTCCGGCGCACTGGTCGGTGGCCGTTGGCGCGGAGGCTATCGCCGCCGATCCCACGCCGGTGACCGTCGGTAAAGTCGCCACATCCGGCACCGGTCCCTCGGTGTCCATGACCGTGACGGTGAAATTGGTGGTGGCGGTATAGCCCGCCGCATCTGTGGCGGTGAGCTTGACCATGGTCGTGCCGACCGGAAAAACGTGTGGCGAAACAATCGGCGTGTCGCCCACTTCGCAGGCAACGGCCACCGGGGCGACGCCGCCACTGATGTTCGCCGTGAAAGTGACCGACGCGGTACATTGACCGGGATCGTTGCGTACGATGACGTTTGTCGGACCCGCGATGACCAGGTCGTTGTAGTCCACCAGCAACACCGGCCAACGGGTCTTGTCCGTCGTGCTTGACGCGGTGGAAGGAAACCTCGTTTTCAGGTCTCCGGTGTCGCCGCCTTCGCTGCCGTCCTTGATGAGCCAACCGTAGTTGGGAAACGAACCGTTGATAAAACCGTTCACGTCTCCGGTCACGTCCCAACGGGTTACTCCCGCGCCAAGACCCGCACTCTGGATGTCCGTGGGGCGGCCATCGAAATCCGGCTGTGTGTCCCAAGTGACCGTGCTCTCCTGCCAGGTCGAGGAGGCACGGTGGACTTCCAAGGTCTGCGTCGCGTCCGGTCCGGCCGTCTCCCTCCAGCGCAGCTCCGCTTCCACCACGGAGCCGGAGATTCCTGTGCCCGCAAGTTCAAAACGCACCAGGCCGCGGCTGGTCTCCTGGCCGGCGGAGTTCATTCGCTCAACGAGAATCAATGGCCCGTCATGCGGGGTCGTCGGGGTTTTGTCCTCGACATACGCGTCACCGCCCACGCCGCCGGCGGCCTGTGCCCCGACCATGGCCGCGCGGGCCACCTCGAATGTCGCCTGGGGTGACAGAGGGTTGTAAGTGGAAGGGCAGTCTGGAGCGGCGCTGTCCGCCGTGGCCTCCAAAATTTTGAGGGTCCAGGCTCCGCTCGGGCCGGCGGAAGGGACCGTAAACATGTCCATCACCACTTCCCCTTCGGCATGAACGTCGTGTTCCGCCGCCAGTTGGTTGTTGGGATTGAACCACCGGAACCGGTAGCACCTGTCGGTGTCGGCGCCGGAAAATTTGGCGAAGACGGTGGCGCCGTAACTGAAGGCGTCGCGTTGGACCGCCGCGGCGGCGTCTTCGTAGGTTGCCAGCGGCCCGCCGTCCGTGGACTGCGTGATGGCCTGTGCGCCGGAGACAAGGTACAGGCCCTGGTTTCCAATGATTGTTGCCGCCAGCATGGCGCCGGTTAGAAATGGAGTTTTCATAAAGTTGATTCTTCGTGGTTGCCCGTCCGAATCCCTTCGACATGCTCGTTCAGACGATCAAGGTGGAATGGCTGCGGATTCCGATTTCATTGTAGAGTCCTCATTTCAACTGCATCGTTCCGGCGGAGGGCGCCAGGAGGCCGTCCGTAAGAACTCGACAAGCCCGCCGGTGAACGGGAGAATTCCGCGGCGGCCGCGAACCGCTCAAGCCGGGCAGCCGATCCGCCGGCGCAGAGGCTCCGGGCTGGAATTGACGACGAGGAAAACGCAAGGCCGCCCGATGCATTAGAATTCCGTTTCATCTGATTGAGCAATTAACTATCTAAATCTGAAAAATGTGTCAACAGAATTTTTAAAATTAAATTTATCATGGGCGCGGAGAGAAATGGCCTGAGTTCCCCGCGCCGGCCGGGCGGCGGCGAGGAGGCGCGGACGTTCGCGGCGTTGTTCGGCGCCTTGCTTGGGCTTTCCCTGTTGAAATTTGGCAACCCCGCCATTTTGGAGAAACTCGTCACGTGGCCGGATAATTTCTACGGTTGGATGATCGCCGGCTGGCCGCTGGCCATCGGCTACGGACTGCTGGGGGCGGTGGCCGTGGCGGGGCTGGTCGTGGCGGACTGGAAGATCAGCGCGCCCAAATGGCTGCTGGCGATGCCGCTGGCCTGGCTGGGCTGGCAGTTCCTCGCGGCGGCCGGCACGGTGAGCGCGCCGCTGTCACGGGCGGCGCTGGCCCAATTCAGCGCCTGCGGCGCCTGTTTTTATCTCGGCTATTTTTCGCTGGGCCGCGTCCGGGAACACCGTCCGTTCTGGCTGGGGGTGCTGGGCGCGTTCATCGTCGTGTTGGTGGTGGGACTTCAGCAGCACTTCGGCGGACTGGCCGAGACGCGCCGATATTTTTGGGCCTACATTTACCCGCAACTCAAGTCCGTCCCGCCGGAATACCTGAAGAAAATGTCCAGCAACCGGATCTTTTCGACCTTGTTCTATCCCAACACGCTGGCCGGCGCGCTGCTGCTCCTGTTGCCGCCGGCGCTGGCGGTGTTCGGCAACAACCGTCGCTGGCCCGTCGCGACCCGATGGCTGGTTGCCGGAGTGGTCGGCGCGGCGGGGTTGGCGTGTTTGTACTGGTCAGGGTCCAAGGGCGGCTGGCTGCTGATGCTGGTTTTGGGCGGAGTCGCGTTGTTGCGCCTGCCGTTTTCGCGGCGGCTGAAAATCCTGCTGACGGGCGCCGCGCTGATTTTCGGGCTGGCGGCCTTCGCGGTCAAGTATTCGGCATATTTTGAAAAGGGGGCCACCAGCGTCGTCGCGCGGCTGGACTGCTGGCGGGCGGCCCTGCAAACGGTCGAACGTTCTTCCCTGTTGGGCAGCGGACCGGGAACCTTCGGCGTCATTTACGAAAGAATCAAGCGGCCGGAGGCGGAAATGGCGCGGCTGACGCACAATGATTACCTGGAACAGGCGTCGGACTCGGGTCTGCCGGGATTTTTCGCCTATCTGATTTTCATCGCCGGCAGCCTGATTTGGGCCGGGCGCAAACTGGCGGCGACGCGCAACCCGGAGACGTTTTGCCTCTGGCTGGGATTGCTGGGCTGGAGCCTGCAGGAAACGTTTGAGTTCGGACTTTACATTCCGGCCGTGGCGTGGACGGCGTTTGCCCTCCTGGGCTGGCTCGTGAGGCAAGCGGGCGATCTTCAGGACCGCGAAACGTCAGCCAATCGCCGCATCCACGGTGCCGGTCACGCATCGAGTTCCGTCGCTCCGAGCCATGGCTCAAGCGGCTGACAACAAAACGGATTCGCCGCTTGAGCGCCGGGGCGGGCGATCAATCCAGCGCTTGTCCAGCCTTGCGGGATTCGACGGCGGCCGGCGAGGAATTTTTCCGGCAAAGGAACTGCCACGCGAGCAATGCCGTCAGAAAGGCGAGGCCGCCGCAGACCACGTAGGGCAATTCCGGCGAGGGCTTGGCGGGTCGCAGAAAAAACAGGGTGGTGGCGAAAATCGGCCCCGCGATGCGCGCCAGGCTGCCGAAGCTCTGGGCGACGCCGAGATTCGCGCCTTGTTCGTGCGGTGACGACTTGAGCGAGATCAGGCCGAACACCGGCGCGCGGTTCAACCCCGAACCGATGGCCAGCACCGCCAGGGCGATCAGCAGTCCGGCGAGATGGCTTTGGAACGGCAACGCCGTCAGGCCCGCCGCGAAAATGACCAGGCTGGCGAAAATCAGTCGGGGTTCGCCAAAGATTTTGACCAGCGGGTGGACGGCGCCTTGCACGAAGATCGTGATGATGCCCGCGTAGGAGAAAAGATAGCCCACTTGGTCCCGGCTCTTGAGGCCAAAACGCGCCGCCGCCTGCGGTCCCAGCATCAACGGAAACGTGGATTCAAAACAGGTGAAACAAAACGTGGCCAGAAAGAAGATGCCGATGAGCAGGCCGACCACGGGCTGGCGGAGCGTGTGGCCCCATTGTGTGGATTTGGGCCGGGCCGCGGCGGGCGTCGAGCCAGGCTGCCGGCTCTCGCCGAGAATGAACCAGCCCAGAATAAAATTCGCCGCGCAAAAACCGGCGGCCACCCAGCCCGGTCCCGTCTTGCCGAAGTGGTCCGCCGTGAAGGCGCCCACGGCCGGACCCAAGACGAAGCCGAAGCCAAACGCGGTGCCGATCAAGGCCATGCCCGCCGACCGTTTTTCCGGAGGCGAAATGTCCGCGATGTAAGCCGAGGCCACCGAAATGTTCGCGCCGGCAATCCCGGCGAACACGCGCGAGGCCAGAATCCATCCCAAGGCCGCCGCCCCATGCAGGCCGGAGGCGAAAGCGAACAGGGCGTAGGAACCGGCCGCCCCCAGGTTGCCGATGAGCATGACCGGTCGGCGGCCGATGTGATCGGACCATCGGCCCCAGGCCGGCGCAAAGAGAAATTGCATCAGCGAAAACGACGCGATGATGGCCCCGATGACGAAACTCTTGGCCCCGAAATCCTCCGCGTAGCCCGGCAGCAGCGGCAGCACGATCCCAAAACCGATCAAGTCAATGAAGACCGACAAAAAGATGACGAGGCGCGATGGCTTGCGTTTCATTCCATTCACCGTTTTTAA